>JAGWWZ010000052.1 GCA_018970165.1 Planctomycetota bacterium | reverse complement strand
CCTCCTGCAAAGGCTCCCCGCCTGCCTGACTCCCACCCTTACCCACCCCTCGAGATGGAAGCGTTGCGATCTCGATCGTTGCTTGCCCTTTGGTTGCTGACCCTTTGCGGGTGGGTCGATGGTCCCGTTCTCGGTTTTCAGTCCCCGACCACTCAGGAAAAGCTCGATTTCTTCGAGTCTCGTATTCGGCCTGTGTTGATCGAACATTGCTATGAATGCCATGGACCGGAGGCCAAAATCGCGCAAGGGAATATTCGATTGACGACACGCGATGCGTTGCTCGCTGGCGGCGATTCCGGTCCAGCGATTGTCCCAGGCAAGCCATCGGAGAGTCTGCTCCTGCAATCCCTTCGCTACGAATCGTCGCAGATGCCCCCCAAGGGAAAACTGAACGATGCCATCATTGCAGATTTCGAACGATGGATTGCTGATGGTGCGATCGACCCGCGACGTGACGAAGATCGGCCCAAGGAATCGTGGATCGATCCTGCTCACGTCGATCGTCACTGGGCCTTTCAGCCGTTGTTCGGTTCGCAAGCGAGCGATCCATCGAACTCGGCCGTCCGATCGATCGATTACTGGATTGCTCAAAAACTGCAGCAGCAGGGGCTCGCTCGATCGCCTGTTGCCGATCCGCTTGTGTTGCTCAGGCGAGCCACACTGGACCTGACAGGATTGCCTCCGACGCCCGAGGAGATCGATGCCTATCTCGCGGATGCTTCCCCCGATCGCTACGAACGATGGATCGATCGCCTTTTGGCATCGCCTCAGTATGGAGTCCGTTGGGGAAGGCATTGGCTCGACACAGTACGCTATGCCGACAGCAACGGTGCTGACGAAAATCACGACATGCCCAATGCTTGGCGATATCGCGATTGGGTGGTGTCGGCTTTTAATGACGACTTGTCATTCGATCGTTTCGTGGTGCATCAAGTGGCGGGTGATCTCTTGCCGGAGCCGACCGATGAAGAGGAACGCCGACGATTGTTGACGGCCACCGGCTATTGGGTCCTGGGCCCGAAGATGCTGGCCGAACAGGACAAGGCAAAGATGCGCATCGATATCGTCGACGAGCAGATCGATACATTCTCGCGCGGGCTGTTAGGACTTACTTTGTCGTGCGCGCGATGCCACGATCACAAATTCGATCCATTCACACAGGAAGACTACTACGCAGTGGCGGGGCTTTTGATGAGCACCCGCGCGATGGCCAATGAAGACTTCGTATCGCGATGGATGGAGCGACCCCTTCCCTCCATCGCTGTCGATGGCAAGCGGGCAGAGCATCAGGCCAAAATCGATGAAACGCAGGGGCGTCTCAAGCAAGCCCAAGCGGCCGTCCCTGCGGATACCGAACCCACAGCCGAGCAGAAGCAAGCCATCGACGAACTCACCAAAGAAGTCGAGGCCCTCAAAAAGGCCATGCCTTCGCACGACATGGCGATGGCGGTGGAAGAGGGGAAGGCAACCAATCTGCCGATTCACATTCGCGGCAATCATCTTCGAACCGGCGAGGCTCCGATTCCTCGCGGGGTTCCAAAAATATTGATTCGTCATTACGGCATCGAGTCTATTCCCGAGAATTCCAGCGGTCGATTGCAATTGGCTCACTGGCTCACCGATCCCAAGCATCCGTTGCTCGCGCGCGTAATGGTCAACCGCGTGTGGGCGTGGCATTTTGGACAGGGACTGGTGGCCTCTCCGTCGAACTTCGGCCTTCGAGGGGAGTCACCCAGTCATCCTGAACTTCTCGACAACCTGTCGCGAGCTTGGGTGGAGCAAGGATGGTCGATGAAGTGGCTACATCGCGAGATCATGTTGTCCGAGACCTACCGAACCCAAACCAATCACGCAGCCGGATCTTCCTCGGATCCCGAGAACCGTTGGCTCGCCCATTTCCCCTCGCGCCGTCTCGAATTCGAGGCCCTGCGCGATGCGATCTTGGCTGCCAGTGGTTTACTCGATTTGCGGTTGGGTGGCCCGGGGCAGGGTGTATCCAGCAACAAACGAACCATTTACTTAGGCATCAACCGCGCGGCTCTGGCCGATATGTTTTCCGTCTTCGATTACGTTGATCCCGCTAGTCACATCGAACAGCGACCGGTCACGCAGGTTCCCAGCCAGGCGTTGTTTCTGATGAATAGCGAGTTGGTTCAGCGGGCCAGCGACGCGATCGCGCGCGAGCTGATGAACCATTCGCAGGATCGAGCCAGCCAGATCGATCGCGCCTTTGTTCTGATGCTCGGAAGGCACGCAAGCGAGTTCGAGCGTACGCGTTCGGTATTGCTCATCGAACAGGTCGGCGTTGAGGACAAACGCCCCGAAGGCCCCCTGTCCGCACTGATTCGCGGCCTGATCACTACCCGCGCATTCGTGAGCATCGAGTGACTCCGACACGCGGAACAGAGGACTGCATGAACAACGATATTCACCATCCCCCAAGCCGACGAGTCTGGATGCAGAGCATTTGCCGGGGATTGTCCGGCATCGCCTTGAGCGAAATGATCGCAGGCACGCTCCCTGCGTACGCACAACAAGAGGGGGGATCTGGCATGCACGGATCTGGCATGCACGGTATCCTCGCCGAACCGCATCTGCCCCCTCGGGTCAAGCGAGTCATCTTTTTGTTCATGCATGGCGGTCCGTCCCATATCGATACGTTCGATTACAAACCCGAGTTGGCACGGCTGCATGGTCAACCGCTACCCATCCCCAAGCCTCGCATTCAATTCGCTCAAACCGGCAATCTCATGCAAAGCCCATGGGGATTTCGACAGTACGGGGAATGCGGTGCATGGGTCAGCGATCTGTTCCCCGAAGTGGCCCAGCACGTCGATCGATTGACCTTCATCAAGTCGCTGCATGGCTCCAATGAAGCGCATGGCGGCGCACTGCTCAAGATTCACACCGGGAGCGATACGTTTGTGCGGCCGAGCATGGGATCGTGGATCAGTTATGGACTCGGAACCGAGAACGAAAACCTTCCGAGTTTCGTCACCATCAATCCCACGCTCGGGCACGGAGGAGTCCGCAATTTCGGTTCCGCGTTTCTGCCCCCGATCCACCAAGGAACCCGCATCGCCGGCAGCGGCGGGCAGTCGAAAATCGAAAATCTTGTGCCAACAGTCTCCTCGCAGACCCAGCGATTACAACTCGATTGGTTGCGCGATATCGATCGGCATCATCAACAGAAGACGACAGATGAGGATGCGGCAGTTGCTGCGATCGAGTCGAGGCAGCAGACATTTGAACTCGCGTTTCGCATGCAGAGTGAAGCCATCGAACGCTTTCGAACCGAAGACGAAACACAAGAGACTCTTGCTCTGTATGGAATCAACGGTGGACCCACCGATGGTTTCGGTCGACAATGTTTGCTGGCCAGGCGACTCAGCGAAGCCGGGGTGCGATTCGTACAGGTATCGCATGCCTATTGGGATCAACACGCCGAGTTGAAGGAGAAGCACAAAGAACTCGCCGCGCAAGTCGATCGACCTATCGCAGGTCTCCTAAGCGATCTGGCTCGTCGTGGCTTGCTCGAAGAAACACTCGTGATGTGGGGCGGGGAGTTCGGAAGGACTCCCACCGCGCAAGGAGACAATGGTCGCGATCACAATCCGCATGCGTTCACATGGTGGTTTGCAGGTGCTGGAGTGCGACCAGGGATCAGCTACGGCGCGTCGGACGATTTCGGATTTTACGCGCAGCAGGAAAAAGTCCACGTTCATGACCTGCACGCAACACTTCTGCATTTGCTAGGGATCGATCACGAACGGCTCACCTATCGCTACGGTGGCCGAGACTTTCGATTGACCGATGTCCATGGCACGGTGGTGCGAGACATACTCAAGACCTGATCCCGAATCGTTCCCTGCCCCCCCGACTTGTTTGAGGGTCGGGAAACTTTTTTTAGAAATTTCGGACCGGTGACCAAAGGTGTCCACGACCCTATTCATATTTCCTTAACCATAAGAACGACCGAGGGTTAAGGGGCATCGGCAGGGGTCAAAATCCGAATATGCGGATTCCTTCCCTTGATCCCAAATCCTGACCTGAACGAGTGTTACGCGCAGGCAAAACAAAAATTTGACATGGAGGATGGATTCGCTACACTGCTCACCCACTGACGCAACATGTAGTGCAGTCTTCGAGAATTAACTACTATAGGTAGTATTAATGGTCGATAAAGACTGTGTTCGTGAGTTCCTCGACAAGCGCCACCCCGGCGACCGGGTGGAAATGCTAGCGAGCAGCGTCGGATGCTGATTGGACAGGGGTAATCACCCCGCAGGTCGCAAGGACTCTTTTCCACTTTTTCATTGAGGTGCAGCACACGGGGGTCTTCATCCAAACTGACTGGATGATTACTGCTTTGTAATCTGCATGCCACCATTTTCCACTAACGCATGGAGTCGCACGAGCGTATGGCAACAGTTGAATTGGGACGTGAGCGTCGGACTCGGACACCAACGACGCACGAAGCAAGAGGGAACCGCAGCGGGCTGAGAATCGAAACTCGATTCTGTCCGAGCCAAGTAGCGAGCCCCTTCGATACCACGGAATGGGAGTTGCGGAGTGCGGCGATCAAGGACGAGAATGGCAAGGCCCTTTTCGAGCAAACCAACTGTGAGATCCCCGCTTCATGGAGCCAACTGGCGACCAACGTTGTGGTCAGCAAGTATTTTTATGGGGATCCCAACAACGCCAAGGAGCGTGAGAATTCGGTTCGTCAGTTGATTCATCGCGTGACGCGAACGATCGCCGACTGGGGTGTAGCCGACGGTTATTTCGATACTCCGGAAGATGGCGAGCGATTTTATCGAGACCTGACATGGTTGTGCCTCCATCAGTATGGGTCGTTTAATTCCCCCGTATGGTTCAATGTCGGTCTGTACCATCAGTACGGCGTCGTTGGGACCAAGTGCAATTGGCATTACAACGTGAGCACTGGCGAACTGGAACAGCCTGAGAATCCGTACGAGTATCCGCAAGCGTCGGCATGTTTCATCCAGAGCGTGGGTGACAACATGGAAGACATCATGCGATTGGCGACGAGCGAGGCGATGCTCTTCAAGTTCGGTTCGGGCACCGGCACCGACTTGTCGACGATCCGTTCGTGCCGTGAGAAGCTTTCCGGTGGCGGCAAGCCGAGCGGTCCTTTGTCCTTCATGCGAGTTTACGACCAGATTGCAGCGGTCGTGAAGTCGGGTGGCAAGACGCGACGCGCGGCCAAGATGCAGTCGATCAAAGTCTGGCACCCGGACGTGATGGAGTTCATCGAGTGCAAGTGGAAGGAAGAGCAAAAGGCGCACGCGCTGATTCGCGAAGGCTACGAATCGAACTTCAATGGCGAGGCTTATTCGTCGGTCATGTTCCAAAACGCGAATCTTTCGGTGCGAGTAACCGACGACTTTATGGAAGCGGTCTCCGAGGACAAGCAGTGGAAGACCCGCTGGATATCCGAGAAATGCACCGCCGAACCGCCGACTTATCGCGCTCGCGATGTACTCAACCGGATGGCCGATTGCGCATGGCATTGCGGCGACCCGGGGGTCCAGTACGACACCACCATCAACAAGTGGCACACCTGCCCCAACAGCGGACGCATCAACGCAAGCAACCCGTGTTCGGAATACATGTTCCTGGACAACACGGCTTGCAACCTGGCATCGATCAACCTGATGAAGTTCCGTCGCGAAGATGGTTCGTTCGATTATCAGGGCTTCATGGCAGCCTGCCGATTGTTCTTTATCGCTCAGGAGATCTTGGTCGATCACGCAGCTTATCCCACCGATCGGATTGCGCACAACAGCCACCTGTTCCGCCCACTTGGGCTTGGATACTCCAACCTCGGATCATTGATCATGACGGCTGGCGTTCCCTACGATTCCGCGACCGCCCATGGCATTTGCGGATCATTGACGGCGTTGCTGCATGGAGTAGCAAACTTGACCAGCGCCGAAATGGCTGGAGTCGTAGGCACCTTTGCAGCTTACGAAGAAAATGCGGAGCCGATGATGCGAGTCATGCAAATGCATCGCAACGCAGTGGAGCAGATCGATAACTCCAGCCCGCAATACTTAAAAGATGCGGCACGCGAAGTTTGGGATCGAGTCCTCGATCTGGGACGCAGAAACGGATTCCGCAATGCACAAGCAACCGTTCTCGCTCCCACCGGCACGATCAGCTTCATGATGGATTGCGATACGACAGGCATCGAGCCCGACATCGCGCTGGTCAAGTACAAGCAACTGGCTGGCGGCGGTATGCTCAAGATTGTCAACACCTCGGTTCCCTTGGGATTGCGAAACCTGGGCTACAGTCCAGAGCAGCTAGTCGACATTGAAAAGTACATCAATGAAAGAGATACCATCGAGGGAGCTCCCCACCTCAAAGACGAACACCTTGGTGTCTTTGATTGTGCATTTACTCCCGCCAATGGCACTCGCAGCATTCGCTGGGAAGCTCACGTGGAAATGATGGCTGCAGCACAGCCATTCCTCTCAGGAGCCATCAGCAAGACGGTCAATATGCCAAAAGATACGACCGTCAAGGATATTGCCGATGCCTACTTCTGGGGATGGAAGCTCGGCCTCAAGGCGATCGCGATCTATCGGGATGGATCCAAGCAAAGCCAACCGCTGTCGACCAAGTCCGAAGGGAAGAAGGCCGAAGAAGCTGCGGCTCAAAACGTGGTGGTCAAGCCCCGTCGCGAGCGATTGCCCGATACCCGCAACTCGGTCACTCACAAGTTCAGCATCGCTGGACACGAAGGCTACATCAATGTCGGCCTCTATCCCGATGGTCGACCTGGCGAAGTGTTCATCACCATGGCCAAAGAAGGAAGCACCATCGGCGGCTTGATGGATTCGTTCGGAACAGCCATCTCCATTGCATTGCAGTACGGTGTGCCGTTGGAAGTCCTGGTCAACAAGTTCAGCCACACTCGGTTCGAACCCATGGGTCATACCAACAACCCGGAAATTCGATTCGCCAAGAGCGTGGTCGACTATATCTTCCGTTGGTTGGGTTTGACCTTCTTGGCCAGTTACCGAGAAGAGCATCGCGCCAAAGCGGAACTCCTGGCCAATTCAACTGGCGAAGTCGCTGCGAGCCCCGCTCCCAAGGGGAACGTCACCACAACCCCAGTCAATGGAAATGGTGCCGAGACCAACACCGTTGCCAACTACACGAAAGCGAAATTCGTCGGCTTGTCGGATGCTCCGCCGGTTTGGAATGTAACCACGACACCGATCCGAGAGGATTCCCGGGATGCACAGTTCGCCAAGTTCCAAGGAGACGCGCCAGCCTGCGACAGTTGCGGGTCCGTGACGGTCCGCAACGGAAATTGCTACCTGTGCCATAATTGCGGCAATAGCCTCGGTTGTAGCTAAGCCAACAGGATCGCGGAGCAATCAGCTTCCGCACATTCACGGAGGACGCACTTGGAGCCTGGGAAAAACCCGGGCTCCAAGCTTTTCAAGATCCTTTGCTAGGCAGCGTCAAACGGGTTACACTAACGAAATCGTCTTACCCGCCTCCATGAAGCGAACTCCACCCTCCTGTTCCTTCCCAAGTATCCTCTCCTATGTCGTCTATTCCCTGGTCTATCTCCGAGGACTCCTACGACGTCAACTTCAGCGTCCCACAAGTGCTGCGACTTCGCTTCACACGCGATTGTTTCGGAGCCGACTGGGATCAAATCGTACCATGGTTTCGAAGCGATACCGGTGCGGCTCGCATTCAGATCTGGATCGACCGCGCGGTCGCAACTGCCAATACTCAATTGCTTCCTAATCTTCACGCCAGACTCGAAGAACATCGCACTCACTTGGAGTTGGTCTCACCCATTCAATGCATCGACGGTGGCGAGCAAGCCAAGAACGATGAAGAGACCGTCAACCATATCTTCCGATCGATCGACCGCGATGGACTGGATCGGAGATCCTATATCGTGGTCGTCGGAGGTGGTGCGCTGCTCGATGCCGTTGGTTATGCGGCAGCGATATCGCATCGCGGTATCCGGTTGATCCGATTTCCGACAACGACGTTGGCTCAAGCCGATTCGGGAGTCGGTGTGAAAAACGCCATCAATGCCTTCGGCAAGAAGAACTGGAAGGGAACCTTCGCAGTACCCTGGGGGGTCGTCAATGATCAAGGCTTGATCGCTCATCTTCCCGATCGGGATTTTCGAGCGGGCTTCTCGGAAGCTGTTAAGGTCGCATTGCTCAAGAGTCCCTCCGCATTCCGGTTTCTTTGCCAACACGCAAGCGACATCGCGCAGCGAGATTGGACTGCGGTGATGCCAGCGATTCGTTCCAGTGTGTTGATGCATTTGCATCACATCACGCACGGCGGCGATCCCTTTGAGATGCAAGAGGCGCGGCCACTCGATTTCGGACATTGGTCCGCGCATAAACTCGAACAACTTACCCAGTACAGCTTGCGGCATGGCGAAGCGGTATCGATCGGTGTAGCACTCGATACTTTGTATTCCCATCTCGTCCTCGGTTTGGATCGAGCCGATGCAATGCATGCGGTTCAGTCACTTGTGAACCTGGGATTGCCAATCTACGACCCATATCTCGAATCCCACGAGATCTTCGATGGCCTCGAAGAGTTCCGGCAACACCTCGGAGGACGGCTCACACTGACCATGCTGCGCGGAGTTGGCTCGGCCGTCTCGGTGCACGAGGTCGATAATCAGGCGATGGAGAAAGCCGTTGGGATGCTTCGAGAGATCCATGAACAGGCTCTCGTAAACCAAAACCAAAGTAGCCCTTCGAGCACCAGCCAAACTCACTGAGCGGATCGCGACGGCGCGCATCGAACGAAAGGTTTTATCTCGACGTGTCCACCGAAACGACCTATGCAATCTATCATGTGCGAATAGGCTCCGGTGGCGACACCGTGACGATTCAATCCGGTGCATATCAATTGAACCGTGGTGTGCGTGTTGTCTGCCGGACGAAGCGGGGGATCGAGATTGGGACGGTGCTGTGTGAGTCCACGACCGAGCAACTTTTCGATGCTGGGCGATTCATCAGGCCTGCCGATGCCAACGATGAACTGCTTTGGAGCAAGCTTTTGGAATTGAGTTGCGACGCGGCCGAGTCATGCCAACGGCATTTGCGGCAGCAGGGTTTGGATGACGTGCTGCTCGATGTCGATCCGATGCTCGATGGCAGAACCCTCTATTTCAATTTCCTGGGGGATCCATCTCAGCAGGCCAGCGATCGAATGGCCGAATTAGCAGAGGTTTATCGCCAGAGTGTCGCGGCTTCTCCATTCGCCCAGCGCGTTGAGACCGGGTGCGGTCCTGGTTGCGGCACCGAGTCCAAATCGGGTTGCGGTACATCGGGGGGATGCGTTGCATGTTCGGTTGCGAGCAAATGCCGAACGAAATAGAAGACGTATCGAAAACGTATCTGTTACCATCCCGATCGACTGAACCCGCTCGAGTTATCGGATGATGAAGAACCGCCGCTAAATCCACCGCCACTGCTTGAGCCGCCCCCAAACCCACCTCCGAATCCGCCTCCCCTGGAACCGCCGCCGAAGATGGAAGGTCCGGAACCGATGGTGACACTACCATAACGCGCGGCTTCGGCTGCCCTTTGTTCACGTCGTTTGCGTTCCTCAGCTTGTTGGATTTCCATGCGTCGCGCTGCCACCTGACGTTCCGCGCGTTGAATTTCGGTCTGGGCTTCGCTGTAGGCGCGACGGCTTGCGTCGAGAGCGGAGTCATACTGACCTCGCTGCAAGGCTTCTCTTGCGGCCTCGAGCGTTCGTACTCCCGGCGAGCCATGAACGCGTATGCCCCATTGCCCGGTCCAGTTTTCCGCATCGTAGACCATCTTGGATGCTTGTTGAAACGCTTCGAGGGTGGCGTTCGCTTGCTGAAGTTCGGTGCTCAACTGTCGAGAGACTGCGGACAGATCCGATTGGATCGAAGCAGATCTCGAACTGATCGAGCGCCAGTCGCCGTGATCCTGTGCAAAGTCCTGCTGAACATTGAGGAGGTTGCGTTCCAACAGATCGACGCGCCGAACCGCTTCGCTGGTTGCTGCGGAATCTGGAATATTGTCGGTGCGGGATTGCTTCACGTATTGGTTGGCGATCTGCCATTGCTGCACCGCTCCCTCCAATGCTCGTTGAGCTTCGGCGTAACCATGCCGGTCCGAGATAACCATACCCTCTAATTCCGCGATTCGTTTTTGTACGGTCTGCAGAACCTGCGCGAACTCAAAGGGGTTGGTGCGAGACTGCGGGCTCGCATATCGCTGATGGACTTGATTCATGTGCTCCACCATAGCTTGGATCTGCTGGAGCGTTGGAACGGTAACCATGCGATCCCGTTTTGCGTCGACCAAACGCTCCACTGCGGAGGTGCTGGCTGCTAAGCTCCTTTGGTTTTCGACCACGGTGGATTCCAAGCGTCCCAAGTGGTCGGCAACTCGATCGAGGCGAATATTCATTTGGGCGATCAATGAGGCTGCCTCTTGGACCTTGCCCATCGAGCTGAGCAACATTCCTTGCCGATACATGTCTTGGGCATTGGACAGGATCGAGCTACAAGCGTTGGCGCGATCGCGAGCTCGATCGAGCAATTGGGGTGCTTTCTGGCCTTCGCGTTCCAAAGAAGGCTCGCCGCTTTCTTCTTCGTTCGCAGCGGGTTGCGCGGTTGGTGTGGAGTAGGCCAATCGAAGAGAGTCGTCGGAGTATTCCTGTTCCGCTTTGCGAATCTGATCCCAAAGGTTCTCGAACCGGAGGGTGGACTGCTGCAAACGTTCTTCCTGTTCCCCCTTTCGCGATGTGAATTCGCGCGACGATTGGTGCGATGACTCGATGGTTGCCACCGCTTGGGCCACCGCCGCATCGCATCCTTCGAGAGCTTCGCGACAGGCCTGGACCTTTCCCTGTTTGAGCATAGTCGCCGCGGCATCCAAGTTGCGATGCGCTGAGGCCAGCGAGTCATCTGGATTGAGATTCGGCTCGACGAGCATGCGTTCGGGCGGGAGTTGGAGCCGCTGGCCCAATTCCTGGCGGGCTACCTGGATATCGTCCTTGAGTTGCTGCAACCGAGGTGTCGTCTTTTCTTGAATTCTTGAGGCCAACTCCAAAGCTTCTTGGGACGACCTGGTGAGTTGCTGGATCGATTCCTGCCACTGCGTTACTTCGGGTGCAATCGATTGCTGGGCTGCGCGCTCCATCAACTGGTTGGCCCAGTGAGACCGCTGATCCAATTCCACGTCCATCCAGTGAGTCGGATAGCCGAGGGCTCGGAGTTTATCGGCGAGCGAAACCATCTCGGGAAGCCCCTTGAGCCGAAACTCCTCGATGCTGTTAGCAAGAGTGCGGGCTTCCTGCAGTTTGCGGCTCGCCAACTGCACAGGTCCATCGATTGCAGCGACTGCATCGGTTGCGGCCATCGAATCCGCTTCCTTCAGATCCGCTTGCGCTGACGGGATCAAAACATCGAAGTAGTTCGGCAGTACAAAAAGCCGATCGCTATCGGATGCGTTGGACAATCGTTTGTCTTGATCGAGCGCGCCCTGCAATTCGTTTTGCAGGCGATTGAGCTCGTCGCTGACGTTCATCAGGGAATTTTCGAGCTTCTCGATAGCCTGTGCCGCTCGTTCGCGCCGGGCCTGAATGGCTTGGTAAATTTCGTCGAAGGTCAAAACGACTTCGTCGGGAATCTCGGTCGGCTCGGGTTGTCCATCGGCCTTGGCTTTTTGACGGATGATGTCCATGAGGACCATGGGGATTCCCGTCGCGCGCGAAAACTTGAGCGGCGCGCCGGACAGCTTACGAATACTTTGATCGAACGGTTCCCGGCTGAACGTATTGACAATGGAATTCCAGAATTCCTTGGGTTCGATGAGGGACCGAGACTGTTCGATGACTCGGCGGATCTCTTTGTTCATGATGAGTAGATCATCGATATCGCCGAGGGCTCGGAAGCTCAAGTCCCGCGTTGCTCCCGTATAGCCACGTTGGTCGACGCGGTCTCGGGATCCGAGCAGGTCCGCGCTGCGCGAAAAAAGTTTGTCTAGGCCATCGGTTTCTTTGGTGATGGACGACTCGCGAGACCGAAGCAACTCGACAGCCCGATCCATGGTCGGCTTGCGAAGGCGGTTGAAGACGATCAAGACACCTCCGAATAAAAGGGCTAGCGCACCTGCGACACCCGTCATGATTTGGCGAATCAACCGCTTCCGAGCTGCGAGTTGTTCGAGTCGTTGATCCTCAGCGGCCCAAAGCCTTTGCCCTTGAGCGACCTGTTCCTCCGCTCGACGTAGGGTTTGGGTCAAATCGAGATCTCCATTGCGAGCTTTGGCATCTAACTCATCGAGGATCAGCTGGAGTTGCTTGATGGATTCTGCGGTCACCCTGTTAGGAGCTTGCGATAAGTTCGCAATGGATTTTTCGAGATCGGTTCTATTGGCTTGGTAACCTTCAATAGCCGCATAGCCATTGAGGTACGCATCGATTTCAGTACCGAGTTGTTTGAGCTGAGATTGGCTCTGGCCAGCATTGCTTTCGCTGAGCCCGTTCTCGATACGAGCAAGTTGTTCTCGCCAGTTTTCCACAGGTGGGTTGGCGAGTTCTCCTTGAGCATCTGTTTTGCTTTCGCGAAGCTTGTTTCGTTCGGTCTCTACCTGTTCGATCAAGTCCTTCACGTGGATGATCGATTCTTTCGCGGCCTGCAGATCTCGCAATCGCTCCAGTTCAGCTTGGCGAGCGGACTCCTTCTCTTCTTGAATAGCCCGATCCAAGCGTTGATTGATCGATTTCACAGTATCTTTGACGGCGTCGACGATGCGACCTCCACTGCGCATGGCACGGAATGCAGGTTGGTCCAATTCGCCGATCCAATTGGATTGCCCCAAACCTCGACGGTCCTGCGCTTCGGAGGAGAAGTAGCTGAACTTTCGCTCCTTGAGGAATAGGACGAAGATCGCGCCATCGGTTTCGCCCGTTGTCGGATGGGTTAACTGGCCAAAGGGAGTGCGATTGGACAGACCTTTACCCAGAGCGAATTCCACCGCATCCATGCCGAAATAGGAACGACGATCGGGGGCGGTATACGCTTCACCGTCAGCATCGCTCATCAACACGATGGTCCAGTGCGGTCCCTGTTCGCCGAGCCAAGAAGCCAGATCAGCCAACTGCTGATCCGAGACAACGAGATCCCCTTTCACGAAGACCCGCCGGTCCGTGTCCCACAGGTCAATGACATCTTGAGCGGCCTGGATCTTGGTGTATCCAGTTGTTAGAGGAGTCGAAGATCGCTGCGCCAGAGCGTTGGAGGAAAACGCGATGAGCGCAAGGAAGAAACAAGAAAACAGTGCAAATGGAGGGGATGGTTTCATGGATGGCTGTGGGTTCGTGGTGCAGAACAGCTATGGCATTCGCCAATCACAAGAGGGATCTGCCTGTGCTCTCGCTCGTCGCAAAGGGACGGAAAGCAGACGCATATAGAATACACGCAATCGTTCCAATCGTCTCGCTGTTTTTGGGATCCCTTTAGTCGGGGGGGGCAAGGTATTAGGCGGCCCGTCGAACCACTTCGCCCCGATCGTCAACTTCCTCGAATTTGACCGCCACTTGGCGAGAGACACCACTTTCCTGCATGGTGACGCCGTAGATCATGTTGGCAACGGTCATCGTCTTCTTGCTGTGGGTGACGATGATGAATTTTGTGGTATCTAGGAACTCATTGAGGACTGCGACGAAGCGTCCGATATTGGCTTCGTCGAACGGAGCATCGACTTCATCGAGAATGCAAAACGGGCTGGGTCGATACTGAAAGAAAGCCATGATCAACGAAACGGCGGTCAGCGCTTTTTCGCCACCGCTCAGGAGGCTGTTGCTGAACGTGGTCTTGCCGGGTGGTGTAGCGAGGATTTCGATCCCGCTTTCCGGATCATCGGGGTTTTCCAGGATGATGTCGGCGGACCCGCCACCGAAACTCTTGCGATAGAGTTGCTGGAAGTTGACCCGTATGGTTTCCAGTGTTTCGCGGAAGAGGGATCGCGCGTCCTCATCGATCTTGTCCATGGTTCTCAGGAGACCATCTTTGGCGTCGATGAGATCCTTTTCTTGCGAGGCCAAGCGATCGTGGCGTTTCTCGAGATCTTCAAGCTCATCGAGGGCTTCCATATTGACGCTCCCCGCCGAGGCGATGTCGTGCCTGAGTTGCGACAAGTCGGCTTCGATTTCATGGCGTTTGTGAGAGCCGAGCATTTTCGCTTCTGCGACCGACAGTGAGAGGTCGATCTGGTACTCATCGAGATAACGGGCGAGCAAGTCGTTTCGCTGCTGAGATAATCGTTGATTATCTTGATCCATAGCAGCGATGCGATCTTCAATTTTTTCTAGTTGGCGAGAGAGCGAATCCCGTTGCTTCACGGAAGCATTGACCACTTGCTCCTGCGACAATCGCTCTTGATCGCATGCGTTCCGTTTTTGTCTCAGTTCTGCGGAATCGGAATCGAGTTCATCGATACGGCTCGATAGGAAATCCCGCCTGATTTTCGCCTGTGCGATTTTGTCTTCCAGCTGCGTCCACTGTTCTCTGGCTGCTTGCAGATGATGCGTTCGCTCCGAGGCATCCTGCAATAGCTGCTCGAGGGTCAATCGCAGACCATCGAGGCGTTGCTCCTGGCGAGCCGATTCGATTCGATGCTCTACCAGAGACTGCTGAACTTGGTGGCACTCGGTTTCGCGATCGCGGATTTTCTGAGCGATCTGTTCCAAGTCGGAAACGAGGCCAGCATCGGATTGTTCGAGATCGAGTCGTTCCTGATCTAGAACGTTCATCGATTGATCGAATTGATCCCTTTGTTTTGTTTTGTGATCCAATTCCTCGTTGAGCAAATCGAGCGAAGTGCTCTCGGTTGTTTGCTGATCTTCGAGGGAGCGAAGTTTCTGTTCGATACCTGCTACGCGACGAGCTGCGGCGACGACCTCCAAGTCTGTCTGGTGGACGTGCTCGCTGGCTGATTGCTGTGCTGCTTCGATCGACTCCAGGGCCGTTCTGGCTTCTGCCAGGGAGATCTCGATGGCATCTCGCTGCTCTGTTGTCGATTGCATTTCGCTTCGGCGAGAGACCAAGCCCAACCCTGTTTGGAGAGAGCCGATGGTGATGCTTCCATCGCTATCGATCAATTGGCATTCGGCGGTAACGAACCGCAGGCCTGCGCCGCGGAAATGGCTCAGGTCCAGGGCGGTGGCCAGCGATTCAACGAACCAGGTAGTTCCGAGCAGGGAGCGAACGAGCGGCTCATTCGATACATCGAACCGGACCAAACGATCGGCGCGGCCGAGAACACCGCGAAGGCCGTCGAGTTGAATTCGTTCGCCGGTTCGACGCGTTGGCAAGCGATCCAAGCGGAGGAGGGTGACTCGTCCCTCGGGCATCAACCGCCCTTCGTGGATCCAATCGATCAGTTTTCCATCGTTCATGACGATCGCATCGGCATGGTTCCCCAGAGCGACATCGACCAACGGAGCCAAATGCAACTCGGTTTGAATCAAGTCTGCGACGATCCCTCGAATGGACGAGTGATTCGCATCGAAAACGGAATGAGATTTCTCCATTTCGACCGCAGATCGCATGAGCTGTTGTCCGCCGCGACCTGCATTTGCAAACTGATCCTCCAATTGCGCAAGAAGATTCCATCGTTCGTTGAGGCCTTGGATGCGAGTCTGCAACTCCAAGCACATTTGCTGCTGCTGGCGCCTTTGCTCGACGATCTCTTCGTGTTGTTTTTTTGCGAGTTCCTTGGCTGCTTCTGCAGCATGATAGTCCTGCCGCGAGCCGTTCAAGTCTTGTTGCAACTGCTCGAGATCGCGCGTCCATTTCTCCATCGCTTGCGATTTGTCCGCGATCTGTTGACGCAGTCGTAGGATCTCTGTTTCCGTCGATTCCAAGGCGTTGAACTGCGAGGATGCATCGACTTGAATTCGAGCGAGTCGCTGCCGGAGAGTCTCCTGTTCTTCCCGTCTATCATCTCGTTTCCGATGCAGTTGCTTCAGAGTCTCCTCACGCGAGTGAACATCGGCATCCAACGTGGTCGTTCGGCTAGCGGCTTCGGCGCAGAGTGCCTCCTGTTGCTCGATGATTCGTTTGCGTTCGACAATTTCCTCTTGACCAATCGTCACACGGCGTTCGAGCAATTCCATTCGCTCGAGCAACGTGCTGCATTGAGTTTCCCATTCGGCCTGACGCTGCTCGATCAATCCCCGTTCACCAGAGGTCTGGATATACTCTTTTTGGTTGGTTGATAGCTTGTCCGCATAGGTGCTTAATTCAGCGAGGAGATGCTTCAGAACGGTTTGTTGATCGTTGAGCGATTCCTGGATCGTAGCCAATTGGGCCTGAGCAGCCTTTTTGGCTTCGGTTGCATCGTAGTATCGCTGATCGAGCGTCCTTTTTTGCTTCTCGATATCCAGCAGATCGAGTTGCCCGAGCAACGTTCGTTTTTGCATCAACTGCTGGGTCCATTCCCGATAACGTTGGGCCTTGGACGCCTGCTGTTTGAGAGTCGAGAGTCTCCGCCCCAATTCATCGACCATATCGCGAATTCGCAACATATTCTGGTCGACTCGCGAAAGGCGGCGTTCCGCTTCCGCTTTCTTTGCTTTGAATCGTGAGATACCGGCGGCTTCCTCAAAGATCGCTCGGCGATCTTTCGCAGAGGATTGCAGCAATCGATCGACTTTGCCTTGTTCGATCAGACTGTAGGAATCGACACCTACCCCGGTTCCGCGAAACAGGTCGCGAACATCTTTGAGTCGGCAAGGTTGGCCGTTGATTGCGTATTCCCCTTCGCCGCTGCGATAGACACGGCGACAGACCTGCACTTCGTCTGCGTCGAAGGAGATCAAGCGGGATCGATTGTCGAGTATTAGGACGACCTCAGCACTGTTGGCCGGTTTTCTTCCTCCCTCGGCTGAGCCTTTGAAAATAACATCCGTCATTTCAGCGCCACGGATAGCGCGAGCACTGTGGGCGCCCAGTACCCATTTGATCGCGTCGACGACGTTGGATTTCCCAGATCCGTTCGGACCCACGACAGCCGTAATACCGTCTGGGAAATCGAACCGTGTTCGATCGGCGAAGCTTTTGAATCCGACTAGTTCCAGTGCCCTGAGCATGACTAAGGCTGGCTACCTTCTTGTTCTTCCATATTCGTGCCGGAATCGGATTCGTCGTCTTCCGATTTTTTGGATGGTATCAGGCTCGGCATCCAGGTCATCGAGAACCAACTCCGTTTGGGGATCTCTTTCGCTCGCGATGAGGAATCGACTTGTAACGATTCGATCACTTCTTCCACCGGGTCATCTTCGGAGGTATCGCGTTGGTAGATTCGCCCTGCTCGAGGCCGGGGATTCATAGCAACTTGACTCGAGAGGTGTTTACCGACCCCGAGTTGATCGAGTGAATGAACGACATCATCGTAGTTTGCATTGATGGAAGGCATAGCCCGGAGGAAAGAGTCGAGATCGTTGGAAATAATGCTTTGAAGGACTTCACCGTCGAGTTGCGTCTTGGCGATGCGAAGCAAGCCGCCTGACAACGGTGCAATCCTGAGAGTCGGGGAGGGTGAGAGCTCCAGATTCAAATCGATCTGAGAGTTGGATCCGAAGATCACAATCTCTTTCTGCTGCTCGAGTGAAACCGCTGCGATATGGTTTTTACTCGGGAAGTGAATCAATTGGCATATGTCCCCGATCGCTTCCCCGAGAACAGCCGGGTCGCGCGGGTTCTTTTGTCGGAGGGCCGTCATCGCGCCGTAACATAGTTCCGGTTCCGACTCCTGAATAAGGCCAAGCAGCGCTTCGCGAGCGGACGGATGCTCGTTGGCCCCGAGCCCGATCAGACATAATGGCCGAAACGCAGGTTCTTCCATGGCCAAATCGCGCAGGACCGGTACGCACTCCATGCGATCCAAATACGCGAGTGAATAGGCGGAGTGAAATCGCACTTCGGTATCGACATGCAAGAGCCCTTCCATCAAAACTTCAATCGCCTTCCCCTTGCCGATCGCCTCCAGTTCGCAAGAAGCTTTCCGTGCGGTCTCGCGACGCAACAATAGCTTTCGGCAGCCCTCGATACGTTCCGCTACCTGCTCGTCGGATTCACGAAAGCCGATAGACAGGACTGTCGACATGTAGTGCATCGGGTCCCAACGATATTTTGGTACAGTCTGCAATTCGATATGCCAGTCATTCTTTCCCTCAGCAACCTTCTGCTGTCGGCCCCCATCTTTGAAGAAAAATCGCTTGTTGATCGCCTCTGCAATCGAACCGACTACCATAACGTGCCGCCATTCCTTGCCGACACGGATACCGAGCTTGGGTGCTTCGAGCAGTTTACCACCACCGATGACAACCCCACGCAACGGATTCATGTTCGCGTCGTTGCAAAGGGAGGCGGGAATGGAGACAAAGTCCCCCGAGGCGTTGGTCTTGTCATTGCTGCTCCGATTTTTTCCATCTAGCAACATGTACTCGCGAAGTATCGTCGGCATCAAAAATCCACCCCGAAGATCCGCAGCGTTGCATTCGTCAGAGCACTCCACCAGCACATCCAAATGGTCGCTCTTCGTATCACACGGACCGACAAAGACTCGAACCTTCGCGATCGCTGTCGATGGAGAATCAAGAATCATCTCGGGGTTGAGAACATCGTGTCGACGCATCTCGGTCAGCATCATGTCACGCTGAGCACTCGGATTGACCATTCCCCCTGTCCCCGGAAGATTGCTTACCAGTCCAATCGCATCGTAACGACGTATCGTTAAGCCCAAGGGTGAAGCAATCTCACCTGCGAGTCGAGGACGATCCGGGTCGGCCAACTTCTCCTTCATGAGACGCATCTCTTTCTGATGCTTCTCCTCCTTCTTGCCCGTGATCCAAGATTGGCAACCGAGACTCATCGCCGTCGCAATCGTCACCAAACACAAGGGAAGAGCGAGTGCGACTGTGCTTCTCGATCGACGACTGGGAAGACCGGTTGCGAATGGGGTCATCGGCAGAACCTGAAATAAAGGTCGGGACGCATTTGGCCAACTATCTAGACATCCCTGGGTGGATAACCGGAACGCGTCCGCAACGTCAAGAGAGATCGATCCTCCACCCTGGTTAGATAGCAAATGCTAGAGGATGCATCTGTAGGGGATGGTGGACGCAGGCCTAGGCGATTTCCGCTGAGAAGGGAATGACTTCGTCTAAACGACTCGCCTTGCATGCGAGCATGACCAAACGATCGAAACCCAGGGCGCAACCGCAACTGGGTGGCACACCATATTTCATCGCGTCCCGCAATGGGTTCTCGATAGGCAGAGCGTATTTGCCATGTTCGAGACGTTCGATATTAGCGGTATTTGCCCGGCTCTCCAATTCCTCGCTGGCAATCAGCTCATCGTAACCATTGGCGAGTTCGACCCCGCGATAGAAGAGTTCATAGCGGAGAGCAGTTCGTGGATCCGATGGTTCGAGGCGAGCGAGGGCAGCCTGAGAGGCCGGGAAGTGGGTGAGCAGCACGGGGCGTTCCCACCCCAAATGCGGCTGGACGACGAACGAAAAGATCATGTTGACCCAATCATCCCAGTCGGTCGACCAGGATGCGGAATGGACGAAGCCTCGTTCCATACTAAATAACGCCAATTCATGCTGATCGGCAGACCAGAGGTCGATCCCTGTGTGCGTGCGCCATGCATCGGCGAACGTCACGCGAACCGCCTCATCGGTATCCAGAAGCGTTCGGCAGAGGGTATCGAGGGTCGTTAGTCCCTGTTGGAATTGCGCACCGACCTCATACCATTCCGCCATGGTGAATTCCGGGTTATGAATCGATCCCAGCTCGGTACTGCGGAATACCGGTCCCAATTGGTAGATGTTTCCCATGCCGGATGCCAGCAGTCGCTTCATCGACTGTTCCGGCGATGTTTGGAGAAACCAAGTGTCAGTGCACTGAGGACCGAGTACCTCGGCTCCCTCGACCCGAATTGGATCCAAGTGGCGATCGATGATACAGGATCTGGAGAGGATCGGGGTATGGACTTCGACGAATCCTCTCTGATCGAAAAACGCACGCAACGATCGCGCGAGTTCGGCCCGTCGTATCAGGTTTGCGATCGGAGCGAAGGTTCGAAAATCACGCACCATTCGATAACACTATCGACGCAGATTTAGGAGCTCTTCAAAGAGCTGCTGGGTCGCCGTAATGATTCGTGCATTACTTCGGTATTGCGTACTGGCCAACACGAGTTGGATCAAGTCGTTACCGACGTCCGTATTGGACAGTTCGAGAGCACCTGCTGAGATCGAACCGATACCGTTTTCCGTGGGTGCACCTTCGATCGGCAGACCGGTGTTAACGCTAGGGGCATAGTTGTTTCGACCGCGCTGTTCCAAACCCATCGGGTTGGTGAATCGAGCGAGTCGCAATTGCCCGAGGTCTCGCGAGATACCGTTGCTGAACACCCCGCGGATCTTGCCGTCTTCACCGATCACATAGCTATTCAACACCCCTGGTGGCGAACCGTCCTGCCGGGATGCAGCGAGCGATGCCGTGGACGTTGCAAGACCATTGAGCAAGTCAAAATCCAAATTGATCAAAAGCGGTTTTTCACTAGGGAAACCAACACGGTTGATAGCGACAGTGGAATTCGTTGCTGAGGTGAAGGTACCGTTACCATCAAATCGGATGATTCCCGTTCCGACATTGATGCCCGCACCGCTTGCGGACAAGTTGTCGGGGCTGTCTGCGTACCATCGATAAATGGTCGACTGGTCGGTTCGGGCTTCGAGAACCGCCGTGACACGAACTCGGATCGGGAAGCCCAGAGAGTCATAGGCGATGAAGTCGGTCACCGCCCCTTGCCCCTTGCCTTCCTGAACGGTGGTGAAAGGGATACTAGGCGTAGACACTAGTCCACTGGGTTCCTTGAGTTTGAGTGACGACAGGTCGATCGAAATGTTGTTCTGCGACCCCGCGTTACTGACAACCCGAATCGAACCGTTATTGATGTAGGCACTAGGATTCAAGGTTCCAGACTCGCCCGCGATCGTGTTCTTAGTGGGTACAATCGGATTGAGGGGATCGTTTGAATCGTTGATAATCCCCAGCGCGCTTTCAAAAAAGTCCATCAACTCCTGAACAGTGGTTTGATTGGTGACCGTCAGCGGTTTTTCATCGAGAAACCGTCCTCCTTTATTACCGCGGAAGGTGAGTTCTCCCGCTTTGAAAGGACTCGAGTAGGTTAGGCCATCTCGAGTGATCACGTCCACCAATCGGGTCGCGGCATCGACGGTGGGGCCGTCGAAATTGACCTTCTTGAAACCTACTTTGGTCGTGTCGGTAATGTCCGCGTCTGTACGACTGTCTGTATAGGTACCGGTCGGTGCAATGGTGTCGACCAGAAAGAAAGAGTTGGGGTCGTTGGCGACGTTGCGGTAAATGCGAATCGAGTCATACAACGGGAAGCCACCATCCACCGGAGGTACAGGCGGAGTTGGGAAACCCGTCAAAAATGCACGACCGTTAGCAAGACTCACTGGGCCAACCAACGGCGAAGGACGCGTTTCCGGCTCCCCTGCTTTGAAATACGTGAATAGATAGGAATAGTTCCCCGTCAATCCGGAAGTGTTCAGTGCGGTCGCCGAGGAAGCGGCACTCGTGTCCTGGAACGTTGCACCTGCAGCACCATTACCCGCCAAGAAGAAATTCGATCCTCCAGGAGCGGTGCGGTAGACACGGACTTGGTTGTACTGGGTTGTCGCAGGTGGCAGGCTGAATGATATCGTGTTGTCAGCGATTCCGTTTCCGGCGGGAACCGTATACGAAACCGTCGACGATATATTGCTCTCTTTGCCATTGCTGTCAACATACACGAATCGATACTGATAGACGGAGCCTTCCGCGTGATTCCCGGCTCCCCCCTGACTTGTCGAGAAGTTAACGCCCAGAGTCGAAGGGGCAGATGATCCCTGTGCGGTTATGCCGGTCACAACGGGTCGCGGAATGCGCCCATTTCCAAGTACCGCACTTTGGATGACGTTGGATACGTCTCCAATATCTCCCCGGGGAGTGAGCGTCCCTTCGAGTTCCACCTTCGAGGTCTCTTTGGCGATGGTCTCGGTACCAACGGGAATTGTGAGCGGAACAACCTGCGTCGATTGAATATTGAACTTGTCATCGACACCGAATCCAAGAAGTCGGAAACCGTCTGAGGTCACCAGTTCGTTACTACTATTGAGCCGGAAGATTCCATTGCGTGTGTACAGCTTTTCGTCTCGGGCACCTGCGACTTGAAAAAACCCTTCACCCTGAATGGCCAAGTCGGTCGACGACGAACTGATCTCGATCGTTCCCTGGCGAAAGTTCTGGTTGATCGCCGCGATCTGAACACCCAAGCCCGCCTGACGAGGGTTACGACCACCGTTGTCCGTAGTAGGCGCGGAACCGAGCGATAGAGTTTGAAGAAACTGGGTCGAGAAGACCACGTCCGATGACTTGAATCCAACCGTCTGGGAGTTGGCGAGGTTGTTACCGAGGACGTCGATCTGCGTTTCCGCAGCATTCATGCCCGTCAACGCTGTGCTGAGTGCGGATGTTAAACCCATAGAGACGAAGCTCCAAGCAGCGAGGAATCTGTGTCGATATCGGAAATGCTATCGATCGCAAACCGCGAGAGAATTAATTCTCGACGATTTCACGAACGTTCTTGATATCGACAATCTGACTCCCAACATGTACTTGGACCTGTCGCTTGTTACGATCTTTTTCGTCAATCTTTACCGAGACGCTCGAGACTGCTCCGTTCACCTCTTTTGCTTCTCTATCCAAACCCTTGATCTTCTTCCCAATCATGCTGCTCGCAGTGGTGAATTCCTGAGTCGTTGCGAAACTGCTCAACGTAGTCATCAATTGATCATTCGCGGTAATCGATCGCAACTGTCCAATCTGTTCCATCAATTGCGCGTTGTCGGTCGGGTTCAATGGATCTTGATTGCGTAGTTCCGTCATCATCAAATCAAGAAACTTGGTAACGTCGATATCATTCAATCCGCCCGTCGGCAATGTACCTGAAGTAACATTAGCGGTGGGTTTGTCTAGATTGCTAGCGATGCGCGACATGTTCGCTTCCTCAAGAATTAGTACCGGCCGGTATACACAGGAGTTGAGGATGGATATCGGTTCGGTCCCGAGTATGGGGCCAAACTATTGCTGTTCCATGCGTTGTTATTCCACTGGTTATTACCAAACGTCGGCGAAGCGACCAGAGGTGCCGACGAACCGTTGTGAATGTACTGATGGACCTGTGCATCGGGCCAAGCAACATTCGATGATGCGACGTTGGAGGACCTAGGATCGTAGGTAGTCCGAGGGTCGTAAGAAACTCTCGGATCGCTTACTGAATAGCTTGGCTGGTTCCAAACTGGGTAGTAGGAACTGACGCCTGCCGAGCTAGGATAGTTGCGGTAATAATCATTGCTGTAATCCCCAACCAATTGCGTTCGGGGGATGTACGGCTGGGGGTTTCGTCCCATGTTGAGAATGTCACTGACCAGCGAAGGACGCAGGGCGATGAGACCGAGGATCAGGAAGCCTATCTCCACCCAATAGATCCGCTGTTTGCTTCTTCGCCGGACCATTCTCGCCATGGCTACCTGATTCCTTGTTTGCTCGATGCGGACCCCTCCGCGACACAGGGTTCTACGATATAGGAACTGACGAAAGCTAGATCAATTCGGCCTCGCAGCCCCTCCGCCTCAGAACCATTCGGTTCACTATCCCGCCTTGCCTCAATTGCCTGGTTTGTGCTATTTCTTTCACATTGTGAAAATTCGACCGCATCTGATCGCGCATTGAACGGAATCATGGTGACTCTGAGCCGAATCTTTTCAACGATCCAAGAAGCGTTTGACGGAGCGATCCGCGGTCCCGCTCAATCTCTATCTCTTAAACAAGTCCGTTGGGAAGAGAATCTCTTCATTTACCATCACCTCGGGCTCGGGGACATGATCCACTGCAACGGGATGGTGCGACATTTACTCAAACGCTTGCAATCGAATCGATCAGTCCATGTTTTCTGCAAGACTCGGAACGCTTCGATGACACGATGGATGTATCGAGATGAACCGAGAATTCGTATCATCGAATTGGACGATCGCGAGCGAGAGAAGCCACAGGTTGAGAGAATCATTCGTCAGATACCGAGCAGCAATTATCTTTGCGTCGGGCATCGCGAACTTCGCCCCCTTCTCAAGGAGCATCCAGATCTATTCTTCGACGAACTGTTTTATCTGCAACTTGGGATCCCCTATGACTCACGATACGAAGAGTGCCATTGGGATCGGGATCTTGTCGAAGAGGAACGCGTTTTCTCGAAAGTGGCACCCAATGCCCCCTATGCGTTTGTTCACGATGATCCAGGGCGAGGTTATGTAGTCGATACCAGCGCAATCGGGATTCCGATTGTCCGAAACGAGCCCAAGGAAAGCCTGTTTCACATGGGTTTGGTTCTGGAACGCGCGTCGGAGGTTCATTGTATGGAGAGCTCGATCCGGTGCATGATCGAGTCGCTGGAGATGAGTCGAGCTCGGTTGTACTACCATAATTTCCGTTATCCTGAGCGACCTCTCGGGACGGCTACTCGGCAAAAGTGGATTTCGATCGAATACACCAAGGAAGGTTGCGCAATCGGTGCATGATGTCCCGCAAATTGATCTCTTTCTCACTCTATGGAACCGATCCTCTCTACTACCAAGGAGCGCTACGCAACGCGATCCTTGCACCTGTTATTTATCCTGGCTGGACGGCCCGATTCTATATCTCCCAAGAAATTGACGACTCGATCGCGATCCGACTGAAGGCCTCGGGTGCGGAAGTCATTCGCAAGGAACGACGCGGGGCGATCGATGGAATGTTCTGGAGATTTTTGCCCGCTGGAGATGATTCCCTCGACGCTGTGATCATCCGCGATGCCGATTCTCGAATCACTCGCCGTGAAGCTCTTGCAGTTCAGGAATGGGTTGACAGCGGTAGACGGATGCATGTCATGCGCGATCATCCTTGCCACCGGGTGGTGGTCATGGGAGGTATGTGGGGGTGCCGTGGCGGAGCCATTCCCGACATCAAACATTTAATCGAGAAATGGAGCGTCTGGCACCGCAAAGGGCACGATCAGGACTTCATGCGCGACCAGATCTATCCGAGGCTCAAGCATTCCATGCTGGTCCACAGCGATTTGTTCGCGTACGAGGGTGAGGATTGCCGTCCCTTCCCCATCCCCCGGTCCCGAGGTCATTTCGTGGGATGCGTGATCGACCCCGATCGGGATGAGCCGACCGCTCAGCAAGCCTCTGAAAACGAAAAGCTCTTCGAAGGCAGGTCACTGGAACGACTCCATAGAGCAAAACGGCGGAGACGTTGGATTGTCCAGCTCGAACACTACGTCCGTTTGTGGACCCGACCTTCCAAAAAGGTTTCGAACGCGGCCTAAAGGGGATCCATCCTGCTTAGGCCCAGACTTCATGGCTTCATGGCTATTCGTCTTCGAGTCGCTCAGGGACGCGCGACAGGGAATCAGGCCACTGGGCAGCCAACCCATCACCGACCGAAATGGCGGGATGAATATGGCGTGCTGTAGCAATGCGATACTCGTCGGCGATCAAATAGGTAAACGCGCGACGCGTTGGTTCATGGGATGGGCCGTCATGGGAATGAAGCGACCAGACGGGGATCGCCCTGCGCACATAAAGTCCGCAGTTTGCGATGGAATCGTAACCTTCGACTTCATCCAAAACGGCAAGCGTTCGAGGCATATGATTCTCCGCGAGGGTCCATAATTCGCCGAGCACCCATTCATCCCCCTCGATCAAACCTGGATAGGCGCCCAGATCGAGAAGCCGACCACGCACGATCGCTGGCTCGATCGATTGAGGCGCATGAGGCCACATGCGACTTCGCAGATGACCCTCCTTGAGAGTTCCGTAGACGAATAATGCATTGAGTGCCGTGAGCATCTGGATTCGACCCAGCAAATAAAAACAGCCGCCAATAAAAACAGCCGATGCAAGTGCACCGGCCGTTTGTTGTTAGTTGCTTGGATTGACCAACGGTCGAGGGTTACTCGGCCGGTTTGATCAATGGACCTTCGCTTCCCAAACCACCCTTGAGTTCGGCCTGCTTGTCGACCTTGGCTTGGATCTGTTGCTGTTCCTTTTCCGCTTCGACACGATGCTGTTCTTCGGTCCAATCGACTCGTCGACGGGACAAGCCGATCTTGCGTTCATCGCTATCGACGCGGAGAACACGCACTTCGATATCGTCCCCAACTTTGACCAAATCTTCGGGGTTCTCCACCTTTTGATCGGAGAGTTCGGAGATGTGTAGGAGTCCTTCGAGATTATCTTCCAAGCCCACAAAGACGCCGAAATTGGTGATCTTGGTGACTTTGCCGCTGACCAATTGGCCAGGCTTGTACTTCTCGGGGATGGTGGTATGCCATGGATCATCGTCGAGTTGTTTCATACCGAGCGCTATGCGTCGGCGCGTTTGATCGACGTTCAGGACTCGGCACTTGACCACCTGACCCTTTTGAAGAACTTCGCTGGGATGGCTGATCTTGCGAGTCCACGACATGTCGGAGACGTGCAACAGGCCATCGATCCCTTCCTCGAGTTCGATAAAGGCACCGTAGTTGGTGAGGTTGCGAACCTTGCCGGTGACTTCCGCGTTCTCTGGATAACGCTGCATGATATCGTCCCAAGGGTTGGCTTGGGTTTGCTTGATACCCAGGGAGAGTTGCTGGCCTTGAGGATCGACGCCGAGAATTTTGACATCGATCTTGTCGCCGATCTGAACCATCTCGCTCGGATGGTTGATGCGGCGGGTCCAGGACATTTCGCTGATGTGGACCAAGCCTTCGATGCCCGGTTCCAGTTTGACGAACGCCCCGTAGCTCATGACGTTGACTACTTCCCCTGGAACCGTTGTACCGACCGGATACTTCTCGGCGATGTTGGTCCATGGGTTGTTTTGCTTTTGCTTCAGACCGAGAGCGATCTTCTGCTTCTCTCGATCGATCTGCAAAATCTTGACTTCGATCTCTTGATCGATGGAAACCATCTCGGTCGGATGGCCGATACGTTCCCAACTCATGTCGGTGATGTGCAACAGACCATCGATACCGCCGAGGTCGACGAACGCGCCGAAGTCGGCGATGTTCTTGACAATACCCTTGCGGATCTGACCGACTTCGAGTTCGGCCATCAGGTGTTCGCGATCTTCTTCACGCTGCTTCTCGATTAGGGAGCGGCGGCTAACGACGATATTGCGGCGAGCTTCATCGATCTTGAGAACTTCGCACTGAACAACGCGGCCGATGTAATCGCCGATATCGTTCGGGCGGCGGATGTCGACTTGGCTGGCTGGCAAGAATACGTTGACGCCGATGTCGACCAACAAGCCACCCTTGATCTTGCGGGTAACCGTGCCGGTGACGACCTGTCCCTCTTGGACCGAGGACATCATCGTTTCCCACTGAATGATCTTCTCAGCCTTGCGCTTGCTGAGGCTGATCATGTTCCGAACTTCTTCGAGGTTCGTGTGCTGGTCTTCGACCTCTTCGATCAAGACCTTGATCTTCTGGCCGACCTCGGGTGGGGCTTCCCCTTCTTCCCACTCGTTCCGGGGAATCGCTCCTTCGCTCTTGAATCCTACGTCAACGACGACAAACTCTTCGTTGATTTCAACAATTTTGCCCTCGACGATTTGATTGACGTCAAACTGTTTGTTGGCGTCTTCGAGGGAGTCGAGGAGCATTTCCTCGGCTGAATCGCCAAACATGGCGTTCAATTCATCTTCTAAGTTGTCGTCCTCAAGAGAGCGAATAAGGGTGCGATTGACCATGCAACTGTGTCCTGCGAGGCTCGCTCAACGGTCGGCGGGAGAGTCCCGGGATACCCCTCGGTAGTGTTCGGGGAACCGACGCTTTGCATGGAAAGAAAGAAACCATCCAAAAGATCGATTTACGCAACTCCTGCTGGGGGATAAAACTCTCGGGATCGAAGGCCGACGGAGCAAAACGGGGGAAAAAGGAATTTCGGATGTTCCGGGCGGAGGGCTTACAACGCCTTTCGCTAAGGACCGGATCGACCGGGCCACGAAGTTTAACAACGATTCCCTATCGTATCAACGGCGCAATTTTCATTTCTCGGGATTGATATGAGCCAACAACCTCTCCAATACGCTATCGCCGGTGACCACGCTGGCTTCTCCATGAAGACAGACATTGTGAAGTTTCTCGGCCGGCTCGGGGTCGAAGCCGTCGATTGCGGAACTCACTCCTCCGATGCTTGCGATTTCCCCGATTTCGCAGAGACGGTCGCCAAGAAACTGATCGCTGGAGAAATCCAGCGCGGAATCCTCGTATGTGGTTCAGGCGTCGGAGTTTGTGTAGCCGCTAACAAATTCCCAGGCGTCCGCGCGGGAGTATGCCACGACACCTACTCCGCTAGACAGGGGGTCGAGCATGACGATATGAACGTCCTGTGCCTCGGAGCTCGCATCATCGGCTCCGAACTGGCCTACGAGATCATCCGCTCCTTCGTCAACGCTCGCTACTCTCCCGCCGAGCATCACGCCCGACGAATGGATAAAGTAGCCGACATCGAACGCAGAGTTCTCCGAGGCGACTTCTCTAAACAGCCATTCACATCCCATTAGCCCAACGCATCCCATTCGGCCCCACCTAGGCCGGTTGGGATTCCGCCGACCGTGACGGTTACGAGCCAGCAACCAAAGAAAGCAAATTCTGATTTGCTAGCGAACCGATGTTCTCTCCTAGGCACGTGGCATGGATGCTGCATGACCAAAAAGTTCGGGGTGGTAACGACCCGATCGATTCAATCCAAGGAGGGAGGGCATCGACCTGCATTTCATTGCTGCTATTGGAAGGAAGAGGCTTCATGGCCAAGAAAGACTTGTTTCGCGTTGTGACCCGCGCTGCGGACGGCTCGCTCAAGATTCGGGACTTCCATTCGGCGGAAATGATTTTCAAGACCCACTCGCAGGTCGGCGTAGATGACAGCAGTACCGATTTGGATCTTCGTGGCATGCCCGTCTTTCGCGGTCTTATCGGTCCTATTCCCGAGGGGAAGCACATCGCCCGATACGAGTCGCCGGAAGTTTTCGAGATGATGACCAAGGAGTGGGCTGCGGTTCGACCACGTCGCCGCCGTCGCCGCTCTGTCGCTGAGGAAACCGAATCAACGGTCAGCAGCGACGCCATATCGGCGAATTAGATCGATCTCGGCAGATTAGATAGGGTTCCCTTTCCAACGAGTGAACGCTTCGAGAGCGAAGAACTCGGGAAGGCCGACGCGGTTGTAGCTGTCTGCGGTACCGCGGTTGCGATCTTCCGCACGCTGCCAAAATTCCCGAGGATCGCTCCCCGGAAAGAGAGCTTTGTCCTTCTGGCTCTCGTGCATGAAGATAGCTTGTCGTTTGAGGGCAATCTCGCTGGGGCTTAAGGGTACGGCGATTTCGATTTCGTGGAGCGGATACTCTTGCCACGCGCCGCGGTACAAAAGGACATCGGGAATAGCTTCGCCGCGAGCTTTGCAGTTCAGCAGTACGCTGAAGATAGCTTCCGCGCAAACGCGATGTGTGCCGTGCGGGTCGGCCAAGTCCCCTGCGACATAAATTTGGTCGGGCATCACTCGCCGTAGGAGTTCATCGAGGATGGCGATATCGTCGGCCCCGACAGGATTCTTGGCGATTGTCCCAGTGCGATAGAAGGGAAGATCGAGGAAGTGTAGGTTGCTCTCTTTGCAACCGATTGCGATGGCGCCGGCGCGGGCTTCGTTCTTTCGGATCAATCCCTTAATATTCAGCACAGACTGCGTGTCGGGTTGTCCAGGGCGTTTGTTTTGAATGGAGGATCGGATTTCCTCCGCCAATGCCGATGATCGCTCGGTCTCGATTCCAAAGATACGGTTGTATTCCGAGACCAGATCGGCGACCATGCGAGCATCGTGGTCGAAGACTGCAATGTTGCCGCTGGTCATATATGCGA
>JAGWWZ010000235.1 GCA_018970165.1 Planctomycetota bacterium | reverse complement strand
ATACGCTCGAAGTGTGAAACCTCCGAGAATTGATTCCAATTCCCTGAGTCTTGCCACTTACAATTCGGTCGCTTCTGCCCTTCGACAACGCGCCAGGTAATCCACTGATTGCGGTTTGCGAGTTCTGAAGGTATGCAATCCACTGTTAATTGCGTCATTACTCCGCCCCCCGCCATCGGATCGGCGAAGCGAGTATTCGAAGCGAGGCCGAACCGACATCTTGCAGGCTCAGTACTCGAAGCCGGCTTTCGGCATCGAGACCGTGCAAAACTTGATACTTTTGCTGCTCTGCGATTTCCTGAACGGATTCGACGATTTCCTTCGCTAGGTCGTCGATGTCTTCGAGAACTTCCGCTCGGGTGCAACGCCTTGTTTTTTTGTATTTTGCTGCCACAATTAAACTTCCTGTTCACTGGATTCCTGAGAGAGCCTAGGCTAGTCCCCTGGGCTCTTTCCACTTGGTGATGCCGGCTTTTGCAAAGCCGGCTTACACGTAAGTTTTCTTTGGCTTGGGAATCGAAACACGCCTTGGTCGCTGCGGGCTCGGCTTGTGATTTGCTCTGCTCGCAAGAAACGTGTTAAAGTCGCTGGGGTCGATCTTCCAACGAGCACGATTACTAAGGCTTGTGTTGATGGCTCTGAGTTCGCCAGATGCAATGAAGGACAACACCTTGTCCGCACCTACGCCAAGAATCCGCCCGACTTCGGGAGGGCTGAGAAAACGTGTGTCTTTGTTCATGTGGTTGGCTCCGTGAATGAAACAACAGAAACCAACCTTAACGCGTCAGAAGCCTACGAAAATACCGTTTAGGCCTCGTGCAACAAGAGTGCAACAAAATGCAACATTCGTGCAACATCCGTGCAACATTGCCGTCACTCTTCCCCGTACTTTGACCACCTCGACCGCTTGATGTATTCGCGAAGACTGCTTTTCCTGACCTGATAAGCACCACGCCCAACCTTAAGGATAGGTTTCGATGGGTCGTCAGCATGTCGCCTCATGTTGCTACGATCAAGTTCGCAATCCTCGAGAGCAACGTCAATCCACGGATTCTCGCATAGTGCGTCAATGACTCCGAATAGCTCTTCCTCTGTTAGCTCCATCCATGAATCCATCTGCTCCATCGGGAGCCGCTTGCTCAACTCCGCTGCAAGTCTCATCCATGAATACTTGTCATCTTTGAACCAGGGGGCGAATCCTGCAATTCTTTTCATTCGCTTGGATCGCAAGGACTGGAGCAATTCTCGATCTTTTTCCGATTCGCGATTAAGTCGCTCTCGGTCGTCTTCGGTGAAATGCTCACCCGCCTTTACTTGTGCAATTGCTTTACTCAAAGGTACGTCGAGCAACGATGCTTTTTTTGGTCTGCCTGCTTTCTTCACGCTGCACCCCCTTTGCTGCCCTTGGCGGGTGTCTTCTTAGCGGTCTTCTTCTTGGGCTCGGGTGGCCACAACCACGCCCGAACATAATCAACCGCTGCCCTTAGTCGCTCGTCGCTGATGAATTCGCGATACTGCCCGGAGATGCTATTGTCCAGGTGGCCCATTATGAATTTGACTGCAATGAATTCCTTCGATGAGTCGGCAACGCTTTGGAACGTATGCCTCAAAGCGTAGAAATTTCGGTTGCCTTCAATTCCTTCGGACTCGCGAAGCTTGCGGAATTCGGCGGATATCGGATTTGCTCTTGCAGTGCACGAGTACGGGTTCCTCATCTTTGTGATAAAGACGCATTGGGTAGGCTCGCTTGGCTCTGGTCGATGCTCAAGAGCAACCCGAAGAGCCTCAATCGTCTCTGGCCACAATGGCACTCTTCGCGGTTTGCCCGTCTTTCGTCGCCGCATCCGCAACCAACCCTCTTCGAAATCGAGGTTGCTTATTTCGAGACCTGCACAATCGGTGTTGCCAAGTCCTCCATTGATGGCGAGCAAAATCATCGCTCGCAGATTATGGTTCGCATTGGCGAGCAACAATCGAATCTCAGAAGCCTCGAAGGCTTGGACCTCATCTCCCTTTTCCCGTTCGATAGCTACCTTGGGGGGCTTGTCGAATTCGTCCGCCATTTTGGCTCGCATTGAACCGCTGACATAACCGCGTCGTTCAGCGAACAGGAAGACGCTCTTGGCTCTGGTCATCCGACCTGCCAATGTCTTCGCAGAGATGCCCTTAGCGAGCTTCTCACGCAAGATGCGGAAGTCGTCCGGTGTTAGATGCTCAACCGATGTCCCACGCCCTAGAATCGAAACCAGCCGCTTACATTCGGTGTGGTAGTCGTCATACGACCGCTTGGAAATGTGCCCGGTCTTTACCTTCGATTCCTTGGACTCACAGAAGAGATTCACGAGACGTTCCAACGTCAATGCGTCCGGGTCCAGTACAGGCGGGGGTCGTCGTCCTGCCAACCAGTATTCACGCTCGGCCAACCAACGGTCTCGAGCTTCTGTAGAATCGGTTCCAAAATAGAGAAGACGCCCCCGGACCTTCTTTGCCCACTGCCCGTTCCGATGCAGGAATAGCGGGAAGTCTTTCGAGGGCTTGCCGGGTGTCGTCCGGGTGTCGTCGGCTTTGGGGGTGTCGCCTGCTTTGGCTTTCGCCTTGCGGCTTGAGGGAGTAGAATTCCTAGTCTGCATTTCGCGATTCTCCTATGGTTTCGCGGGATGTTGCTACTCCCGGCCTGCCAGTCGGGGGTAGCGTTTTGTTGGCTTCCGGGTGTCGTCCCGGGTGTCGTCGCATTTTAGAGCAATCGACACCCTGAGACAATAACCGTAGAAAAACCAACGAAAAGACTAGGAAAACAATGGCACGGGCTCATAGCTCAGTTGGATAGAGCAACGGATTTCTAATTGAAAACCGGGCCTTTCAACGTCTTCGCGAAAACGCTGGATTCTCAACGAATTCATTGGCGAAACGCTCTTCTCGGTCCAAAGTCGAAAACCTCGTTTGTAGTCGAAAAACACCCTTATCGGGTGTCGCGACACCCGCTCATTACAACTCGATGCACCGATGTAATACCTTCTCCGCAACGATCCCAGGTTTCCCAACGCTGATTCCTGCCCAATTCGCTCTTGGAAGTGCGGTTCCCACGATGAAAGATGACTCATCAAACGAAAACATCCTCACCAACGGCCTTGGCTTGGCTTGGATCGCATCGGCGGGAGCAGTGAGGGAATTCGGCCACGAGGGGATTGGATGCGGACTGGTCGCGGACGCGGGGGGTCTGTAACCACTCCAGCAACTCCACCTTATCTTCGCGGCCTGCGACTTCCTTGTGATGCTCAAAAGAAAGGTACCGTTGACGGTACCTTTGCGGCATAGCCTTGCACACGCTTGATGCATTCTTAGCCGTCTGGTACTCAATGCCAAACAGCGCGCACGCTTCGTCCACCTTTGGATCTTCACCCCAACCACTCGCTCGCTGTATCGCATCGATCGTACAGCCGGCTCATCGACTCATCAAACGAAAACCCCTCCCGCTGCAACGGACAACGAGAGGGGCGACGAGATAGGGAGAGCTTCCTATCCCGTCTAACGGGTCTCTGCGACGAACCACGCAACGAGTGATCCATCGGAACCTGCGGAATAGATCAACCGTCCGCATGAATGTAACTCCCGTGCAACCTCACCCTTGTCACCAGTGAAGTCGATCACCAGCTTGCCACGCTCGACCGTGTATCGACCGACAACATGCCGAACCTTATCAACCCACAATGCCGATACAATGCTCCCGCTGCCTGATCGCTGCGAGAATCCTAATGGCGGGTCAATCTCGAACTTCGGCTCTGGTCGCATCGTCCGACGCAGTGAGAGGCTCTCTTGCCGATTCCTCCCGATCCGCGGTCTCGGGTCACCACGCAACGGCTCTTGGTGATGGTTTCGTAATTGTCGTTCCATGAAATGGTTTCCTTTGAGTGAGTGACTTGAAAGTTTCGGGCTTGGGAGACGTTTCTTTTTGCGAAAGTTACTCATGGTTTGAGCATCTCCTTTCGGATTTGCTCGCGCTCCGCATCGAGTTCACGCAGTGAAGCGTTTAGCTCTGCGACGATGCTATCTTGGGATGCAAGATTGTTTTCGCATCCGCTCACAACATCGGCCCAACGTTGGTACTGGCGACGTGTGTACTTACAGGACGGGTCAACTCGCAGTTCACGTTCCCACTTTGCTAGGTGCGTTCGTGCGAGTTCGACCGCATGCGGATTGCGTGAACCCATCGTCGGATGGGCGATGGTGTTTATCTCTTGAATGACACTCTGCCTTCGGCGGTCGATGACTGCGATGCGTTCCGCAATACCCGTGTCGATGCAGTTTTCGGGACGTTCCAGAGACCACGTTGCACTTGCTCCGTAGCTAACCTGGTGTTCAAGTCCGCGAACGATTTCGGCTTGAGCTTGAATCTTGGCGTTTAGGTCGTCGGTGATCCGCTGTAGCTCCGTTCGCAACTCTTGAAGTTCAACCGATTCCTTTGGTAGCTTCGTTCGAGCTTCGTTGCCAGCTTCGAGTTCCTTTGACCATGCGAGACGTTTTTTGAGTAGCTCGGAGTCCGACTCGATGTCGTCTAGCGACTTGCCCACGGACTGGAGGATCGCTTCCAGTTCCATCGGATCGATGGAGTCCTCCCGCCCTTCGATAACTTGCAGCAACACTTCACGGTAGGCAGGATAGCCCTCCGTGATTTGCTCTGCTCGTTTCTTGCGTAACCGATCTTTGATCTGTGCGACAATACTCATCTGAAATGCCCTCCCTGTAGGCAATGAAAAAAATCAACCTTCACCACGCTGGCGAAGTACCTTCAAAATCTGTGACTTCATCTCCGCTTCAAGCTCTTGAGCCATCGCCGATGCGGTGATGTTCAACGAGTCGAGTTCCATCAACAACCTCGCTGCACGGATGGACTGGGCGGGGTTAGAGCCGTTCACGATCTCCATCAACTTGGCGACAATCTCGGCACGAATCTCGGCGGTGATGTCCCATCGCTGCGGACGGTCAATCTGGTCTCGTTTGGCAATCATCGTTCTGGTCTCCGAAAAAAAATCCGCTGGGACGCACTAACTCTCCGAAAAGAAACGTGGATGATATTCGGCAATACAGGCTTGGAACCTTTCAAAGGTAGCTTGAGCATTGGGGGGGATAGCGTCGCCTGCAACGCGTCCGCTGCGTCCTGGGTCGATTGTTCGCTTGTCGGCTCATCGTTCGTTAGCGTCGCATCCTGTGGCCTCACTGGGTCGATGCCGGCATTCATCAGAATCTCGGCAACGGTGATCGGGTCGATGGTTCCGCAACCGCTGCCTAGACCTGCGGACGAATTCGCGAGTTCGCATCGATTCACATCCAGTTCGCAACGGCTTGCGAACTGGTTTTTCAATGTTTTCATTGGTGAAACCGCTCCAGTTCGCAAAAAGTGCCACCCCCCC
>JAGWWZ010000234.1 GCA_018970165.1 Planctomycetota bacterium | reverse complement strand
AACATCGTCATCGAGGATTTAGGGAGCGTTAACGCTAAGCCGGGCAAGGCGAGGCTCGAGGTCCGCCCTCGTTCCAAGAAAGCCGCTGCCATCGTTGATATCCGCCAAGTGGTTCTGCGACCTTTGACGTTTGCGAAGAACAAGTGATGGAAAGCGAGGCTACTGCACCAACCGAGGTCATTTCTTTACGCGAAACATGGTCGCTGCGCAGGCAGCTCATTGTTCCTCTCGGTGCAACGATCTTGTTGGTCGCACTTGCCGTTTCAGCTATCACCTGGTGGGCGGCGCAGGACTCTCAACGGCGATGGGCCGCCGAAAAAATGGATACTGTCTACGAACAGTTGCGGCAAGCATCCTATCCACTCACCGAACGAGTTATCGACCAGATCAAAAGCTATTCCGGTGTCGACGCGATACTTATCCGCAAGGAAGGCGCACCCGTCACGACTCTCTCTCAGACGGATTACGACGCACTCGCGCCGAATGCTTCCGATCCGAGATCTTCAGTCGCTATCGGTACATGGACGCTCGGCGATCGATTGTTTCATCATCGAAAATACACCCCTCCGCAGAACATTCGCGAAGATGGCTTCAAGGAATTGGTATTGGTCGTTCAGCAGCCTCGCAATTCCGGAGTCTTGTTTGCTCCGGTTTGGGCTCCGATCGCAAGCGGACTGGTTTCCGTAGCCGCCATGATCTTGGTGACGACGATCGTAGGATCGCGAATCGTGCGTCGGATCGAGGATTTGGAAACGCAAGTTGTCCGAATCGCACAGGGCAAGTTCGACGTGGTAGAGCCTCGGGGGCCAAACGATGCCATTCGTCGCTTGTCGGTATCGATCAACTCGATGAGTTCCCAGTTAGCCAAGGCCCAAGACTGGATCGCTCGCACGGAACGTTCCCGTCTGATCAGCATGATCGCGGGTGGCATGGCGCATCAATTGCGCAATGCGCTGACAGGCGCATCGCTGTTAGTTCAATCGTTCATCCGTTCCCATGCTGGTGAAAGGGTCGAGGAACTTTCGATGGCCGAACAGCAACTCAAGCTTGCCGCCGAGGCGGTGCGACGGCTCCTGGCATCGGATCCGAACGTCGAAATGGTGGATGAACCGGAAATGACCGCCAACTCCATCATGGATGCTGCTCGCGATTGCGTAGCCAACTATGCACTGCATCAGCAGGTGGCGATGACCTGGGATTTAGGGGAAAGGAATCACGATACTCTCGTCCCGCAAGGTTCGGCGGTTGTCGGAGCGATTGTGAACCTGCTGATGAATGCGATCGAAGCGACCGGTCGCGGTGGTCAAGTTCAATGTTCCATGGAATGCCAAACATCACCCCGGCAAGTCCTATGGCGCGTTGTCGACAATGGCCCAGGCCCAGATCCAACCTTGGCGAATTCGATCATGGAACCGTTCGTCACATCCAAAAAAGAAGGAGTGGGATTAGGATTAGCGATGGCCGCACGAGTTGCAAAAAGATGCCATGGCTCATTGTCGTGGCGACGAGAACAGGAGCATACGATCTTTGAACTCGTGATTCCAAGCAGCACAGGGAATAACGAAGCACCATGAAACAGATTTGGGTAATCGACGACGAGCCCACAATCTGCTGGGCCTTGCGCAAAGAATTGGAACAGGCCGGTTACGCCGTGGAAGTCTTCGGATCCGCAGAAGCCTGCCTGGAGCGGATTTCCAATGCGAGATCCTATCCAAACGTCGTACTCCTGGACGTTCGTTTGCCAGGCACGAGCGGCTTGGAGTTGCTGGGGCATTTGCAAGGCTTGCCGTCACAACCTGCCGTGATCGTGATGACAGCGTTCGGCGATTTGAAGGTTGCGGTAGAGGCCGTGCGAGGACGCGCCTTTGAATACTTGACCAAACCCTTTGATCTTTCCACGGTATTGAACTTGGTCGAACGGGCAGCCCGCAGCGCCACGCCCACGGTTTCCCTTGCTGCGAACTACGCAGGAGCGAAGCCGGAACATGACACGATGCTCGGCGACTCTCCAGCCATGCAGCGCGTGTACAAACAAATCGCGATCGCAGCCCAGTCCGATGCTCCTGTTTTGATCGATGGCGAATCGGGCACCGGCAAGAGTCTCGTCGCTCGAATGATCCATCGATTCAGCAACCGCGCAACACAACCGTTGGTCTTCTTTCGCCCAGATGCCGACCATATCACGGAGTCGGATGCGGAACTCTTCGGTACCTGTTTGCCGTCCTCAATCGCGGTCACTGCTAGTGCGGTGAGCGGCAGTACAGGTGTTGTCGGGTTGGGGCCAAATAAGCAACCGGGCCTGATGCTGCTCTCGGGGCAAGGGACGTTGGTTATCGACGAAGTGGTTGAGTTATCGATCGCTGCACAAGCGAAACTTCTCGGCGCTATCGAAGCAGGTTCCTTTCAAGCAGTCTCTTCGGCTGAGTCCGACCCTTTTCAGGCACGGCTCCTGTTCACTAGTTCCGTCGACCTCGAGGGAGCGTGCAACGATGGCGCACTCTACGAACCTCTCGCGGCGCAAATGCGAGTCATCAACATTCAATTGCCTCCGCTGCGCGAACGACGTCAAGATATCCGTGGATTGGCCCATGCGTTTCTTGCGATGGTAGCTCCCGATGCAGGGAAGCAGTTGTCGGACCTCGCGATTGAGTCCCTGCAGTTGCAGTCTTGGCCAGGAAATGTCCGACAACTCAAACAAGCCGTGCAATATGCAGCCGTCCACGCTCGAGGGGCGATCATCAACCCAGAGGATTTGCCGGTCTTGGAAGGGCAACCAATCGATCGATCGGTCCATGGGTCCACTGCCGAAAACTTGGAGCAGGCAACGAGATCATGGCTGCAGGCTCAATGCAGGGAAGGAGATCGCAGCGCGGGAGATTCCGATATGATATCGGGCTTCCTTCACGAACATTTCCTTGCGATCGCGGAGAGGGCATTGATTCAAGCCATGCTCGAGGAATGCGGAGGCAATCGCGCGGCGGTCGCCTCGCGCTTGGGATTGCATCGAACAACACTGCGTCAGAAGATGAAGCGGTATGGACTCTAGAGCGGCCGAACTCGTTCGCTCTTCAAAGATTCATCGAACTTAGAGAATCATCGACCGCTGGCTGCGGGCTTGAAGACCTGAACCGTTGTTCCGTCTTCTTTGGTTGCCAAATCGATGGCCTGAGAGGATTCCGGAGCCGTAGAAGCAGAGAGCAACATCTCTTCCACTGAGGTGGCCACAACGCGGGCAGGCAGTGCATACGAACAAACTCTACCCGCGCGAGCGATGTTGATGCCGACGGCATTCCCTTCGACATCGATCAACGGTCCACCGCAGTCGCTCGGGGATAACACAGTATCGTGTTGAATGACATCGCGGAATCCGGTCGATCGAGCGCTGATGCGGCCGTTGACTTCCATTTCGGTCGGGTCGAGAAGGGACCTGGACAGGTCCATCATCTGGGCTTGCATGGCCACATCGTTTCCGTCTCGCTCGACAACGATGCTGATACGATTGCCCGCAGGAACGCTTCTTAGGTAATCCAGGACTTCTCGCTGCTTCGCCATCGGCTTGCCATCGAGTTCCTTGATGATGTCTCCTTCACGGATACCTGCAGCTTCGGCACCGCTCCCCACCACCACACTCACGACAGATGGAGCCTCTTTCTGGGTCGATAACTGAACTCCGAGTACGGAAAGTTCTTGCTGAATGGTTCGCTTTCGAACACTGACGACTCCGAGGGCCAACGGCAAGGCTCTCGAATCGGCGCTTGCCAACCAGCCTCCAACCGGAACTTCAGCATCAATATTCCATCGGATGGCGGGGAGATCGCTCCGTTCGATCTTGACCAAAGCCAGATCGAGATCGGGTCTGCGAATCTTCACTTTGCCAGCGGCTCGCGTTCCATCATGCAATCGCACATCGATCGGACTGTCGGGAACTTCTGTTGATTTCGTGGTGATCCAACCGTCGGGTCGGACAATCGTTCCCAATGCTAATTGTTTGTCCTCATCGAGAATTTGAACAGTTGCTTTCCATTGTTCGCCGATCGCTTCGCGGTAGGCCCTCAGGGTCGCATAGTGATTGCGTTGATGCGATCGCGATCCCGACGATCGACCGTTCCGAGTAAGGAGTCCACCTCCCTCTTGAACGAGCCGGGAAGAGTTGGATTGCGAGGACGCGGCAGATTCAGCGATCACAGTCTGAATGTCGGGTGGGGGAGGTGGCAGATGGTGCCAACCAGCGATGGCTGTCGCCAATGCCGCAGCGCTGCACAAACCCAGTTTCAACAATCCGTGATCCATAAAACGGGCTTTCTGCAGTTCGAGGAAGCGTCAAAAACGAACCGAAACAATGCGGACTTCAGTATAAACCAACCATCGCTTGGACGCGAATATTTCGTCGTTGTTCCATCATTGAGGATCTGCTACACCGACGATCAAGCGGAGCAACCGCGTCTGGCCACCGCGCTCTATTTCGATGGAGACTCGCTCCCCTGGAACCGTCGCGTCGACTTCTTCCTTGAGCCGATCAAAGCTGTCGATCGGATTGCCATTGAAACGGACAACTCGATCACCCGCCTGGACACCTGCTTGAGCTGCAGGGCCGTTGGGTGCCACACTTCCTATGATGCATTCGATTCTGGTATCAGAATCGCGCGATGCAGTGACCCCGATCACAGGCTTGAAACCTGGAAGGGTACCCCACGCCTCGTTGTTCGCTAGTCGATCCCAAGAATCCATAAATACACGCATTGGAACATGCATGTTGTCATCCACATCCACACCGATGCGGCTGTGGATTCCGATCAATTTTCCTTGGAGATCGAACAACGGCCCACCGCTGTCGCCACCAATCAATGAACAATCCGTCACAATCGTCGAGTCAACAATCCTCAAGATGCGACCAACTCGTATCACCGAGGGGCGATCCTGCATCCATCCCCCAGGATGTCCACCAGCGATGCACCATTGGCCGACGCGAGGTTGTTCGAGAACGCTCGGCAATGTCGCATGGGGCCATGGGTTGCCATTGCTGTCTCGCGAATTGAGGATCCGAACCAAGCCTGCATCATTGTCGCGATTGACACCCATGCTGACCCCTTCCACACGACGACCATCATGGAGAACGATCCACATCTTTTGTTTTGGGCGACCAGCCACATGGGCCGCTGTCAGTATGTAGCCGTCGGGGTGAATCACCACACCGCTCCCCTGCGTGCTCCCATGCTGAAGGTTGACGATCACTTCATGAATTTTGCCTGCAACTTTCGATTGTTGCTTCTGCAAAGCTTTTAGTTCTGACAGATCGCGTGGCTCTTCCCCCTTCAACAACCGATCCAATCCAGATTCCACCGAAACGTATGTGATCCCGGTCGTCTCTGCACTCGATGAGTCGATCTCCCAGACAGGGATCTTTTTCGAGGTGCGTGTTTCCGAAGGGATCGGAACAAC
>JAGWWZ010000233.1 GCA_018970165.1 Planctomycetota bacterium | reverse complement strand
TAATCACTCCGCGGTTGAAAGGGAGTTTGGAACAGGAGTCGCATCCAAAGGAATCGGAGGAAGAAAAGAGCATCGAGGGTTGGCATAAGGCTCTCTTCCTCGCTTTGGGAGTGCTCGGATTATTGAGTGTTCCAATCTTCAAGACCTTCACTCACTTGCCTCCCTTCATGGGGATGATGTTGGCTCTCGGAACATTATGGCTGGCATCCGAGATAGTGTCTCACACGATGGATGAACGAACTCGCAGCAGCACCGGGGTCTTGTCGGCTCTGCGACGTATCGATATGTCGAGCGTGTTGTTCTTTTTGGGAATCCTGCTCGCGGTCGGTTCACTGGGTGCCACCAACGTGCTGACGAATCTGGCGCAGTGGTTGCAAGCCACGGTACAAAATCAATCGGCGATCGCCATCATCATCGGGCTTGTCTCCGCCGTGGTCGATAACGTGCCGCTGGTGGCTGCGGGGATCGAGATGTATTCGGCGACCAATGCAAAGAACGATTCGTTTTGGATGTTGCTGGCTTATTGCGGTGGGACCGGAGGGAGTTGTTTGATCATCGGATCGGCTGCAGGAGTTGCTGCTATGGGACTGGAACGCATCGATTTCTTCTGGTATTTCAAACGGATCGCGCCCCTTGCCCTCGCAGGTTATGTTGCGGGGATTGTTGTCTATTTCATCCAGCATGCGGTCTTTTAGCAGATCGGTCCTCGCTGTGTTGCTTGCAAATTCACCTTGTCCAGGCTAGCTTCGAGGGCTGTATATCGAGATCGTAAGCTCGAGATCGTAATCTTGAAGTCGCGAATCACTCAACGAAAATCGCAAACCACGTTAGGAACTTAGTGACATGGCTTTTCAAGACCGAACTGCGGACTTGCCGGACGACCAGCGGGTTGTCATGACCGCCGTTGGCTTGACCAGCCCGAACGGCAACAATCTCGAGGATTATCGAGCAGCGCTGCTGGCTGGCAGGAGTGGCGTGCAAGCCTACAACATCCGCTATGTTGGCGACACATTGGCGGGTGTTTGCAATTTTGAAGCGACGAAATATCAAAGCCGTCGCGACATGCGGCGAGGAACACGCGCGGGGACCATCGGTATCTGGTGCGCTCACGAAGCGATCGCACGCAGCGGTGTCGATTGGGCCAACGTGGACAAGTCGCGAGTTGGCATTTATGTCGGAATCACCGAACATGGCAACGTGGAGACCGAGAACGAAATCTACTCGATCAAAGGCTACGATTACGACACTACTTATTGGTCGCACCACCACAACCCTCGTACCGTCGCGAACAATCCTGCCGGCGAAATCGCTCTCAATCTCGGCATCACCGGACCACACTACACGATCGGGGCCGCATGTGCGGCGGGCAACGCAGGGATCATTCAAGGAGTGCAGATGCTGCGGCTGAGGGAATGCGACTTGGCGATCGCAGGAGGAGTTTCGGAGAGCATCCATACCTTCGGCATTTTCGCCTCGTTCAAATCGCAGGGGGCACTTGCCAGCCATAGCGACCCCACCAAGGGTTCCCGCCCATTCGACAAAGATCGGACCGGGATCGTGGTCGCCGAGGGCGGAAGCCTTTACATTCTCGAACGTCTCTCGGATGCCAAGGCCCGATCGGCGAACATCCTGGCTGAGATCGTTTCGTATGCTATCAATACCGACGCCACCGACTTTGTCTTGCCGAACCCTGAGCGTCAGGCGCAGTGCGTGCAATTGGCTTTGAAAAGAGGGGGGCTGGCCCCCGATCAGATCCAGATTGTCAGCACCCATGCCACGGGGACCGCAAGTGGCGACAGCCAGGAATGCGAGGCCCTGCGGAATGCGTTTTCCGGCTGTGCCGGGGTCCGATTCAACAACACCAAGAGCTTCATCGGGCACGCCATGGGGGCGGCGGGAGCCTTGGAATTGGCAGGGAATCTACCTTCCTTTCAGGACAGGGTTTGCCATGCCACAATAAATGTGGACAATTTGGATGAGACGTGTGCGATCGACGGACTGGTCCTCAACGAACCGGAGCCACTGGGCCAGGTCGATTACATCCTCAACAATTCCTTCGGGATGTTGGGAATCAATTCGGTCTTGATCGTCCGTCGCTTCTGAACCGTTGCACACGGGCAAACTTGTTCATACGTTGCAACTTCACCCGGAGTCCTATATCCATGACACCTGCAGAAATCCGAGACGAGATCCTCGACATTCTCAGCGACATTGCTCCCGACGAAGATCTATCCGGCTTGGACGACGGCAAGTCGTTCCGCGAACAACTCGAACTCGACAGCATGGACTTCCTCGACATCGTGATGGAGCTTCGCAAGCGACATCGCGTTCAGATTCCTGAGGAAGATTACGGTCATTTGGCCAGCATGTCATCGACCGTGACGTATCTCGAACCGAAGATGCGCGATATTGTTGCTGCCTAATGCAATATCGCAGCACGCGAGATGTTGTTGAGGATCTGAAGCGTCACGGACGACTCATCGAAGTCGACGAATCTCTTTCACCGCGGCTGGAAATCGCTGAAGTCCAACGCAGGGTCTACTTGCGGGGAGGTCCGGCAGTCTTATTTAAGCGTCCGGAAGGAACTTCGTTCCCCATGGTCAGCAATCTGTTTGGAACGCTCGACCAAGCACGCTTCTTGTTTCGTTCAACGATCGATCGCGTTCGCCGCGCGATCGAATTGAAGATCGATCCCAACGCTTTCTTTCGCAATCCGCTGCGCTATGCGAGTGCTCCTTGGACAGCGTGGACCATGCTTCCCAAGAAGGTTCGATCCGGACCCGTCATGTCCCATTCGATATCGCTATCTCAGTTACCGCAACTGATTTCATGGCCTGATGACGGCGGTGCATTCGTAACATTGCCACAGGTTCTGAGTCAGGAACCTTCAGAGTCTGGCTCGCGACCATCCCTCACGCAGTGCAATCTGGGGATGTACCGCATTCAATTGAGTGGCAACGCGTACCACCCGGATCGCGAGATCGGTTTGCATTATCAGTTGCATCGAGGGATCGGCATCCATCATCAGAAGGCGCTCGAGCGAGGACTTCCTTTTCCCGTCACGATCACCGTGGGAGGGACTCCCGCCATGACCCTTTCGGCGGTGATGCCGTTGCCCGAGGGATTGAGTGAGCTGACATTTGCCGGCGCGATGGCGGGGCATCGGATCCCGATGATCGTCGGCCCGGGTCATGCACCGATCTATGGCGATGCCGACTTCGCCATTCGCGGCGTTGTCGATCCCAAGTCGCTCAAACCCGAGGGGCCATTCGGCGATCACTTGGGATACTACGCTCGCCAGCATCCATTCCCATGGATGACCATCACCGGGGTATCCCATCGCCCGGGGGCGATTTGGCCCTTTACCGTGGTTGGCCGACCTCCCCAGGAGGACACGACCTTCGGAGCCTTGATCCATGAAATCACCGGCCCGATCATCCCGACGGTTCTCCCCGGAGTGCGGGAGGTTCATGCCGTGGATGCGGCCGGAGTTCATCCGCTGCTGCTAGCCGTTGGAAGCGAACGGTACACCCCCTACGCCAAACCCGACCGGCCGCAGGAACTGCTGACCCAGGCCAACGCGATTCTGGGCCAAGGGCAAATGTCGCTGGCCAAGTACTTGATCATCGCCGATGGCACCCAGAATCCGGATCTCGAGGCCCATGACATCGGTTCCTTTCTGAAGTGGGTTTGGGAGCGACTCGATTTCGAGTCTGGGCTTCACTTTCAAACCAGGACCACCATCGACACGCTGGATTACTCTGGCGATTCCCTCAATCGAGGATCGAAGGTGGTGATCGCAGCGGGCGGAGACCCGCGACGGGTTCTGGCAAAAGAGTTGCCTCCCTTGGGTGCAATTCATCAGATTGCAAGTGCCGCTCACCTATGCATGCCGGGTGTGCTCGCAGTGGGGATTGGCGATCGATCGATCGACTCGTTGTTGGAGGCGCTCGAGCAGGGGACTCGAGGCGACAGCGCTTGGCAGGGGATCGCGTGCATCGTGGTCGTCGATGACCCAGAATTCGCGGCCAAGACGCTGAATAATTTCCTTTGGGTAACCTTCACTCGAAGCAATCCGGCAACCGACATTCGAGGAGTCGGCGAGCGGATGGAAGACAAGCATTGGTGCTGCAGCGGGCCGCTGGTGATCGATGCGCGGCGCAAACCACGGCATGCACCGCCATTGATCGAAAACCCGGAAGTCACGCGCAAAATCGATGCTTTGGCGACTCGCGGCGGTCCTTTGGCCAAGTACTTGTGAGGGATTCAGCAGGAATATTTTGTCGCAGTCTGTGAATCTTTTTCCGTTGTCACTCTCCGCTTCGCCAGCGAGTTGGTAGTAATGGTCTTGGCTGGCAAATGCCATGGAATGGGATTTCATCCCCCCTAAACATCGGTCTCTCGGGAGAACAAGTTCCAAATCGAGCTGTCGTGGATCAAAGCTTACCTGTTCGTCAAGCTCCCCCCGAGCCTTAGAATGGTGCCTTAGCAGACATCGAGCGAAAGTTCGGCCAACAAAATCCTTGACTTTCGACTGGTGTTGGAAATAATCCAACACGGTGTGAAATTCTAGACAAGTTTTTCTCGGTTTAGGAGGAGGAACCCTCCCTAGCTGAGAGAGGTGAGCAAGGGCAATGAGCAATTTGTGCAAGAACGTTTTTGAGGCGATTTTGAAGTATGGACACGACGAGGACTTCGATCCAATCGTTGATCTGCACTTCTTGCCAACGGACGCGCCTGCCGGATCGCAGGAAAAGATCGAAGTGCTCCGAAAGCGGGTCGAATTGGGCCAACCTCTTTGGCACAACGACGACCGCGTCGACTACAGCGGTCTGACCGGAGCGATTCGTCCGCGAGAGTAGGTAAGGTCTGAAAGCGGGAAGTACAGAGTCCCGTCAAGAATCAAGCGAGAGCCTGGAGAAATCCGGGCTCTCTGCATTTTGTAAGAAAGCGACCAGCAACTGGGCCGCTTGTCCTTCGAAGTTGTACCACGGACTTCCGAGTCGTGGTGGTGGCAGACGACGGACTGGGAAGATCATCGTACGGGTAAGGATCCGGCGTTTTGGAGTTCAGCCCCGCCTCTTGGGAGTAGCGACGGGAGGAACCCCGCTCGGGTTGTGTTATACTGCCCGAAGGGCTCACCTCTCCATCGAAGCAACACCCAAAGAGGAACCTCTCATCATGCCGATGAACTCACCCTCGCGCAGGACGTTTTTGAAAACAGCAGCTACCGCTTCTGCGGTCGCCACGTTTGTGCCATCCCATGTGCTCGCCCGATCCGGTCAGGCATCACCCAATGATCGCATCCAACTGGGTGTCATCGGGATCGGACCCCGATGCAAATACGACCTCGGAGCTATCTTTCCAATGAAAGATGTCCGCTGCATCGCGATCGCAGATGTGCAGGCTTCGCGACGTGAAGCGGGTAAGAAACTGGTCGATGAAGCCTACGGCAATCAAGACTGTGT
>JAGWWZ010000232.1 GCA_018970165.1 Planctomycetota bacterium | reverse complement strand
TGCACCTGTCGAAGAGTCCCGTCGAGAAAGCGCGGTCCGCAAACATCAAGGACCGCTTCGAGGGGGCACAGGCAGCGGTGGCGGTGAATTGTTCGGACTGAAGTTCTAGCGGAACGTGAGCAAAGTCTGCATTATCAATGTGGTTGGGTTGACACCAAGGTTGCTTCCATACGCACCTCGAATCCAAAGCCTAGGTCCGCATCGCACTTGGCAACCTCCCATTCCAGCCGTGACATGCTCTGTCCAAGCAACGCTGCTGACCGGAACCCCACCTTCGCAACACGGCATCGTGGCCAACGGTTGGTATGACCGCTCGACCGCCGAAGTGCGATTCTGGCAGCAATCGAATCACTTGATCGAAGCGCCGAAACTGTATGAAGGGATCGAAACCGCGAAGATGTTCTGGTGGTTCAACCAGCACGCGCCGGTCCGCTGGAGTTGCACTCCGAAGCCTCATTATGGATCCGATGGCTCGAAGGTCTTCGATATCATCGATGCGACGGAGTGCGATCTGGTTCCACGTCTCGGTCCGTTTCCTTTCTTCTCGTTTTGGGGACCGCGGGCGGGGTTGCCCGCAACGCAGTGGATCGCAAAGGCCAGCGCCTTGGTCATGGAACGCAACCAACCCGATTTGACGATGGTCTATCTACCGCATCTCGACTACGATTTTCAGCGGTATCCCAATCCGAGTATGGACCGGGTCCGCGAAGTCGATGCATGTGCTGGGGAAGTGATCGATGCAGCACAACGGATCGGCGCTATTCCGATCGTGATTTCCGAATACGGAATCGTTCCGGTGAAGCAATCCGTTTCCATACAACGGGAATTGAGGCGACATGGTTACCTTGCAATTCGCAAAGGGCCGTTTGGCGAGATGCTGATTCCAGGAGACAGCCGAGCCTTTGCAGTTGTCGATCATCAGGTAGCTCATATCTATGTCCAGAAGGAATCGGATCGGCAGGCCGTTCGCGATTTGTTGCTGAGAGTCGATGGCGTCATGGATGTGGTCCCTCCCGAGGAACTGGATCTGCAGCATCCGCGAAGCGGTGACTGGATCGCTTTGGCGAAGCCCGATGCGTGGTTCAATTACTACTATTGGCTCAATGATTCCGATGCACCTGACTTCGCGAGGACTGTCGATATCCATCGCAAACCGGGATACGATCCTGCGGAGTTGTTCATGACCTCTTCCATGCGAGCGATGGCCAGGGTGATGCAAAAGAAACTCGGATTCCGTTATCGCATGGACGTTATCCCGCTGGACGCCAGCAAGGTCGGAGGTAGCCACGGCCTGCGAAACAGCCCCGAAGACAGCCCCTTGATCATCGGCCCTGACGCTCCGGAGGACATGCTCAGATTCAAAGATTACGTGCGGAGCTTGATTTGATCGTCAATAGTCGATCGAGTCTTCATCCTTGACATCAACTTTCGCCCGAGCATGGCGCATCAGGGTAACAAGAACGGTGCAGTAATGATGGATCGCTTGCTTGTAATCCCGCGAAGCGGCAGCCTGTTTGCCTGCAGCCATCGAAGCTTCCAGGGGCTTTTGATCGATCTGGACACCGGTTTCAGCGACCCACTCCTGCATTTCTTTGATCAAATTTTTCAACTGTTCGATGAAAGCTGAAGTCGGCTTGCACTGAGCCTTTCGATGAGGTCCTCGACCAAGTTTCGAGGAGCGATCCGCTGGCGACTCGGTAGCTGAGTACATCTTTACCCAGCCTGAGACCGCTGCAATGACGGCTGCTGCCAAGCTGATCGCTGCGAACGGAAATTGATAAGAAATCAAGAGTATCACGCTCGCCAACAAGCAAACGGCAGAAATCACTCCGAAAAGGATGGGGTATGCGGATTGGCTAGGTGATGGAGGTGTTGGAGACGATCCATGCTGGGTAACGATATCGTCCCCTTTCACTTCGCCGATGATGACCGTAACGTTGTCAGGACCGCCCCTGAGGTTTGCCAGATCCACCATAGCTCGCACGGCCATATCGATATCGAGCGATTCGAGTAGAACCCCGATCTCTTCGTCGCTCAGTTGCCCGCTTAATCCATCGCTGCAGAGGAGGAACCGATCTCCTTTTTGAACGGGAAATGGCCCTTCTAAATCTACTTGAACATTCGCATTGGGCCCCAGGGAACGGGTGATCACATTTTTGGGTACGGCATTGTTCCTAAGCGCTTCTTCGCTGACCTCGCCGGATGCTCTCATCTCCCAGACAAGAGAGTGATCGAAGGTGAGTTGCTCAAGAGTTTGTCCGCGCAGGCGATAAACGCGACTGTCGCCGACATGTGCCACGACCGCTCCTGCGGGCAAGATGAGCAGTGCGCTGGTTGTGGTTCCCATGCTGCGGAACTCGGGATTGGCTTGGCCTCTCCGATATATCTCCGCATTGGCTTCCTCCAAGGCTTGAAGGATGGCCCGAACAGGGTCGCCGCGATTGAGCTTGGTATAGTGATGGGGAATGAGGTCCACACTCAACCTGCTCGCCAATTCTCCGGCAGCGTGTGCCCCCATACCGTCGGCCACAATCAACAGATGGCCGGAGCGTTCCCACTTTTCCCGATCATCCGCGAGCGTGATGCAGTAGCTGTCTTGGTTCGAGCTTCGCCGCATTCCGACATCGGTCACAGCCTTCGCAACGAAAGCACCGCGCCATTTTTCTTTGGTCGGATCGGTCTGGTTGCTTGGATCAGGTAGTTGAGAATTCAAAGGATACTGCAGTTCGAATGGCAGGGTGATATAGTCGGTTTGGAACCCCAAAAACTTTCTCCAGGATAATCGAACCCGGGCGTGGAAGCTAACCCAGAATACCCTATCTGCGATGGATTGCTTCCGACCGGGAAACACTAGCCTCGAGGGGGCGGCACGATACTGGGACGAGCCGAGGCGCCCGGGAGTCGCCGGCGAATGGAACCAAAAACATGCTGAGCTGAATAGGCCATTTCCGAGATGAGTTCATCGATTTTGTTCCTAAATATAGCAAATGCTCCAAGAGCTGGTATGGCGATCAGCAACCCGGCAACGGTTGTGACCAGGGCGGAATAGATCCCAGAGGCGAGGGCTCCCGCCCCGGCCGTTCCCTGGGACAAGGCTACCTCGCGGAACGCCACGATCATTCCGGCAACGGTCCCGAGCAACCCCAGCATCGGGGCCAAATTCCCGATCAACGATAGATACTCCAGCTTTCGATATAGCCTCGCCGCCTGCTCGGAGAGGGAATCCTCCAGTGCTTTTTCAACCGCTGGCCACCCGAATTCGATCTCAGCAATGCCGCTTGCCAATACAAACGAAAGGGGGCAAGGATGATCGCGACACGCTTGATCTGCATCCTTGAGCTTACCCTGTGCCAACAATTGCCGCACGTTTTCGATCAAGTCATTGGGGACGAGATCTTTTCGCCTAAGCCCGAGGGTTTGATCGACGATCAAGTAGACCGCGACGATGGACAGCAGAATCAGCACGATCATGATGCCGATTCCCAGCGGACCGCCACTGAAAACAATCTCGAAGAAGGTGTCGTCGGCTGCGTTGTTGACGGGAGGAGTATTGGCTTGCGGCATGTACAACAGTTCCCTATCAACGATTCTTTTTATCAACGATTCTTTTTGTTCAAAGACTTGTCGGTTTCGCGAGGGTACCGAGCTCCGATCCGATCTGCTTGGTCCGTCGCGCCAGCAGTGCTACATGCAGCGATCGCACGCTCGATAGCTCGCGACTTAAGATGGTATCGATCTCCGTACAAGCTCGCAATGCGAAGCCATTCAGCGACAGCCAGTTCCCACGCTCCCGATTGCTCCAATCGATGCCCTAGCAACATGGTTGGACCCGCTTGCAACGCCAATGGCATCGTATCTCGCAACGCAACCCACTTGCCGAAGTAAGTGGACTCGATCTCCGAAGGAGGTACGCCGCGCCAAAGCTGCGCCTGGGCGTAGTTGGAAACCAAGGAGGATTCATGGTTGCTCAATCGCGTGAGCATTTCGATGGCCAATCCATTTTGTTCGCTACCGACCAGCCAACTCGCACCCAACAACTGCATCTCTGGTTCTGATCTCTGCAACCACTCCGCCGCCGGTTCGCGCATCCCCTTGCCCGCCGTGAGCAGTTCATCGGACCACGGAAGCGGTATGACAGACAAAAGAACTTGAGGCGATGTGTCCTGAGCTAAATATCCGTACACTTTGCCAGCTACCTGCCATTGTCCCAGCGCACAAGCCGACTGCACCATCTCGGCAACGATCAATCGCTGTTGCCAACGCGGGACCGATGGCGTTTTCAAGATCGACTGCCCTTCCGAGATCACTTCGGCGAATCGATGTTCCATGAAATGTCGGTGCACGTCGGCGAACGATTTCTCTTTCCAGCCTGGATCGATACCGATGACTTGATCGCCAGGAAACGTGGTGGGCCCTTTTGCATCCTTGCGCACCAAGACCAGTCGTGTTGGCTCCCATTCCACCAAAACGCCACGAAGCTCGATCGATCGGCCAGGTTCCCAGCGTTTGAGGCTCACAGCCCCCGATTCGAGCCACTCCATCCGGCTCTCCGAACCCAGCTTGTCCAACGCTTGTTGGTAAAGATCCGATGCGGGTTCACCCTCCTGGGCGAACAAGGTATCGCAGCAAAACCAAACCAAAGATACGCAAGTAATGATCGATAGCCATGAGATCCCGACACACGCGAGGTTTACGAACCCGATCCGCTGGGCAACAATGCTGACGGCGAAGTGCAATATGATGCTCCTCCCTTCCCCCAAACGCTCTCGGTCTATCCTATGCTTCATTTAATTACGTATCCCCATCCAACCCTCAGGTATCCTGCCAAACCGATCGCAAGGGTCGATGCCCATTTGAAAAGCTTGGTGGGAGAAATGTTCGACATCATGTACGAACATCGCGGCGTGGGTCTAGCTGCAACGCAAGTGAATTTACCCATCCGTTTGTTCGTCGCCAATCCGAGCGGCGAGAAAGAAACCGGTCCAGAACTAGTTTTCATCAATCCCGTCATCCAAAGGGCGACCGGTTCGGCCGAGGCCGAGGAAGGGTGTTTGTCCCTTCCCGGGATCAATGCGACGGTCAAAAGAAATAAATCGGTCAAAATCAATGCCTACGGCTTGGACGGCACGGAAATCAATGCGGAAGTCGATGGATTTCTGGCTCGCATCATCCAGCATGAGCTCGATCACCTCGACGGAGTCCTGTTCATCGACCGAGTTCCCGAGCAGAACCGCATGCAGATACAGGACGAACTCAGCGGCTTTGAATCGACGTTCGAAATGAAGCGCAAGGCAGGTTTGATCCTCAGCGACGAGAAAATCTTTGAAGAACTCAAGGCGTGGGAAGCAAAATACTGCTGATCCCTATCGCTTGTCGATCGGGACGATATCTCTTTGGAGCGGCCCCGTATAAACCTGTCGCGGCCGGCCGATCCGGGTGCTCGGAGACTTCTGCATCTCCACCCAATGGGCGATCCA
>JAGWWZ010000231.1 GCA_018970165.1 Planctomycetota bacterium | reverse complement strand
CCGAATCAGCTTGCGACTTGGCATTTTCTGGCTTCGCTTGTGTTGCCTTCAGCGAAAGAGAGATGCGCTGCGCATTGCGATCGATCGACAGAATCTTGACTTCGACCTCTTGCCCTTCTTGGAGCACCTGTCCCACATTTTGGACGCGGCGATGAGCCAGTTCAGAGATGTGAACCAATCCTTCGATACCGGTTGCTAGTTTGACGAAGGCGCCAAAGTTCGCTAGTCGCGAGACCGTGCCGCTGGTTGTCGAACCGGTTGGGAATCGAGCTTCGGCATCGTTCCAAGGGTCGTCCTGCGAATCTCGATACGAGAGGGATATCTTGCCTGTCTTGGGATCGAATTTCTCGATGCGAACCGTGACTTTGTCCCCTTCCTTGACCACTTCACTCGGGTGCTTGACCTTGTCCCACGAGAGTTGGCTAATATGAATCAAGCCATCGAGGCCGCCGATGTCGACAAAGACTCCGAAGTCCATGACCTTGCGGACCGTCCCTTCGCACTTCTGTCCGATTTCAAGGCTCGCAAGTCGCTCTTGACGCTTCTGCTGTTTCTCTCGTTCCAGGACAGCGCGATGGGACAGGACGAGGTTGCCGCGACGAGGATTCGCTTCGGTAACCACACATAGCAATTTCTGTCCCACATAATCGGCAGCGGTTTCGATCCGAAACTCGGACAGTTGGCTGATTGGAATGAACCCGCGCACATTCCCAACCTTGCATTCCACGCCCCCAGTGTTGGCGCTTTCTACGCGAGCTTCGACAACTGCTCCTTCTTCCAGGTCGCCCCAATCGTTTGCGGAGATCGCCTCACCGGGAATAGATAACTCATAGAGCCCTTCGTCTGCGTTGAAGGATCGAATCACCACTTCGAGATTCAACCCCTCGGTCGGCATGTCGATGAATTGAAGCAGCGGGATTACCCCTTCGTTCGGTCCTCCGAGGGTGACGAATACGTTCGCATTGTGGATTTTGATCACTCGAGCTTGGTATCGACCACCGGTTTCGAGTCCAACCCCTGCCCGCACCTTGCGATCGCCGATCATCAGTGCATCGAGGTCGGCGCCCGCCAAAACTCCTTCGAGCTCTTCGTCTTCGGAAGCATCACGCCGTCGCGCGTTGGGAACAGGTACCTTGGGGGCACTGGGGCCGGAAGCATAGCGAGGCTCGTTTTGCGATTCCTCGTCGTCCTGTTGGAAGCTGTTCTTTGCCTTGGTCGCAACAGGGGCATGCCCAGGGGGCACGTTGGAGATGACTTGGTTGTCCTGTTGTGGCATCTGCACGGCGGAACTTCCGAGCGTCACCTCAGAGTTGGAAACCTCAGCGCTGGAAACCTCAGAGCTGGAATCCCCTTCGTCGCTCGAGGCACGAGGCCCCTTGTTTTCGTTGGTTCTCCGCTTCTTAGGACGATTCTCTTGGGCGCTACTCCCCTGCGACATGCGAAGCTGGCGAATCTGCTCGAGATTCAGCGGCCCGCCGCCCGGACGGGGAATTGCCGGTTTCTTGGGGAGAGCGGGGGATGCTTCTGATAGCCCGCTATCAGGCGTTGGTTGGTCCGACGGAGGAAGAGGATCAGTCATGACAGACGGTAAACACTGAATAAGAATTTACGATACGTATATTGTCTTCGGTAATTGTCTTCGGGTCCGAAGTAATGCTAGTTTAGCACTGAAAGGTTAACTTGCCACCCGATTCCTGCGCCGCTGTGAGGTTTGACCTTTTTCTTTCGATCCCTCGAAGACAGGCTACAAAGTGCTAGTCCTGACGCTATCCTTTGGAAGTCAGAACGTCCGTGGCGGTCGGTTTTGAAGTCATTTTGCATAGGGCATGTGGATGGAAGAAGGCTTGATTGCTTTCCCTTTAGCGGTGGAGTTATTCGGGCAAAGCATCGAAAGTAGCGACCTAGTCATCGTGGGATTGCTGGTGATCCTCGAAGGGCTGTTGTCGATCGACAACGCCTTGGTCTTAGGAATGCTAGCCAAGCGCTTGCCCAAACAGATGCGGTCCAGGGCTCTTTCCTACGGACTGATCGGTGCGTTCGTCTTCCGCGTGATCGCCATCCTTCTATCCGCATATTTGCTGCAGTGGACATTCGTAAAGTTCCTGGGTGGGGCGTACCTCGCCTACATCGCTGTGAAGCATTTGTTCTTCGATCAATACGAAGGGCATGAGGAAAAGGTGGTCTTGGATGAGCAGGGGCAGCCCAGCTTGGTCGATGCTCAAACCGGGCAAAAACTCGATGTCGATCGCGAGAACATCGAGATCGAGCAGCGGGTTCCGATTGCAGCTAGCTTGGTGACGGAAAACCTCGAACAGGAAGTGCCTGCCCAGAAACTGGTTCCCAGTGAAGAAGCGGTTTGTGATGTGCCGGCCCGTAACCAAGCCCTGTTCTGGCGAACGGTGATTGTTATCGAACTGACGGACATTGCATTTGCAGTCGATTCCATCCTTGCCGCGATGGCCCTTGCTGGCTCACGCGAGGAAAAACTTTGGGTGGTGATCACGGGTGGGATTCTCGGCGTCGTCCTGATGCGATTTGCTGCAGCCATCTTTGTGCGACTGTTGGAAAAATATCCTCGCTTCGAAACAACAGCGTACCTGCTGGTGTTGGTCATCGGACTGAAGTTGCTCGCTGATTGGGCATTCAATAGCGATTGGAGTTTCGGCAACGCTCAGTGGTTAGGGAACTGGGCAGCGTTTTGGCAAAATATTGAACAGACCCGTTTGGATTGGGTGCACGGCTACGAACAATGGTTGGATAAATCTTGGCCTCTCGGGCGAGCAGAAGAAGTTCACGTTCCGGGGATCAAACACATTCCGCATTTGCTGAATTTTCACGATCTACGAAGACCGGAGTGCATCGGTTTTTGGTTGACTATGTTGTCCTGCTTCTTGTACGGATTTATGCCTCGCAAATCGGCAAGCCCCACGGCTGCAAAAACATGAGAGACGTTGCTGTCATCCTGGCGGCGGCCGGGCAAAGCTCGCGGTTCCGGGACCCGCACTTCAAAAAGGTTTTCATCACCGTCCATGGCAAGCCGGTCTGGCAATACAGCGCGCAACTGGCGTCTGACCATCCGCGCGTTGCTCAGATCATCCTCACGATTGCACCTGAGGACAAAGCGATGGTGCAGGAGAAATTTACGGGCAACTTGACCATGCTCGGTGTCGAGATCGTGCTCGGCGGCAAAGAGCGCCATCACAGCGTCCGCAATGCGATTGAACGAGTACGGCCCGACATCAAGTTAGTCGCGATTCATGACGCTGCTCGACCTTGCCTGTCCAAGGCTCTTCTCAATCAAGTGATCGAAGCCGCGGACAAGCACGGTGCTGCGATTCTCGCTTCGCCGATCCGAGGAACCGTGAAACGCGCGAATGCTCAGCATCAAGTCGCTGAAACCGTCTCGCGCGAAGGGCTGTGGCAGGCGCAGACACCGCAAGTCTTTCGTCTCGATTGGATCCAAAAGGCGTATGCGAACGCCAAGGGAAACCCGACAGACGACTCTCAAGTTGCCGAGATGGCGGGCTATTCCGTAGCGATCGTTGAGTCGCCAGAGACCAATCTCAAGATCACGACAAAAGAGGATCTCCGGACCGTCGAAGCACTTCTCAAAGCCCCCCAGCGTTCGACGGGCAACCCCTTCTTCTAAACGTCACCGCCCCATGGCCGGAAACTTGATCCAGGTCAGTGAGCGGGTTGAGTGAGGTTGCGATAGGGTTGCTTGTACGAGTTCCACTCATCAACTCCATCGACTAGCTATCAACACAACAGTCGCCCCCGACGCCAGGATCATCTGATTCCCCCTAGACCGCATCAGCAACTTCGGCGACTATGGAAGGCGCGACGATATCTCCTGTTTCCAATGTTTGCCGAGATTCAAGATGCCGAACTCCGAACCGTCTCTGTATGCCCAGAGTTCATCCGCTGCTGTTCCAGTCGATTCCCGAACCTTGCAGTCATGGAGACCGCTCCGGGTTTGGATCCCTCTGATACTGCTTCCCCTTATGTGGTTGATGCGGTTTGTTCCGGACCTGATTCCCAATGGACCCTCGTACACTTGGGCTATCGCCGCATTCGGACCATTCCTGATCGGGCTCGTAGTGATGCTCTGGTGGGTCGTATTCAGCCGCGCTCAATGGTTTGAACGGATCCTCGGTGTTGTTGGTGTGGTCGGTTTCTTGGTGCTCGAAGGGATACTCTGCCACAACTCAATGCACATGCTCATTCCTGTGATGACTATCCCGACAACCATCGCTGCTTTTGCGATCGGTTGTATTCTTTTCGGGAGTCGACTATTTCTCGACCGAACATGGATTGCGATTGGAATGGCCGCAGTTGTTGCGTTGTATTCGGCATTGCTGCGTACCGATGGAGTTCGGGGTGATTTTTCCTTTGAACTGGATTGGCGATGGAAGCCAACCGCTGAGCAGCTGGCAATGCGTGACATCCGCCAATCAGCCAAGCTCGACACCACAAACGATGCCGAATCGCAAGCAGTCTTTGAACAACTTCGTGCGCCGGAGTGGCCAAGCTTCCGCGGCCCAGAGGGAGCCAGCCGCCAGACCGGATTGCGTTTCAGCGACGACTGGAATACTAACCCTCCCAAGGAGATATGGCGGGTGCGTCTCGGCCCGGCTTGGAGCTCCTTTGCCATCGCGGGAGACCGACTCTTTACCCAGGAACAGCGCGAGTCCGAAGAAGCAGTCGTCTGCTACGATGCCAAGTCGGGCCAGCCGATTTGGGATCATTCAAATCCATCGCGTTTTTTTGAATCGCTCGGTGGGCTCGGACCGCGTGCCACTCCTACCCTCGCCAATGGGTCCGTGTACGCACTAGGGGCCGAAGGGACGCTCGTCCGACTCGATGCCCTCGATGGCAAGCTGATATGGCAGGTGAACGTCAAGGAAATTTCCGGTCGCAAAATACCTCCCATGTGGGGCTATTCGTGTTCACCCTACGTGGACGATCAAGTGGCCATCGTTCACGCGGCAGGAGATGGTGATAAAGGGATCATCGCATTCAACGTCTCAGATGGCGAAGTTGCGTGGTCTGCACCCGCTGGCGAAATGTCTTACAGTTCCGTTCAGAAAATCAACCTTCTCGGTCAGTCCTATCTCTGTTTATTGTCCAATCTCGGCGCCCATCTCTTGGATCCCGCAACGGGCGAATTGATTTATGACTACGACTTCAAACACGGTGGATACCGCGCGTGCCAGGCTCAAGCAATCGACGGAAATAAACTGCTCATTCCCGCAGGGATGGGGACTGGAACTCGATTGGTCGAGTTTACAACGGGAGATCAGGGGCTTCAGGCAACAGAGTTGTGGACATCGAAGGATATGAAACCTGACTACAATGACATTTTGGTTCACGATGGAAACATCTATGGCTTCGACAGTGGCATTTTCGCTTGCATCGGGATGCAAGATGGAAAGCGAAAGTGGAAAGGTGGGCGTTACGAAAAGGGACAAGCCTTCCTGCTAGCCGAT
>JAGWWZ010000230.1 GCA_018970165.1 Planctomycetota bacterium | reverse complement strand
CGCTTGCTCGAAGGGGAACCAGTCAAGGAATGGGTTTAGTTTCTTCTGGAGATGTTGTCGTGGCCTCATCGCGGATTGCCCCCTCGTACTCGTGCTCGTACTCGTACTCGTACTCGTACTCGTACTCGGAAAAAATCCGACGAGTACGAGTACGAGTACCGCTGGCGCTGAGTACGAGTGCGGGTACGAAAAGTGCGAATCGGTTCCTGCGCAGGGAGCGTTGCGGCAGTCCGCTCCGCTTCATCGCGTTCTTCACCCTGGCGATGATGGCGAGCGCTGCGTTTGGAGGGGAACTGAGGATCGAGCCAACGCAGGTGACCTTGCACGGTAACTTTTCCCAGTCGCAACTTCTCGTCCGCGAGACCGACAGCACGGGGATCTATTCGGAACGATCGGTAGATCACACCTCCCGCGCGGCTTTTCAGTCATTGACTCCCGAGATTGTGCAGGTCTCACCTTCCGGTTGCTTGACCGCTGTCAACAACGGCAACGGCAAGGTTTCGGTTTCGATCGATGGCAAGGTTCTGGAGGTCGCTGTCGATGTGCAGGGAGTGAGCGGGGAACCGACCATCGACTTCCATCGCGACCTGCTGCCGCTCATCACGCGAGCCGGTTGCAACGCAGGATCCTGTCATGCCAGCCAATACGGCAAAGGAGGCCTGGTCCTGTCGGTCATGGCCTTCGACCCGGCCGTCGATTATCAGAGCCTTGCCGTGGGAGCGCGAGGTCGACGTATCAATACAAATAACCCAGCCGAAAGTTTGATCCTCAAGAAAGCAACCGGTGCAGTCGCGCATGGTGGGGGCGTTCGCTTTGCCGCCAACTCCAACGATTATCAAGTTCTCGCTCGCTGGATCGCGTTGGGCGCACCCAAGCCAAACCCATCTCCCAAGAAGATCTCGCGACTAGAGATCCACCCTTCAAAACGTGTCGCGACGCTCGGGCAATCGCAGCAGCTTCGCGCCGTCGCGACCTACGAAGATGGTGAAGTGCGCGATGTTACGGCTTGGACACGGTTCGATGCCATGGACGAAGGGGTGGTAAAGGTTTCCAGTTCCGGTCTCGCGCAGACAGTCGGCAAAGGGCAAGGGGCGGTAATGGCTCGCTTTGCCGATCAAGCCGAGATCGCGACCTTTGTGATCCCGTTTGCCGATTCGGTCAATCTCGAAGCATGGGTATCCTTGCAACCTTTGGACGATATCGCGAAAGCGAAGTTTCAGGAATTGAACCTCATGCCATCCGGGCTGTGCGACGACGCAACGTTTCTTCGAAGAGCTCATCTGGATGCCATCGGCGCTCTACCAACTGCCGACGCGTCGCGGGAATTCCTTGCCTCCACCGATCCTCGCAAACGAGAGATTCTGATCGACCGATTGCTCGGCCTGACCGGCGACCCCAAGCTCGACACGTACAACGATCAATTCGCCGCCTATTGGAGCCTGAAGTGGTCCGACTTGATCCGAAACAACAGCGCTGTTCTTGGCGAGAGCGGCATGTGGGCCTTTCACAATTGGATGCGCGAATCCCTTCGGACCAACAAACCGATGGGGCAGTTCGTCAGCGAGCTCATCACCGCCAAGGGCTCGATCTTCTCCAACGGTCCAGCAAACTATTTCCGGATCGCCAACAACCCATCGGACCTTGCTGAGTCGACCGCACAACTATTCCTCGGCAAGCGATTGCAGTGCGCCAAGTGCCATCACCATCCCTACGAGCGATTGAGCCAAGCCGATTACTACGGTTTCGCAGCCTTCTTCTCACGCGTCGCGAGCAAGAACAGTGCGGAGTTTGGAATCTTCGGCGGCGAAACGGTCGTGATGGTGACCTCCGGCGGAGAAGTATCGCACCCAAAAACAGGTGCGGTGATGAAGCCGACTCCCTTGGAAGGAGAACCCACAGACCATGCCACCGATCGACGCATCGCTCTGGCCGAGTGGTTGACCCGCAAAGACAACGCTGCATTTGCTCGTAACATCGTCAATCGATACGTCGCTTATCTCTTAGGGCGTGGACTGGTCGAACCGATCGACGATCTGCGATCCACCAATCCACCCTCGAATCCTGAACTCATGGAACATCTCGTAGTTCAGTTTCGCGATTCCGGTTTCGACGTGCGGCACTTGATGCGATCGATCATGCGGTCGCGATTGTATCAACTCGATTCGCAGCCCAATGCGCTGAATGCCGACGATACGCGATTCTACAGCCACTATCGAGTCAAACGAATCGCGGCCGAACCGTTGCTTGATTGTATCGATGATGCGACGATGGTTCGCACCAAACATCCCAATCTTCCGATGGGGAAACGAGCGGTTGAACTGCCCGATGCCGCCACGACCAACACCAACCCGTTCTTGGTCACGTTCGGCAAGACGAAGCGGTCGAGTGTTTGCGAATGCGAACGACCTGCGGATGAGAACCTCGCCCAAGCATTGCATACACTCAATGGGGAGATCGTCTCGGCCAAAATCGCCGACGGTCAGGGACGTGTGGCAGGGCTAGTCGCCTCTGGAAAGCCGACGGAAACATGCATCGAGGATCTCTACCTCGCGGCTCTTTCGCGTTTGCCGACCCCAGACGAACTCGCTGAAAGCCGCACCTTCGTTGCCGCGAGTCCGACTCCTGCCGAAGGCTATCAAGACCTTCTATGGGCCCTCATCAACTCCAAGCAATTCCTCTTCATACGATGACAACTTCGGCGCACCTACTTGTTAAGAACCTGATCGGTTTTGCCGCACTTCTTTGCGTTTGCCCAATGGCCATCGCGCAGACGAATAATTCGTATCCGATGTTGATGAGCATCAAGCCGGCGGCGACGGTAGTGGGGCAGACGACCGAACATGAACTGAGCGCCCGCTACAACCTGGCCGGAGGAAATGGAGTCATCATCTCGGGGACGGGAGTCCGAGGGGAAGTAGTTCCGCTCGAGACCGAGAAATCGGAGGACAAGGATCGAAACGACATCACCAGTTCGAAGTGCAAGCTTCGAATCACCTGCGATGCCGATGCTCTTCCCGGTATTCGGGACTTTCGGGTGTGGACACCGCACGGCGTGAGCACGGTCGGACAAATCGTGGTTGGCCGCGAAGTGCTCGTGAACGAGGTGCCCGATAACGATACCCTGGACAAAGCTCAAAACGCAACGCTTCCCGCGATGATCTGTGGAACGATCGAAAAAGGTGAGGATATTGACCTGTACAAGTTGCGGATCGAACAACCTGGGGCATGGACCTTTCACATGACGAGCCAGCGATTGCAGAATCGTTTGCACGACATGCAGATCCGGGTCGATCCGATGATCACACTCAAGTCGGCGATCGGTTCTACTATTGCATCGAGCGACAACACCTTCGCAGGGGATCCCTTGATGCATGTGAAAATCGATACTCCGGGGGAATACATTCTGGAAGTTCGAGATGCTCGTTACCAAGGGAACGTAGATTGGACGTATGCCATCGAATGTTCGGCCCGTCCGTTCGCGATGGTAGCCAGACCGCTCGCGATTCGCTCGGATGGAACTGCTCCGGTCGAGATCGTAGGCTTGGGAATGCCAGCCGATGCGATGGCAACCGTGACTTTGCCCGCCAGCGATCGAACTCGCGTGGAACGATTTGCGCCGGTCATTGCCGGTGTGCCTCTTAATACCAGCCAAGTCGTGTCGACTCCCGACCCGATTGTCTGTGAAGCGAGCGGTGATAAGCCTGCGACTGAGACACAAACACCCTCGTTTACGATTCCATCGATGCTTTGCGGCTGTGTCGACGAGCCCGAGCAAGTCGATCGTTACCGATTTGAGGCAAAGGCTCAACAGCGATTCACCTTTGAAGTCTTCGCCCGCCGTTTGGGTTCGAATCTCGATGCGAAACTACGCATTCTCAATGGTGACGGCAATCCATTGTCGGAAGCGGACGATTCAACATTCGAGAGAGTCCTCTCTTCCGATGCGAGCTTAGAGAACTGGACGTCTCCGGCCGATGGAATCTACACTGTCGAAGTTCGCGATCTGCATGGACGAGGCGGGAAGGACTTTCCCTACGCATTGCATGTGACTCAGGCCAAGCCTTATTTCTTGTTGGAGGCCGATACCGATAAGACACCGTTGGCGGTCGGAGGAGCGAGCGTTATCTACGTTCGAGCGCAGAGGCGAAATGGCTTTACTGGAGAAATACAGCTTGCCGTGGAAGGATTGCCTCCCGGTGTGCGAGCCGAAGCAGGCCGCATACTCCCATCGCGACCCGATGGGGCTATTTGGTTGACTGCTGCAGCGGACGCTCCCCATGGTATGGCTAACATCCATATTTTTGGATCGTCTGAGCACGCGGAAGCCGACGGCTCCAAGACACCGCTACAGTCGCGAGCATCTTGTTTGCAGGAGATATACATGCCCGGAGGAGGACGAGGTCACTATCCGGTCGATCAGCACACGGTTTCGGTCGCAAAACCAATGGACATCCGAAACATCAAACTGAGCGCCAATCACATCGAGCTCAAGCCCGGATCATCGCAACGGATCGATATCGAAGTCGAGCGAGCTCCCGACTACAAAGGGAACGTAACACTCGACGCAATGCTCCAACATCTTGAGCAACCCTACGGTAATCCATTACCAGCGGGTGTCTCCGTCGACATTGGAGCAAGCAAGACCTTGCTTACCGCAGGTGAGTCGGCAGGGTACATCACCTTCAAGGCCAATCCGGATGCCCCATTGGTCGATCGGCATTTGGTGCCGATCACGGTGCATGTATCGATCAACTTCGTGATGAAGCACACATTCAGCAGTGAGCCTTTTTTCATCACCGTCAAAAGCGCTCCGTGATTCTTCAGGAATCGATCAACTCTTCGAGCCACAAGGCAAGGTCGTCATGATTTCTGGCAGTCAGTTCCCGTGTAAGGTTCTGCCATTTTTGAATGGAATCAATTTCCGTCCGAACCGAGTGCAGTCCAGAACTGAGCTTTGCGATCTTGATGTACGAAAGCAATTCATGGACTAGATCGCGGATATGTTGTTCGCCTCTATTGGCCAACGCCAACTCGACTTCGAAAATCATCGGATCGAACGAATGCCACGGAGCGTACTCACCCACCAGGATCTGCTGGATCACTCGAAAGTTTTCGGAAGCTCGAGATCTCTGGATGTACTCGCTCAGAGCAGGGTGAATAAAGTAATGCGATGAGTTTGGCAACTCGCGACTGAAGGTACTTAGGGAGTCGTCGGGCTGACGGAATCGCTGGAATTGAAGATCCTGGTCATCTCGTTTTGCGAAGCCCAGCAACCCGGCCAAGAAGAGGTCTCGAAAGGGATGGAATATGTCAGGTGATTCCTCGTCAAATGCAAGGGAACTATCGGCTGGCAGCCCATTGAATTCCCGGTTGATCGCGACCGCTTGTACCCGTGTCATGATATTGGTTCTGAGCAATGCGAAGAATCGGGCCTGATTCTCGCGATCGTGTAGGCAATCAAGAAAAACTTTATTTTCATCGAAGAGACTGGGGAC
>JAGWWZ010000051.1 GCA_018970165.1 Planctomycetota bacterium | reverse complement strand
ATCAAGTGAACCATCGTCAAAGGCAAACTCATCAAGGCACACAACACGATCACTCGAAAGGTCGGTGCGAAGGAGGTGGTGTTGGATTTGCTCGCTTGTAGCCCGAGTGACTGCACAGACTTGCGCATCGATTTGGTGTAGATCAGCATCAGGATCAGAGCCATCGTAGCCAGTCCGTAAAGGATTGGATTGTCACGGATATCAGCAACCAATGCTCTCGAAACATTGCTCCATTTCGATAGATCGAGCAACTCCTTGATCGATCGCCATGAGTTGACGAAGTCGGCTTTGCTGAATGGGTCGGTCGATCGAATCCACAGAATATGTTCATCGATGAAAGATTGGTATTTGCGAACCTGATCGATCAGTTGCTGGTTGAGGTCGGCGAGGAGGACAAGTGTCTCCGAGTAATTCTTCGCATCGAGCCGAAACTCATCGACGATACGGCGTTCTGCCTGTTCGAGGACCTCTCGTTGCTGCCCTTTTCCTAAGGATGGGTATTCCGAAATTCCGTTTTGCAGATCGATAGGAGGTTGGGATGGGTCGGCCGATATCGGATTGGCTGTTTTCCAATCATCGAGCGACAGGATGATCGACTGAGTAGACTGCCATTGCGTCTGGTAATCGTCGAGTTGTCGATTGAGCTGGTCGATGTCGGGCAATTCATCTCGCTGTCGACGCAGCATTTCCCCGACCAAGCTCTTCATTCGAGACATCGAGAAGGGGCGTTCTCCCGGCGAGTCGGAGGTGCGATCTCGGTAGAGCTTTTCGGTCATAATGCGGTATCGATCTGACCAACGCTTTTGCTCTTCTTTGGCTTCGTCGATCTTTACACGCAGTGCGGAGTGCTCCTTGACCAGTTTCAACCAATCGTCGGTCCGCTTGACGATTCGGGTTGTTTCCGTCTCTAGTCCTTGCTTGGATTTAGCTCGCAAGTCTTCGGATAACTGCTTTTCTTTGGCGATGAGATTCTCGCGTCGCTTGCCAAGTTCTTCGTTGATCTCTTTGAGCTTGAGCTGGTAAAACTTTTCCTCGGCGATCAGCAACTCTTTGCGAATCGGAAGCAGTTCATTTTCCGCATCAAAAGTGCGTTGTTCGAACTCCAATCGCCGCAGATGCGTGCTGACAGTCGCCAAACGGGCGCGAATCAGCAGTTGGTTCGCCTCTCGAACTCTCGGATCGAGACCCTCGGGTGCAGGGGCTGACAGTTCCTCGCTGAGTTTCGTGATCAGGAGTTTGTCTTCATTGACGTAACGGGGCAATTCTTTGCGACGCGAGTCACGAGTAGCGATGGTTGTCTCAAGATCGGTCCGCCCCTTGGTGACTGCCTGCAGCAATGCCGTTGTTTCGAGTTGCAACGTCTGCAAGACTTCGACTCGCGTGAAAGGTAGCGTCCCTTCAGAAAATGGGGACGTGAATGAGAGAGACTCCTTTCGTCTTTTGGCATCGGCCGTCGCAGTGGGGGCATTCTCCAAGGCCGTCGAAAAGTCCTTGATCGCTTTTTCATCCTCAAGGCGCTTCTTCGTTTCCGCAAAGATCGTTTCGTAGGCGGTCACCAACGATTGCTTGAGGGTAGGTTCAATGTCGGGCGAAGTCTGCAGCAACTGCAGTTGTGCCGCGATTGTTTCCGGAGCGATCGCGCTGGCATCCGGAGACGGCGGATTAGCCGTGGCATTGTTCGCAGTGTTGCTATTGGTGTTGGAGTTGGGAGCATCGGGGGCAGCATTGCCAGGAGCGCCGTTTGGGTCCTGATTCTTTGTTGCAGAGCGACTCGCAAGTCGAGCTTGGGCGGGAGTCATGCGCTGGCTTGGCGGGGCTGACCCAGAGGGTGGATTCGGTGATCCAGAGTTCGGCGCCCCAGAACTTGGTATCAAATTCAGTTGCCCGAGAGATGGAGACGCGAGCGCACACCAAAACGATACCAACCAGAGTATGGCTAGCAATGATGGTTTCGTTTGGTTGGCGACTCCGTGCCTCAAGTTGTCCTCGTCCATGAATGCGTTGCGTACTGCGGTTGAATCGCTCCTGCATGGAGCGCGACCGAGCGAGAAAGGCTGGTTTTTATCGGTCGAATGTAGCGGATTTCGCTGAACCGGCACAAGGTGCGAAATTCGTGGAATGGTCTGGCATCGCGGTTTCGATTCCTGGTACCTTCCGGCGGCATCCGTTCAAGGACGCTAGCAACTATCCCACGCGCGATCGAAGCGTAGAACTTCATCGAGGAACCCGAGATGTACAAACTGCTGCTGTGCCTTCGTTATTTGCGAACGCGTTGGATCGCGCTAGCATCGATCGTATCGGTGACGCTGGGTGTCGCGACGCTGATCGTGGTAAATAGCGTGATGGATGGCTTCACGATCCAGATGCAGGAGCGGATGCATGGGATTCTCAGTGACTTGGTGCTCGAAACGCGATCGACGATGGGTATTGCCCAGCCGCAATGGTATGAAGAGCGAATCCGCGCTCGTCTCGGCGACACGGTGGAAGGAGTGACTACGATTGTCACGCTGCCAGCAATGCTGACCTTCCAGCACAACGGCAACAGTCACACTCAGCAAATCAATTTAATCGGCATCGACCAAAAGACTTACGCGAGTGTCAGCGACTTCAGTAAATACTTACTCCACCCTGAAAATCGACAGCAATTGAGTTTTCTGCTGAAGGATACAGGTTACGCACCGGAACGCGAGCAATTGCAACCTGCGGGCTGGGAATATCGCAAGCCGATGGCCCGTTATCGCAAAGCGACCGTAGATGTTCTGCGCGAACAAGCGGAGCGGGAGCAGCAGCGTTATCAGGAATTGCAGCAGAAGATCAAAGAGCAGAATCTCGAGGATGGGACAGACACGCCATCTCCAGCAGCCGACTCGGGCCTGGAATCGATCATGGCAGGGCCATCGATGAAGTTGGAGAACAAGGCACAGATCAAACCGTTCGATGCGGAGGTCGAGCAGCGCACAGGGATCGTACTGGGAATCGGTATCGGTAGCGTCCGGGGTCGCGATATCGATAACCAAGTTCAGGATTTCTTTTTCTTGCGACCGGGTGACGATGTGCAGGTGACGTTTCCTAATGCAGGGACTCCACCTCGCGGCATCGACGAGTCCTTTACGATCGTCGACTTTTATGAAAGCAAGATGAGCGAGTACGATTCGACCTTTGCGTTTGTCCCGATCGAAAAGCTGCAGCACTCGCGAGGCATGATCAATCCGCAGACTGGGATCGGTGCGGTGACCTCGATTCAGATCAAACTTAAAAAGGGTATGGATCTCAATGCTGCGCGCGACGCGCTTCGAGACGAATTTCCTCCAAGCCATGAACTCGTCGAAGTCCGTTCCTGGCGAGACACCCAGGGGCCGCTCTTGGCAGCGGTGCAAATGGAGACCACGATCCTCAATATTTTGCTGTTCATGATCATCGCGGTCGCGGGCTTCGGTATCTTGGCGACCTTCTTTATGATCGTCGTCGAGAAGACTCGCGACATCGGAGTGCTGAAGTCGCTTGGTGCATCGAGCCGCGGGATCGCCACTATCTTTCTTGGGTATGGGGTTCTTCTCGGATCGGTTGGGTCAGGCGTCGGATTGATTTGCGGCCTACTGTTTGTTTGGAAGATCAACGACATCGCCAAGATCATCGAGTGGATCACTGGACGTGAGGTCTTCGATCCAACGGTCTATTACTTCGATTCCATTCCGACGATGATCCAACCGTTCATGCTCGTGTGGGTCACTCTCGGCTCCATTGCCATCGCTATTTTGGCGAGCGTTCTTCCCAGCATTCGCGCTGCCCGCATGCATCCCGTAGAGGCTTTACGCTATGAGTAATTCGACTACCACCATCAAGCCGCACTTCGATTTGGCCAAACGCGCGGCTTCCTACCGTGTCGTGCATCCCGAGGATCCGGCCCCTGCGCCAACACTCAGGGTGCATCCCGATAGCGCACGGGATTTAATTTATGCGTGCGGTTTGACCAAGTCTTATCGTCGGCACAAAACGAGTGTCCCGGTGTTGAAGGGGGTCGATTTCGCAGCCGAACGAGGCAAGATTACTGCCATCATCGGTCAAAGCGGATCGGGCAAGAGCACACTGCTTCACCTACTAGGCACCCTCGATCGCCCCGATTCAGGTGAGATTCATTTCGCTGGGCAGAGGATCGATTCACTGCCGGTGCGACAAAGAGATCGATTTCGCAATGAACAACTCGGCATGATCTTTCAATTCTATCATTTGTTGCCGGAATTGACTGTCTTGGAAAACGTTCTCGCTCCTGCGATGATCAGCAAAGGGGTCTTCTCATATTGGCGGAACTTGCGGCCAATCCAAGCGAGTGCAAAAAAATGGATCGATTTAGTCGGTCTCGGTCATCGCATGAACCATCGGCCGTGCGAGCTTTCCGGAGGCGAGATGCAAAGAACCGCGATCGCTCGGGCCTTGATAAACGACCCGAGCATCCTGCTGGCGGACGAACCCACCGGAAATCTCGACCAAGAGACGGGCGCATCGATCCTTCGGTTGCTGCAGTCGCTCAACCGAGATCATGGCCTGACGATCGTTATGGTGACGCATGACGAATCCGTAGCCCAAAGCTGCGATTCGATTGTCCGACTGACAGGTGGCAAGGTGGAACGCCTTCCGACTTTGGGCATCGCCGCCAACTCGGGAACCAACTAACCGACAGACGCGGGCCGAGCAGTCGATGCTCAGTAAGCGCTCATCATAACCCGACGCGTGAGCGAGGTACGCATGAGGGAAGACGTCGCGAGCTATGTATCTCTATCCCTCGCTGACGCTTCGGGTTGGGATCCCTCGCCACGTTTCGGGTTGGGATGAAACCGATTTTCGCCACTTTCTACCAGACCGATGGTCATCGGCTTCGTTCGCGACCATAATGTCTCCAGTTCTTTCTTCGCATCCTGGAGACTCGCACTCATGTCAGTTATTCGCAATTCCATGAAAGCCATCGGCGGCTTGGCTCTCGGACTCACTTCCGCATCTTTCCTCACGGCACAAACCGAGAAGGTCGACTTGGATGTCGTCAAGCAATTTCGAGAGGAGGGTATGGAACGCTCCAAAGTGATGGAGACGATCAGCTTCCTCACCGATGTTTATGGACCGCGATTGACCGGTTCGCCGGAAACCAAGGTCGCTGGCCAGTGGGCGAAGGGACGATTGGAAGAGTGGGGCATGGCGAATGTTAATCTAGAACCATGGGGCCCCTTTGGAAGAGGTTGGTCCTTGCAATCCTATTCGGCTAATGTCACCTCGCCGAGCTTCTTCTCATTGATCGCGTACCCCAAAGCTTGGACCCCCAGCACGCCATCGACCATCAAGGGAGAGCCGATCTACTTCGATGCCTCCAGCAAAGAGGACTTAGAAAAGTATCGCGGCAAGTTAGGCCGCGCCATTGTCCTCATCAGTCCACCGCGCGAGGTCAAGCCATGGTTTGATCCGCCGGGTACTCGCCAAACGGATGCTGCTCTTTTAGCCCTCGCCAATGCAGAACCTGGTTCGTCGCGACGTCGGCCGCCATCAGGACCAGGAAGTGGAAGCCCACCGCCGAGCAGCGATAACAACGCAAGCTCGAGTGCCAGCTCCGCACCACCAGAATCGCGAGGTACCGGACTGAGTGCGATGCAGTTGATGAACGATAAGTGGCAGATGGCCTATGACGAAGGTGCAGCGGTTGTTCTCGAAGCAGGTCGCGGTGATGGCGGAACTGTATTTGTAGCATCGGCTACATTGCCGCGACGCGCCGACCCCAACCGGGACATGCGAAGTCCAGGTGAAGGTGGCCCGATGTCGCGTGGAGCAAGGCCCTGGACCGAGGATTCGCCTCCGATTCTTCCTCAATTCGTTGTTGCTGCGGAACACTACAACCGCTTGGTTCGCATGATCCAGAAAGGGGTCAAACCTCAATTGGAAATCGATATCGAGTCCAGCTACCATGCGGGGGACCCGAATTGCTTCAACGTGATCGCTGAAATTCCCGGGACCGACCTGAAAGACGAAATCGTCATGATTGGAGCCCACTTCGATTCCTGGCATTCCGGTACTGGAGCGACCGACAACGCGATCGGGTGCGGTGTGGTGATGGAAGCCATGCGCATACTGAAAGCGACCGGCGTCGCCCCGAGGCGCACGATACGCGTCGCCCTTTGGACGGGTGAGGAGCAAGGGTTGTTCGGCTCCCGCGCCTACGTCGCAGAACACTTCGGCGTTTTGAATACTCCTCGCCGTTCGCGAGACGGGAGCGACGACAATGGCGAGCCACGAACTCCTACCCTTGAAACCAAACCGGAATACGACAAGCTCTCAGCCTATTTCAATCTCGACAACGGAGCAGGCAAGATTCGAGGCATCTACATGCAAGGGAACGAAGCGGTGAGACCGATTTTCCGCGCATGGCTCAGCCCCTTCGCTGATTTGGATGCCTCCACCATTACCATCTCGAATACCGGAGGAACCGACCACCAGTCCTTCACCGGCATCGGGCTGCCAGGATTCCAGTTCATTCAGGATCCGATCGAGTACGATACGCGAACCCACCATTCCAATATGGATGTCTATGAACGAGTGATCGAGGACGATGCGAAGCAGGCGTCGGTCATCATGGCGACGTTCGCCTACCAAGCGGCGACGCGCGATGAGCGATTGCCTCGGAAGCCTCTCGAAGGAAATCCGACTATTCAGCCTGCGGTCGCAGCGGTTCAGACTGCGGATGCAGCCGGTCAGCCTGCGGAAGCCTCGCCGAAGACGGCTGAAAATCAGCCCAGTGGAAATCCTGGATCCGAGCGATAATCATTCGGTGTTTTTTGGGTTGCGGTTTCGCTCCTGCGACTCGTCGAGTTGCGGTTGCCGAGACGGCGGTAAATCGATAAACTTCCGCCAGATTGCCCCGTGGTGTAATTGGCAACACAAGGGATTTTGGTTCCTTTATTCTAGGTTCGAGTCCTAGCGGGGTAGTTTTAACCATTGATTCACGAGCCCGGCTATGTTCCGGGCTCGTTCCATTTTCGCACCGAGGTTTTCCCAGCATGCCCCAAATCGAAGCATTCCGCGGCCTGAGGTACAACCTGGCCCAAGTCGGATCGTTATCCAGCGTCATCGCCCCTCCCTATGATGTCGTGGACTCCAAACTCCAGGACCATCTCTACAACCTGTCTCCCTACAATTTTTTGCGTCTGGAACTCAATCGCCGCGAGGCGGGTGATCCGGACGAGAACACGATCTACGAACGGGCTGCAAGGATCTATCGATCCTGGCGAAATGAAGGGGTGTTGCAGCTCGAACCCGACCCTGCGATCTATGTTTATCATCAGATTTTCGACGACCACGGCACGACCCTGACTCGCCGCGGCTTCATGGCTCGCGTTCGCTTGCAACGGTTCGGTGAAGGAAACATCTATCCGCACGAGCAAACGCACGCCAAGGCCAAGGACGATCGCCTTCGTTTGACTCGCGCAACGCAAGCCAACTTGTCGCAGATCTTCGGCCTTTATCCCGATCCGGAAAACACCATTCAGGATATCCTCGAGCGAAAGATTCTCGGTGTGCATGGCCTCGAAGCAACCGACCATCTTGGAGTGTTGCATCGCATGTGGCCTGTAACCGACATTCGAACGATTCAGGAGGTCAGCGCCTTGATCTCGGACCGAGATATGTTTGTCGCCGATGGTCACCATCGTTATGAGACGGCGTGCAATTACCGGGATGAGCTCAACGCCCAATCGCCGCTTCCGACCGATCATCCCGCCAACTTTGTTCTGACTCAACTGATCAGCATGAGCGATCCGGGACTCGTGGTTCTGCCAACGCATCGACTGCTTCACGGGGTCCCCGAAATGGATACTGCGGAGTTGCATCGGCGATTGAGCCCCTATTTCGATTGCGAGATCGTCGGTCAGGGACCCGAGAACGCGGGTGCGGTATGGGCGGAGATGGATCGACTCGATGAACAGTGGATCATGGCCCTTTATTCGCGTGCATCCAACGAGTGGACTCGCATCTCAGGCCGGCAGGAAGCTGTGGATCGAATGGCCGTCATCGCTTCGGAACAGAGCGCCGACTGGCAGGGGCTCGGTGTCGCCGTCCTGCATCGCCTCGTATTCGAAGATGCCTTGGGACTCCGGGATATGCCCAAGCCAACCTATGTTCATCAGGTCCAGGAAGTCATCGATGGCTTGCACGGGCGGCTCGAAGGCAACCTGACCTACCCGCTTGCAGCCCTAGTGATGCCAGCGACCATCGAACACATTCGGAAAGTTTCGCTGCATCAGGAACGCATGCCCGCCAAGAGTACCTACTTCTATCCCAAGCTCGTGTCGGGACTCGTTGTCCATCCGTTGACCAAAGTCGATAAGTAATTGTTCGGAGCGCCTAATCAACACAACATTATCGCAACAGGAATGCCTATGCGAATCGTCTCTCTCGTTCCGAGCGCTACCGAGATGATTTGCACATTGGGACTCGGAGATCAGTTGGTCGGAGTTACCCATGAGTGCGATTATCCCGATGTTGTTCGATCCCTTCCGAAAGTAACACGCGCAGCGATCCCGATCGATGTATCCAGTGCCCAAATCGATGCCATGGTCCATGAATCGGTAGGCAGCGGCAAATCACTCTTTGCACTCGATCGGGAAAAACTCGTATCTCTAAAGCCCAGCTTGGTGATCACGCAATCCCTATGTGATGTCTGCGCCGTCGACGTACTCGACGTGGAAAGGGCATTCTGCGGTCTGGACGGAGAGCCAGAGATATTGCGACTGGAGCCGATCCGCCTGGCGGATGTGCTCGACGGTATCCTAACGATCGGAGTCGCTGCAGGGGTCGAAGAACGAGCGAACGAGGTCATCTCGGCATTGAGCGATCGGATTCTTGCAGTCGAGGGTCGAATTCCGAAGAATCGCGTTCCTCGGCGTGTCGTGATGCTTGAATGGATCGATCCATTGTTCTGTGCCGGTCATTGGAATCCCGAATTGGTCGCCCTCGCGGGTGGAGTGGATTGCCTAGGAAGAGCGGGTGACCGATCGCATGTCGTCCCGTGGGAAGCGATTCAACAGGCGAATCCCGAGGTCATGGTCATCACCTGTTGTGGCTACACAATCGAGCGAACCAATGAGGATTTGCCAATCCTCGCGAGCAAACCCCGGTTCAAGGAACTCGACTGTGTTCGCAATGGCCAGCTCTACATTATGGACGGAAACGCTTACTTCAACCGTCCCGGCCCGCGACTGATCGATAGCTTGGAGATGCTTTCCCACATTCTGCATCCCGACTCGAGTGGATAATCGGTTGGGCGCGTCATCCTCTTTTCTCCTCAACCTCGTCACGATCACTACTCGCAGGAAGAATTATCTAACCCTCTTGGGTTCACTGAACGCTACAGAGTTGTAAGTGCGTGCTATCTTTCTCTGTCGGTGCGAGCCGACAACGCTTGAGCCTCAACGGCTCGCGACATATACCACGGATATCTCGTTCGCACGGACGACCGCTATGGACCCCCAACATCTTCAGGAGTTGTCTCGACTCGAAGACAGCTACTGGTGGCATGTCGCCAAGCGGGCTATTGCCTTCGATCTGATCGATCGGTTTGCAGCCCCGAACGATTTGATTGTTGAAGGTGGTGTGGGTGCAGCCGGGAATCTGTTGCGTTTGAAGCAAAGAGGATTTCGGGTCCATGGGCTGGATGTCATGCCCGAAGCGATCGAAATCTGCAAGCGGCTCGGTGTCGATAGCGCGACGCAGCACGATCTGTGTCAGCAGTGGCCCATCGCGCCACAAAGCGCTCGGGTGGTTCTATTGCTCGATGTCCTTGAGCATTTGCAGGAACCGGTCGAAGCGCTTGCCTATGCGGCAGAAACCTTAGAGCAGGACGGCAAGATCATCCTCACTGTTCCTGCCTGGCCGGCTTTGTACGGAGATTGGGATCGACGCCTAGGGCACTTCCGGCGTTACTCTGCGGGCTTGCTGCGACAGCATGTGCGATCTGCAGGACTCCGTCTGCATTGGATCAACTCGTGGAACGCCTTCACCTTGCCTGCCGCCTTGGCAGTACGAGCCTGGCAAAGATGGTTTCCCACAAACCGACCTGCGGAATTCCCGCCTGTATCCGGATGGATGAATCGATTGCTGATCGCGATGGCATCGTTGGAGCGGGGATGGATGATGCGATCTGGAAACATCCCAACGGGGCTGTCGTTGGTTGCCGTAGCCACTCGAGGGTGAATCATGAACCAGAATATCGCTGCCAATGCACGACCGACCCATCCAATCGTATCGATCGTTTTGCCGGTATTCAATGAAGCTTCGATCCTCGAAACGCTTCAGGAGCGGATCGATGCTGGGTTAGCAAAAACGGGTTGCCGCCGGGAAGTGATCTACGTGAACGACGGATCGACAGATGGCAGTGGAGAGATCCTGTCGCGAATGGCTCGCGAGCAATCTCAAATCCGTTGCGTCCATTTATCTCGAAACTTCGGGCACCAATCGGCGATACACGCTGGTCTTGCGCATGCGCGCGGTGATGCAACCATCATTATGGATAGCGATCTGCAAGACGATCCGGGACGCCTCGCGGATTTTGTGCGAGCTTGGCAAGGCGGGGCGGATGTGGTCTACGCCATTCGCGAGAAACGGAAAGAAGCATGGTGGAAGCAGGTTCTCTTTTCGGGATTCTACCGTTTGCTCAATGGTATATCCGAGACACCGATTCCGATCGATGCCGGTGCGTTTGGTCTGATGGATCGACGCGTGGTCCAGGAAATCCTAAACTTGGGTGAAGTCGATCGTTTCCTGCCGGGCCTCAGGTCTTGGGTCGGTTTCCGGCAACAGGGGATCGTCGTCGAACGATGCGCTCGGCACGACGACAAGCCGCGTGTAACCCTGCGGCAACTGTTCAAACTCGCACAGTCGGCAATCTTCGGATTCTCAAGATTCCCGCTCTTCATTTTCTACGCGATTTCATTGATCTCATTGGCTGTCTCTGCAAGTTGCTTGACCTATGCCTTGATCAGCAAATGGCATACGGGATTGGCGATTCCTGGCTGGGCATCGACGGTCGTGTTGTCATCCCTGTTTGGGGGGCTCAATGCGCTCGGGATCGCGGTGTTGGGAGAGTACGTCATTCGCATTCACCAGCAAGTCCTCGGTCGCCCCGGATTTATCGTTGATCGCGTCGATACCTACCAGGCTTCCAGGGTTCGGGATGATTCCGCGCAGGCGAGCGCAGATGCGGAGCTGATCCTGGAACAGGTAGACGAGATTCATCGCACCATCGAAGACTCGCGACGCACAAGGCGTTCGGGAGCGAATGTGGCTTTCTAGGAGATGACGTTCAATACTGCATTCCGACTTCGACTCCTTGTCCTTCTTGCGATCGTTAGCACCGCTTACTTCGTTCTATTCACGACGTGGGCTTTCTACGATGATGAAGGCTATGTGCTGTGGACTTTGATCCATCATCGCGAGGGGCACGTTCTTTACGAGGAAGTGTTTTCGCAGTACGGACCTGCGTTTTATGTATTGGACGCATCCCTGCGATCGTTGATCCCGTTCGCATACACTACCGATGGACAGCGTTGGCAGACATTGATTTTCTGGATCGCCTCGACGGTACTTCTGTTGCGATCTGTTGACCGTTTGGTCCCTCGCTCAGAGTCGCAAAGCATGACTCGAGCGTACACGTCGACGGGTCTGTTTCTATTTGCGGCAATCGCTTTTTTCTGGCACCAAGAGAAACTAGCTTTGGAGCCAGGGCATCCCCAAATCTGGTGCAGTCTTTTGGTTTGCGCGAGTATCTATTTGACTGCGGCCCGATATCCATCGCGTGTTTCGATCGCTTCAAGTGCTGTTCCATTACTGCAAGGGATCCTCGCTGGCACCCTCTTCATGATCAAGCCGAATGTCGGAATCTTTTTGTTGGCTGCGTTCCCGTCGGGTTATCTATGGTCCGTTGCGCGGGCTTCCCGCACCCATGCTCTTGCAGATGCAGTTTATACCGTAGCGTTGATTGCTCTCCCTTGGTGTTTGATGTGGCAACAACTGCATGCGATGGAGGCTTGGGTGTTGCCTTGGATCGTCTCGACATCGATTTTGGGTTTGCGACTCACGATGGCACACTTGCACACATCCAGCAGTACCTCGGAGACCTATGAATCCATTTCGAGCATCGCGTGCTTGTCTCGAATATCCATCGGTGCAGGTTTATCTGTCGCTTTCTTTGTTGCCTGGAGCATAACTCAGGACGTTTCTCTGAAAACACTCATGCAAGGCTTGTTTGGGCAACATGGATCGCTTTTGTCGAATTACTTTCACCCAGCGATCCGATCTCCTTGGGGTTGGCTTGCGGTCTGCATGTTCACGATGGGATTTTTGAGCCTGCTCGCAACGAACATGTCGAGGTGGAGTCGAGGAATGAATTGGCGGCTACCGACGCGCGTCCAATGGGGCTGTTTCTTCATTATCGTTGGTCCCACCCTCATTTCTATGAATCTTATGGAGGGGGTGTTTCCGCTCATACATGGGTTGGAACCGCGGGGGTGCAGTGAAGCGATTCTCGCCCTTAGCCCCGCAATCGTCGTCGGATGGTTGGTGTTGCGGCTTGCTCCAGTGACGACGACCACGACGAATCTATCGACAGTTCGCGCGATGACATGCTCCCATCGGATCGTCATTGCGACCATTGCCGCCATCGCCGCATTTCAACCGCTGATTGCGTACCCAGTACCCGGTACTCAGTTGTCGCTTGGAACCCTGCCATTGGTCCTGCTACTTGTAGATGGATTCCGAATCGCTTGGGTAGAGAGTCACTTTGCACTGTTCTACTCCTGGCTGAAACAGAGCGAAGACGTTTTGTATCCTAGGTTCAATCCCGCAGCTTCGCTTGCTGTCGGTGTGATGATTGTTTGCGTTCCTGTCTTGATAAGCGGTTATCGGTATTTGTCACGGAACTCATTGGACCTCCCCGGAGCCGCTCTGTTACGATTGGATGACCAGCAATCCCAACGCATTCGCGATTGTGTGAAAATCGTTCAGGAGTCCCATGTGGATTCGTTGGCATTCCGATGGCATAACCGACCAAGTTGGTATCTGTGGACACAACTTCCGCCACCCCACTGCCAGCTTCCACCTTCGTGGACGTATCTGCTGAGCGAGGATCTGCAGCGTCAACAGTTGCAGCAGTATGGAAGACTTGAGCGAGTACTCGTTGTTGACGAGGCGTATGTGCCACCCGCGACCAAGTCCTTGTCGCCGCTGCAAAACGCTTGGTCGAAAGCAGGTATCGAACATCATGGAGATCGCGATTTCACATTCTCGATATGGCATCCGAGCAACACGATCAAGTGAAGATTCCGATGGCTGATTGAGCTCGGAAATGAGGATCGCGGGATTCGCCGGTGACGGATGGGAACGTCCGGTCTTACCAACGAACCAGAGCTGTTCCCCATGTCAGTCCAGCACCGAAGCCGCATAGGAGCACCAGACTCCCGCGAGGCGCCAGGCCTTGACGGTCCGCTTCGCTGAGTGCCAATGGGATGCTCGCTGCGGATGTGTTCCCGAATCGATCCAGATTGGTGAACGCTTTCTCGCGAGGAATGCCGAGTTCCTTCACTGCGGCATCGATAATCCGCTGATTGGCTTGATGCAATACGAGGAGATCCACATCGTCCATCGTCAAGCCAGCGGCAGCCATAACATCGCGACAGCTATCGACCACACAGCGAACCGCCCACTTGAAGACACTCCTGCCATCCATCCGCATGTAATGGCGACCGGCGATGAGCCCCTCCTGCGTCAACGGCTCTCGCGATCCGCCCGCCGGAGTGCTTAAGGCCTGGATGTCTCCTTGGGAACCGAGGGTATAGGCCAAGATGCCGGGACGGTTGTCGAGTCCGGCATTTCCCGCGAATCGCACCTGCACGTCCTCGGATGTCTCGGACGGTTGCAATACTACGGCTCCTGCACCATCTCCAAAAAGTGGGTAGGTCTTCACGTCGTCTGCGGAAACGGTGCGACTCATGACTTCCGCCCCGATGACCATCGCATTGCGAGCACCGCCACCCCGAATGAACTGGGCCGCAGTGATCAACCCGTACACAAACCCGGAACACGCAGCATTCACATCCATAGATGCCGCAGTACACCCTAGACGCTCCTGCAAAACGCAAGCGGTCGACGGTGTCGAATAGTCGGGAGTAATCGTCGCGACGATCAGCAAATCGATGCTCTTTGCTTCCACGCCGGATCTTTCCAAGCAATCGATAGCTGCGAGATACCCCAGGTCGCTAGAAGCCTGCTCCGCAGCAGCAAAACGCCGTTCCCGAATCCCAGTTCGCTGGACAATCCACTGGCTATCGCACCCCAAATGCGATAGCTCCTCATTGGTAACAATACGCGGAGGTACGTAGCTTCCAACTCCAGCGATGTGTAGCGAAATCGCTTTCCCGAGGCGACTCCTGCCACTCTCAGTGCGAGGGATCGGTCCGAGATTCAGATGGATCACTTCGGACATAGGGCTCTGCAATTGTCGCGTTAGAGAAACGGCCACCAGTGCCCGAGGAATATACCAAGCGTTTCGGTCTAGGCTACGTCAAACGTCTCCCTCTCCCCGCAGCGTTGATGACATCGTTCGTGCCAGGAATCCGTTTTTGACAACTTTTCAACAATTTCGGGCAATACCCCATTTGGGGGGGTTACGTGGCTCATCGCGACCGTTAGATTCTATCGACGTTGCGGGCCGCAAAATCGCACTTGGTATGTGCGATGTCTCGCCACTGCGCCGCGGCTTGATTCCACACTCCAGCCATAGAAAGTGCTGATGTTGCGATGTGCTTATTGGCCATTCAATATCGCGTGGTTCCTGAAAGTCCGATCCTAGTCGCAGCCAATCGAGAGGAGTTTTTCGATCGCAGATGTTCGTCGCCTGCGATCCAATCCGGTAAACCAAGAATCCTGTGCCCGCTGGATCAGCGGAGCGGGGGGACGTGGTTGGGTGTCAATCAGCATGGTGTGTTCGTCGGAATTTGCAATCGCCGAACACTCGAACCATTAGGCTCCAATCGCTCACGCGGACTCCTGGTGAAAGAATCCTTGAAGACCACGACGAGTCGGCAAGCGGTGGATCGAGCGTTGGAAGAACTGGGCAAGCATCAATTCGAGGCCTGCAACCTGGTAATCGCCGACCGAGATCAGGCATTTGCGATTCATCATGAGTCTGAGAATGAGGTCCTCGACCTGCAACCGGGCTTGAATATCATCGGCGCTCGCAACATGAACGATCCTCGAGACGAGAGGGTTCAGTTGGCCAATCGTCTGTTGACCCTTCAAACGCTTGACTCTCCCGTTAAATTTCTGGCGGTCGCTAGTCGCGTCTTTGCACGCTCACCCAACCCGATGGCTCGAGCGAGCATGGTTGTTCGTGGTGCGGATTATGGAACGGTGTCGAGTACGTTGATCGCACTTGGAGCAAAGCCTCGGGATGCGATTTATCAGTATTCAGACGGCCCGGCGGATGAATGCCGGTACGAAGATTATTCGCCACTTCTCAGAGATATACTCAGTCGCGGTCTCCGCGAAGCGCGCAATCGTGTTGCTTTGGCGGACTGAGAAAACCCCAGGGTCCGACTTTCGACTCGCTTAAGATTTCTTGTCTTCGTCGTCGATGGATAGGTATGGATCGGAACCGGGATCGGATGGTGGGGTGTATTTCGGTGTTGGCGGTTGATAATCGCGAGGTTGTAGCTTCACATGGGGCTTGAGCTGAATCAGGTCCTCGGCCGTGAAGGGATGTTCGATCGGCATTTCGTTGTGGAGCAGCAGATAATGGATTATGCCGTTCTCTTGGCTGTATCTCATCTCCAGAATCACTGCGATCATCGGGTCGTTTTGCATCATTCGAGAGGGTACCTCGACTTGGTCTCCTATGCGAAACCCTTCGTCCTTGACCTGTAACCAGAGGGACGGTTGGATTCGAATCGATTGTTTTCCATATTCAATGGTGTAGTATGTGCCATCGAAAGCCGTTCGAAGAAAGACGCGATCGCTCGGGATCAATTGTTCGGCGAGGACGCGGTCATTGGGATGGATTGCATCGAGCCCTTTCTCGGGCCAAGTCAGGTAAACTCCCATATCTGGCAAGGGAGGCCAATCGATACCGGTCATGTCTACCTCAACTGTCGCGCGGTTCTGAACTCTCGATGTATTGCTTCAGTGTAGCAATCGTCTTTTGCAGGCGGGCTTGGGCGAGGGGCAAGTTGGACTCCGACAAGTCCTCCATCTGACGCACGCTCAGGGACGCTTCCTGAATGAATTGCTCCCAACGCGATCCCAAGACCGGAAGGATTTTGACCCGTTGCTCGCAAAGAGCTCTTCTTGCAGTCGCCCGATCCAACGCTTTACGCTGGACGAGGCATGAATCTTCGTCGTCCGCACGCGTGCGGGACTGGCAACGGAGTAAATCCTCTCTGGCTTCCGTCCAACGTTTCTGAGCGATTCGCAGTTGGTTGGTCCAGTATTCGGGCATTTCCTTCGTCAACCATACCGTGACGCGTTGCAATTGCTCACGGACATCGTCCGTGTTCTTGCGATTGCTATCCGAAAGCCGGGCGACTGCTGCAGCAAATGTTTCCAAACCCTCAAGATTCTTGACGTTGGCTTCAGCCATGGCCGCGTTGATACTCTTCGATGAGTTCGGCCTTGCGAATCAGGTAGGGTACATGTCGTTCACTGGCTTCGATCAAGCGATGCAGTTGCTTCATCTCTTGTTCAAATTCACTCGCGAATTTGGCGTGCTCCTGATCTCGCCAGGAGGCAGCCAGATGCTGCATTTGTTGCGAGAGCTTGCCTGTCGAGTCGGAGAGCAAGCTCGAGAAACGCTTGAGCTGCATCGCGAATTGACGCAGCTGTTCGGGATCAACAATGGCTTGAGTCATGCCATCATTATGCGGCAGTCCGCTCGGCGCGGCTACGCTTCTTCTGCTCCATGCTAGCCAAGTCCACGACATTTTTTGCCAAACCCACTGCACGCAGCAACCGAATGACTTGGTAGGTGATGTCGAATTCCCACCATTTGTGCCCGTGCTGAGCCAATCGTGGGATAGCGTGGTGGTTGTTGTGCCACCCTTCGCCGTAGGCGAGGATCGCTACCCACCACAAATTTCGGCTCTCATCCCGTGTCTCGTAGTTCTTGTATCCCCAAATATGGGATGCGGAATTCACGAACCAAGTGATGTGCAGCAGGGTCACCATTCGCAAGCAGACGCCCCATACCAGCCACGACATCGCCAACTCTGAGCCGCCGAGCAGGTAACCAGCCCCTGTAATCGTCGCACCCACCACAATGTGGATTGGCAGAAACCATCGCTCGAGGAACATCATGAATGGATCTTTAACAATGTCTGGAACCCAGTGGCGAACGAACGCGTTCCAATCCCCGCCATGCGTGGAAAACGCGAGCCAGAACATATGGGCCCACCATGGTCCATCGTGCGGAGAATGCGGATCGCCAGGTTGATCGCTGTATGCGTGGTGCTTGCGGTGATTAGCGGTCCAACTGACCGGTCCTCCTTCGCCTGCGAGAGCTCCGCAAAAGGCGAATGTGCGACGCAACCAAAGAGGGACTTCCATCCCCGTGTGTGTCAGAAGCCGATGGTACCCCAAACAAATACCCACGCTGCCTGTCAAAAAGTGCAACGCGAAGGCCAAAATCAACCCGCTCCAAGTGAACGTCCAGGGAGCGAATAGACATCCGATGTGGAGGCCTGCAAGCCACATCGCAGATCCCCATTGCACGCTGTAAACCTCGGGAATCCGAGATTGAGCCTTGCTACCCGATTTTATCTCAACGGGTACGGCCACATCCTCACCAACGGGACGAGGAGTCTGGGGGGCCAGCGTGGTTGCATGATGCTGTTTCGACCCAACCCCGATCGCTGAGGAGCCGAGGTCAGGATTGTGCGAGGAAGGAGTACGCATGGAAAATCCTGTAGGTTGCTATCGATGATTTCGAGGTAAGACCCGAATACCCTCATGGATCCTGTAGGTCTTTCCACACAGGATCATAACGTGCACCACCCGTCCCACAGGTCGACGGCGGGTTTCTGCCGTGTCAAACCTGTGTAAAAGCTGATTTGCCTGCATTATTCTCGATCTCATCGAGAATCTGCTGGGTGCTCCATGCGAGTTCTAGAGATTCCGACGTCGCGGCCATCGGAGTCAAGGCTGCATGCTGAACCATCCAGGATTCCTGCAGGATTCCTTGGCCGACCAACTCCGCCCTCGCCTTCCCATCCTGGCCGTGGACCCAGAATCTGGGCTTCTCAAGATCCCACGGCCTTAAAAAATCGTCGCAAATGATCGAACCCTTGCTTCCAGCAATCTCGATCCATTTCCGCCCAGCGGCGTCATAACCGCAATCCCAGTGGGCGACGGCCCCTCCGTCCAATCTTGCGATGACCTGAACCTGATTCCATGGCTCTCCCTCTTTTCCACCGTTTCGAGAGCCAAACGTTTTCAACTCGATCGGCTTCAGGCCTGTGAACCAGAGAGTTGCATAGGCGCAATACCATCCAAGATCCAGCAGACAACCGCCCCCGGCCTTGGAAGAAAAACGGTGATCTTCTGGCCGCTCAGCCACCGAGGAAAACGTGCAGGCCACGGTCACGCGACGGATCGTACCTAATTCGCCACTCTTCACGCTTGCGCGCATGGCGTGGCTTCGAGGATGATGAACGAAACCCGTAGCATGGATAAGTGGTACGCCCGCGTCGCGAGAAGCCTGCATCATCGCTTGGCATTCGGCCGCGTTCAAACCCAAAGGTTTTTCGCAGAGGACTCGCTTTCCGGCGTGCAATGCGCGACAGGTCCACTCGCAGTGAAGGGAGGGAGGGAGCGCAATGTAGACAGCGTTGATTTCGGGTGAGCGAATCACCTCCATCAAGTCGGTCGTCAGCGACTCAACTCGATGTCGTTCCCCCCATTCCCTTACCTTGATGGGATCTCGACCTGCCGCCATGCAAATGCGATGGCCTGGTCGCGAACCCATTGCTACCACCATTCGTTCGGTGACCCGACCAATTCCCAAAAAACCCCAGCGAACGTCGATGGCCATGGGAGGGTTCTACATGATCGCTGGCACAAAGAACCAAACGATCGTCAACACCGTGCAGATGGTATAGGCGACAAACAAACTCGGACGAAAGACACGCAGCGGAATGTCATTGCTTGTCTTCTGATACAGAACGCTCAAAACTCGGTAGTAGTAGCCCGCTGCGATTACCGCATTGACTGCCATCAGGACTCCTAGCCACAGACTCCACGAATCAGGTCGACGGTCTGCTACGACTCCTACAAAGACCATGAACTTTGCCCAGAATCCTGCGGTGAGGGGAAGACCGATCAAGCTGATCAAGGCCACGGTCAAGCCGATCGATGCTGCTGGCCGGCGATAAAACATGCCTGCCAAGTCACCTACCAAATGCGACTTGCCGCCAGCCGCCTCAATCTCGCCCAAGCAGGCAAACATTCCCAGTGTCATGGCTGCGTAGGCTGCGAGGTAGGAGTACAAAATATTGGCACTCGCATCTTGGCGAAGGAGTGCCACTACCGCGAGGAGAAGATATCCCGTGTGTGCAACGCTTGAATAGGCGAGCAGACGACGCAGATTGGTTTGCGCCAGGGCCATCAAGTTACCGACACACATCGTGAGCGCGGCACAGACCATCAACACAGGTATCACTGTGGAGCTAGCTCCGTCACTGAGATTGCCAGCACCGATCAAACGAATGAGAGCAACGAATCCCGCCACCTTCGGCAGATAGCTCATGACACCAGCCATTACGACACTGGTTCCATCGAACACATCCGGGGCATAAAAATGAAACGGCACTGCCGTAATGCGAAACGCCAGCCCACACATAACCAGGACCAATCCCAACGACATCAGTCTCTTGCCGAACGTGAAGTCGGATTGGATCACAGTCAAATTCGTGGATCCGCTGACTCCGTAGAGATAACTCAGACCGAGCAGAAAGAAGCATGATGCGAAGGCGCTGAGAAGAAAGTACTTCAAAGCCGATTCGTAGCCGGTGTTGTCCGTTTTTACAATTCCCAGAAGGATGTACGTGGGGATGCTGACTAACTCCAATCCCAAAAACAGCGTTACCAGATCGTTCGATGCTCCCACGATGGGAATACCGCTCAGAACGATCAGCAGAGAACCGTAATACTCGGGCAAACGCTCTTTGGGTGCAGTCGACCAGGACATCAGTAGCAGGATCAAACCACCGAGGAGCGAGAGGCGTTCGGCAGCGATTGCGGATCCATCGAATCGAAACAAACCCCACGCATCCGGGCCCAGTTGGGGAACTCCGCGAATCAGGCTGGTAATGATTGCTGCCAGCAACACGACGATCGACAAAAATGCGAATCGGCTTCTCTGTCCATGCACATCGACGAAACTTCCTTGCCCCTTGAAGAGCGAAAAGCACATCAACAACGATCCTCCCACGAGCAGGATCAACTCGGGAATCAGATGAAGGGTCGATGTCTTGATTACTTGTAGCAGGTCCACGTCAATCTCTCATTCGCGCTGCAGGTAAGGAAATATCGATCATCGTGTCGCGACCACGTCGCTGCTCGGCTTGAGTGAACGGTTGGAGGCAAGCGTGTCCATATCGGTATGAACACGCTTGGAAACCGGTTCGATCAAATTCGTTAATCGGTCGGTATCGGGTTTAAAAACGGACATGGTTTGTTGGGGGAGCACTCCAATCCAAAGACAAATCAGCGCCACGGCTGACAAAGGAAGCCATTCCACAGGTACCAAATCGTCATCGCGTCCGGCATGGTGATGATGGATACCCCTGGACACCTCGGAACCATGATGCCCCCCGTGACTGTGATGCCCCCCGTGACCAGACGCAGTCGTTTCGCCACCGAACAGGAGACGCTGAACAATCCGAAGCCCATACCACGCACCGAGCAACGTACCCAGGACGGAAATCGCCACGATTGTTCCGCACACTCGCATCATGCCAGACATGGCAAGGACTTCGCCTACGAAGCCATTCAATCCGGGCAGACCTGCACCGGCGAGGGTGAAGAATACAAGCAGTACCGCCAACTTCGGATACTGTCCCGCCAAACCGCGTTCCTCGGTGGTCAAATGAATCCGGCCGCGCCGTTGCTCAAGCATTGCCAGAATCCAGAACATCGAGGCGGTGATGATTCCATGGTTGAACATTTGCAAAGTTGCTCCCCCCACTCCTTCGGCTGTCATGCTCATCAACCCCACCGTAATGAATCCCACGTGAGAGATGGAACTGTAGGCGAGGATGCTTCGCATCTCCGTTTGCGCCAGGGCACACAGAGCGCCATATACAATCGCGATCGCACCCAAAACGCCAAACACCATCTGCAGATGATCTGCCAACGCTACGGGAACCATCGGCATCACGATTCGGACAATGCCATAGAGTCCAAGTTTGGCCACCACGGACGCGATCAGTGCGGTGGAGTTGGGGTGAGCGGCCACATAAGTCGTGGGTAGCCACGTATGCAAAGGCAAAATCGCCAGCTTGATTCCGAAACCGAGCATCAATAGGAATAGAATCCAAGTCGATTGATTACTGGCGACCGCAGATGTCGACGTGGAGATGGTTTCGAACGCATACTGCGATAACTCGGGTAATGAAATCGTGGACGGCTGACTTAACCCACCCGATTGCGGGTTGACAGGAGACATCGCCAAGGCGATCAAGCCGATCACCATCGGAATGCTTCCAGCTAAAGTGAACAGCAAAAACTTTTTAGCGGCCGGTCCAGGATTCTCTCCATTGCCCCAACCATGGATCAAAAGAATCAAGGGAATCAGAACCGCTTCGAAAAACACATAAAAGGAAACCAAGTCCATCGCCAAGAACACCCCCATCAGCATGGAGATGGTCACGAGCAATAAGCCGATGTACTGAGCCAACCGGTTTTGGACTTGTCGAGTCGCCAGCACGATGGTGATGCAACCGACGATACCGGTCAGTAGAACCATCAGGGCCGAAATGCCATCGGCTCCAAATCGCCACTGCCATTCCAGAGGATGATTGCCAGAGGAAATCGGCAGGGTGAATCGAAACGATTCGGGTGCAAATTCGATTCGCGGGTCAATCCCTGAACCCGTCATCTTGATGCTCGATTTTCCAGCCCCTGCGATGCCGAGATCCGAATCCGGCTTGCGGACTTCGAACATCAATAAAAGGCTTAGGATCAATGTCACAACGGATGCAGCAACACCCAGCGGAACCAAGTCCTTCGCGCGACGGCCCGCCATCAGCAAGACAATACCGCCTACGAGGGGAACCAAAATCAATAAGGGAATGACGATATTCATGATCACCAATGACTTCTCGTGACAATCCAAATCGCAAGGGCTGCGATGCCGATCGCGGTGAAAAAGCTGTACGTAGGAACCCTGCCTGTTTGAAGACGCTGTCCTGCCAGCCCAAGCCAACGAGGACTGTCCGCTACCACTCCAACGAAAGCATCCACGAAGCGATCCAACCAACCGCAGACTCCGGCAAACCACTCCATCGGTGCCACGATTGCTCTCTCATAGAACCAATCGATGTAGAGCCGATTGCGTCCCCATTCAACAAAAGCCAGCCCATTGATCGGGGATGCCGAGGTCCCCAACTTCGACATCCTGTGGCCCAAGGCGACCCCTCCCAACGCGAGCAGGGCGGAAGCCACCAGTATCCAAAGTGGCTCGGAGTGTTCGCCGTGATGCAAGTATGGTGTCTCAGTGATGTAACCACCCAACCATCCCGTTGGCCCCAGCAACAAGCCGACCGATAATGCTCCTAGAGCGAGAACCGCCATCGGCATAAGCATTGTGTTGCTAGCCTCATGCGCATGATCACCTGCGGCTGCGGGGATTTTCTCCGCGCCGTAAAAAGTTCTGAAGAATGCCATCGAAGTATAAACAGCAGTTAGAAACGCCGTTGCAAATCCGACAGCGAGCAACATTCGGAAGTGATTGCCGACCAACGTATCGCTGCTCGCCTCGCTGATTACACCCAGGACGCTATCCTTGCTAAAGAAACCGGACAGTGGTGGAATGCCAGCCAATGCTGCCGCACCTATCGCGAACAAGATATGAGTTTTCGGAAGAACACGTTTGAGTCCTGAGAACTGTTTCATGTCGATAACATCACCCATCGCATGCATCACGTTCCCTGCCGACAAGAAGAGAAGAGCTTTGAAGAACGCGTGAGTTACCAAGTGGAACATGGCCGCGACAACGGCCGCACTCATCAAATCCTTCACGGCCCCTGCACCTAACGCCATGAACAGATAACCGAGTTGGCTGACCGTCGAATAGGCAAGGACTCGTTTCAAATCATCTTGGCACATCGCCATCCATGCACCGATCAAAGCCGTGATTCCACCCAACCACGCGACGGCGATGAGCACTCCCGGGGTGAACTCGGTCAACGGCGACAACCTCGCCATCAAGAACACACCTGCCGTGACCATCGTGGCTGCGTGGATGAGAGCCGATACGGGAGTCGGACCTTCCATCGCGTCGGGCAACCACACATGGAACGGAAACTGTGCCGATTTTCCGATCGCTCCGATCATCAAGCACATACCGATGGCTGAGAGCAACCAACCATGTTTTTCCGCCAGCACAGGTGCAGCGTTGAAAATGGAATCAAAATTCAATCGGGCAAGCCAGCCTTGTCCATCGCCAGCATCGGTTTGGCCTACTGCAAAGCCCAGCAACAGAATACCGAACAGGAACGCGGTATCTGCTACGCGGTTGACCAAGAATGCCTTCGTCGCCGCTCTTGCAGCGCTAGGCTTACGAAACCAGTAGCCGATCAAAAGGTAGCTACACGTTCCAACCCCTTCCCAAAACGCGTACATCATGAGCAAGTTGTGGGACAGGACCAACATCGTCATCGAAAAAACGAATCCGCAGAATACGGCAAAGTAACGGGCATACCCTGGGTCGCCTCGCATATAGTCCCGCGAATAAATGGCGATCATTGCTGAGATGCAAGTGACGATTGTTAGCAACGTTAGGCACAACGTGTCCAATCGCAACGAGATATCGAGACTGAAGGAACCGATCTGCAAGTAACGGTAGCCATTATATATGTGCGAACCCTCGGTTCCTTGGCCCCGAAAAATCAACAAGCAGATGGTGCAGACTGCTGCAACAAGCAGAGATGCTATGGCAGGCACATGAGCAATCGTCTTGTCACGGCGAAATGCCAAGACCGCACAAATAATGCATCCCAAAAGTGGTGCGATAGGAACCATCCAAGCCAGTAAACTAAGCACGAGTGGTTGCCTCCGTCGAACGAGAGGATTTTGAATGTACAGTCGTTTCCAGTGCTCCCTCGAGTGAGGATGGCACAGGTTTGGCAAGCGGATCTAAACCTGCAGGCACCAACTTGGGGAACTCGTGAACCGGCTCCGACACGGACCCATGCACCGAAGGAATCGCATCCTCAGGCTCTTTCGGAACGAGCGTTTCACTCAGTTCATCCCATGCCTCGACATCGAGCGTGGCTTTCCGTCGGTACAGCGAAACTACCAATGCCAGTGCGATCGCTGCCTCGCACGCAGCAACCGTGAGAACCATAATCGCCAGAATCTGACCTTGGTAATTCAAATGGAGTCGCGAGAAGGCAATCAGATTGATGCTGACCCCTGCGAGCATTGTCTCCAGGGACAGAAACAGCAGGATCATTGATCGACGAGTCAAGAACCCAACCATTCCGATTGAGAATAGAACCCCTCCGAGAATCAGCAGATTCTGGGTGTTGGCAATGTTCATGATTTTACCTCTGCTGGCCTTTGTGCCAGAACGATTGCGCCGATGGTGGCCACCAACAAGATGGTTCCGGCCAATTCGATCGCCATCAAATAGTCGGTGTACATCGCCCGCCCTAAGCCTGCGGTTTTCGATGGTACAAAACTTGCAACCTGTTTACCGCTCATGTCCTTCGTTGGCATGGGGGGAGTCCCGTTGTCGGAGAGGGGTTGGGCTGCCAAGCTGTTGACACGCGTGGTATCGATCTTGATCGGCAGAATCTCTCCCTCGTCTGCGACACTCCAAGTAATAGTAATGACGAGCGCTGTCGCAATACCTGCGGCGAGCCAAGGCCTGGTCAGTTTGATGTCGTATGCACGCAGATTCGTTTGTTGTGCGAACATCAATACGAACAGGAAGATAATGATGGTTGCTCCGGCATAAACGATCATGGTCGCCGCCGCCACAAAGTATGCTTCCTGCATGAATAGAACACCGCAGGATGACAGGACTGCAGTAGCGAAACCCAAGGCAGCGTGTACCGGTTCGCGTGCAACAACGAATCCCATCGCACCAGAGACTGCGAGTACAGAAAAACAGAAACGTATCAGTGCCGTGGGATCTTCCGAGGGAACAGCGGCAAACGCCAGAATGATGCCAACCCCAAACAACGCCATGCCGACCCAGTTCATGACTTTGTTCTTGACTACACCATATTGCATCAGCCAATACGCTACCGCTCCGAGGATTACGGATGCGAGCATCACCTTGGAAAAATGCCCTGGGAAGGAAGTCCCCGGCACCCTTGCCAGGTTTCCGGGATCGATCTGCTGCTGAGCCACGACCCACATCGATTCCAGAATGCGAGAAGGATCAAATATCACGTTGAACTGCGCTTTCCCGAAAAGGTTCTTGGATCAACCGCGACGGCCGCGGCCAGGTGGTGGAGGTGCTTGCTTGGCAGTGGCCGCAGTCTCCGATGCCGGGCCCAAAACTCCGCGATGCGTTCGCACCGGGTCCTTGCCGGATTTCACCGTTTCGTCGAACACAGACAACAATTTCTCACGATCGAAGATCATCTCTTGTCTCGAAAGACCGGTCAGGTCGTAGATGCTGGTCAATTCGATCGCGTCCACCGGGCAAGCTTCCTCGCACATGCCGCAGTAAATGCAACGGAGCTCATCGATCGTGAATGTCGCCGGATACTTGTCTCGGTCTTTCCAATGGGGATCGTCCTTCGGAGCGGGTGCAGCGATGATCTCGATGCAATTTGCGGGGCATGCGGTTTGGCACATGTAGCAGGCCACGCACTTCACTCGCCCCTCTTCATCACGATTCAGTCGATGCACGCCTCTATAGTTTGGTGGTATTTCCGGCTCGACCTCCGGGTATTGCCTCGTGGTCGCCTTGCCCGATACCGCATGGCGAATCGCAGTAGCGACCCCCGAAGCAATCGCGGGCAGATACAAAGCGTCGAGAATACTGAGCTTCGGTTCCTCACCCCACTTCACGGTCTTTTCTTTCTTCACGTTACTCATAGCTTACCGCACTCGTTTTGCGAACTCCGCTCTCCAACGCATTCCAACGCCCCATCGAAGCATTGAATTTGACCGAACTGTAATAGGCAGCCGCGATTGGCAATGCAGCGGTCAGGATCAGCAAATGCTTGGGCAGACCCAGCGATAGAACAATCGCAACTCCCACCAAGTGAACCAGACCCATCGGGATTAAACCTTTCCAGGCCAAGCCCATCAACTGGTCGAATCGGAATCGAGGAAGAGCCCAACGCAGCAGAATGATGAACAGGACAACCATCGACACTTTGAAAAGCAATACCGCTAGGCCCAAAATCATGCCAAGAGTCGTCCCTCCAGTCGGATTCGGTAAACCGGGGAAGTGCCAACCACCAAAGAAGAGGAGGGCCGTCAGGAAGCTGACGGTCACGATGTGCGTGTACTCGGCAAGAAAGAACAGCACAAACTTGATACCGCTGTATTCCGTGTGGAATCCACCCACCAGTTCTTGTTCGCATTCCGGCAAGTCAAACGGAAGGCGGTTGGTTTCGGCCAACGCTGCCGTGAAGAAAATCAAAAGCGCCAACGGTTGCCAGCAGACATTCCAGTCCAAGATACTACCGGATTGAGCCTCGACAATCTTCTCAATATTCAGCGATCCGGTAATCGCGATCACTCCGATGATCGACAGGCCCAACGGAATCTCGTAGCTAATGAACTGGGCACATGAGCGAATGGCACCATAAATGGAGTACTTGTTGTTCGAGGCCCATCCACCCACGATGATGCCGTACGCCGACAGAGAACTGATCGCCATCATGAACAAGATGCCGATGTCGTTGCCTGGCTGCACGACGAATCGGAAACCACCCTCGTAATCGGTTGGAACCGGGCCGAATGGCATGACCACCAACGCGAACATTGCCGTCATCAAGCTCATCGCGGGCGCTAGAAAGTACAGGGTCGTGTAAACGTGGTCCGGAATGACTTGTTCCTTGAGAAAAATCTTGATCCCGTCCGCAACGGCCTGCAACAACCCGAAAGGTCCCACACGATTCGGACCGATTCGATCCTGTACGTAGGCCGCGAGTTTTCTCTCGATGAATGTCATGTACAAGCCCAGCAGCGGCACCACTGCGAGGATGACTCCAATCGCAGCGAGTGTCGGCCACAAAATAGGCCATGATTCTTTTAGCCAAACCCACATCGTTAATTCAACCTCGTCCTACTCGATCCCTATTTGTTCTCGAACCGCTCCGGGCTCGCTATTCTCGACCTGTGTTACGTCGCAGCCGTCGCAGGTTGCTGAGCGTACCTAGCTAATCGCACGCCTTGTTCGCCTAAGTCGCCTGCGGCCAAGACCGACAATTCCGGAATGGCATTCCCGATCTCCTTGCGGAGAGCCATCGCGTTGAACAGTCCTGTTCGTTCGGCCAGTTCCATCAGCAATCGCCCATCCGCTCTCGTTTCCGCTGGCGGACGGATAGCCGCGTGAGTCGCTTGAGCCAAGCCCGCATGGTTGACGTACGTTCCGTCGCGCTCCGCGAACGACGCCGAAGCGAATACGAAATCAGCGCGATCGCTGAGTGGAGAGGGGAATATGTCTTGAACGATCAACAAGGATGGCTTGCCCACGGCGCTAGCGATGGCGTCGGTGACCCAGCCCTGCGGATAACCGCCGACAAAGTACCATGCTCGCGCATCGGGTTGCCGCAACAGCGACTCGAGCCGACTCACTTCTCCTTGGAAAGATCGCAACACCGCCTCCACACCTACACGATTCGGACACTTCTCTGCACGGATCGTGAACTTCTCTTTGCCTGCAGCAGGCGGCTCACCCTTCGATCCCTTGGGGTAACGATCATCGTTACCGACGACGGGCACCGGTCCCAATACCAATCGAACACGACGATCGAGTCCCTTTAGGAACGAAGCCAGCAAGTAGGCTTCTTCCACTGTCATGAAAGGAGAAAAGACGGCGACAAATCCGTTCGCATCCGACTTGATCTCGTCTGCAATCCGCTTTCTTGCTTGTTTCAAAGCTTCCGGCCACGGGTCTGCAAAACTAAGGTCCTCCGGTTTGCCGCGAGCATTGCTATAGGAACCCTTTGAACCAGTGACTGCACCGGAGTAACGTGGGCTCGAGAGGCGTCGCTCATCATGGATGTACTTGAAACCGAATCGCCCTTCATCGCACATGAAGTGACCTTGGGCCTGCGCGTTCTCTCGAGGCCGCAGACGGTAAACCTTGTTCTCCGCTTGGTCTACATGGATGCTGCAACCGGTCGAGCATCCGGTGCAGACGCTCTCAGCATGCTTCAACCACCAAACACGTTTCTTGTAAAGGAAATCCTTGCTGCACAGAGCCCCTACCGGACACAAGTCGACCACGTTCCCAGCCAGCTTGTTGTTGCAGGGTTCGTCGGGAAATACATCGATCTCTTCGTGGCTACCGCGTGCAACCACTTGCAGTTCGGACGTTCCGCTGATTTCACGAGTGAATCGAACGCAGCGAGTGCACATGACGCATCGATCGGTGAACAACGCAATTTGCTCACCGATGTGATACTTGTCCATCCGCTGGATCTTCGGTTCATCGAGCCGACTTTGAGCCTTACCGAATTTATAGGTGTAGTCCTGCAGGTAGCACTCGCCAGCTTGATCGCAGATGGAGCAATCGAGCGGGTGATTCAGGAGCAACAGTTCAAGAGTCATCTGCTGAGAGGTCTTGACCTTGGCAGAGTCGGTCCGGATGACCGTTCCTTCCTTGATGGGTGTTTGGCAACCCGGCACCAGTTTGGGGCCCATCGCTACCGTTCCATCGGGTTTGGTTTCACCAACCTCGACTAGACACATGCGGCACGACGCTACGACCGACAGGGATTCGTGCCAGCAGTAGTGTGGGATTTCTACTCCCGCCTTGCGGGCCGCAAGGATGCAGTTGTCCTTGGGATCAGCATCGACTTCGATATCGTTGACCTTGACTTTGACCACGGATCTTCGATTCCAGTGCGTAGAGGGATGAAATGGATTTAGTGAGCGCCGACGAGCGCCGCACTTTCGCTGCGCCGTCCACTTCGGATGTATTCTTCGAACTCGCCGCGGAACTTGTTGATGGCGGTCTTGATCGGCCAGGCCGCTCCATCCGCCAAGCCGCAGATCGTCGTTCCAGGAATGGTGCCGATCGAGTTGGCGATCTCGAGCAACAAATCGATATCGCTCAGTTTGCCTCGGCCATCTCTGATCCGTTCGAGGATCTTGGTCGACCAGGCCGTCCCTTCGCGACAGGGTGTGCATTGCCCGCACGATTCGTGGGCAAAGAATCGGCATGCGTTGTATAGGACATCAACCATGCTGGTCGCATCGTCGATGACAACCACCGCCGCTGTCCCCAACCCCAAGCAGCCTACGCGCCCTGGCCCGTTGAAATCGAGCGGAGTATCGAGTTCTGCGTTGGTCATGAAGCCCATGCTCAAACCGCCAGGGATCACCGCCTTGGCTTGGCGACCATGCCATACGCCGCCCGCATGTTTATCGATCAGTTCTCTCGCAGTGACACCAAGCGGCAGTTCGACGAGTCCCGGCTTATTGACGTGACCACTAATGCAGTAAAGCTTTGGACCATAGGACCCTGCATCGCGAGGATTGTTCGGATCCTTGGGGATACCCATGCTCTGAAACCATTCGGGACCCTTGGTAAGGATATGCGGCACACATGCCATGGTTTCGACATTGTTCACGATGGTTGGACGACGAAACGCTCCTTCGATCGCAGGAAACGGAGGCTTGATGCGAGGCCATGCACGCTTGCCCTCGAGACTCTCGATTAACCCGGTTTCTTCGCCGCAGATGTACGCACAAGCACCTCGGTGTAGATAAATGTCCAGATCATATCCCGATCCCAAAATGTTCTTGCCCAACAGATTGTTGGTGTACATCTCGTCGATCGCCTTCTTCAAAACGCGATAGCATCGACCGTACTCATATCGCAGATAGAAATAGGCCGTCGTGGTCTTGGTCGCAAAACTACTGATGACGATTCCTTCGAGAACTTGATGCGGATCTTCTTCGATCAAGACGCGATTGTTGAACGTCCCGGGTTCGCTCTCGTCGCCGTTGATGCAGAGATAAACCGGGCCCTTGATATCTTTTGGAAGAAACGTCCACTTCAGTCCGGTGGGGAAGCCTGCACCTCCTCGACCTCGCAGTCCCGATGCCTTTACCACATCGATCACCTCGGTGTTGGACATCTTAAGAGCTTTGGCCAAGGCTTCGTATCC
>JAGWWZ010000050.1 GCA_018970165.1 Planctomycetota bacterium | reverse complement strand
TTTGCCTCATCGATCGCAAGAGGGTACTTGGGTGGGCGAAGTTCGCTCAGGAACGCATACACGTTTCGGAAATCCTTCTCCCACGCTCGGAACTGCTGAGGGCCATTTTGTCGAACGAGCATGAATTGCATCAGCCCCTTGTGTCCCTTTTCGGCGAAGCCTTCGATGTAAATATGACTTTTGCGATCGAAATTCCACCAGGCGGGTGCGTCCATATCGTGATTGGACATCGGAGCTGGCGGTCGATCTGCGAGAAAATTCAAGTCCGCATCGCGAAAATTCATCAGGGCCACTCCAAACATGACCGCGTTGCTGGTTCCGTTCGAGGTTCCTAAAGGCATGAACATCGATCCGACATCCATGTGCGCAAGGGGTTTGCCTTGACGTATCTTGACGCTTCGCACGGTTTCCGTCAGGGACTCAAGTGCGTAAAGATTGTTCGGCGTACCTGGGTATACCGTTCCATAAACACTCCCTCCATGACAGGCGAAGCAATTCATCACGTACTTGCCATTCTGTGTTACCACATACTGAAGCGGTTTTGAAGCGTCATCGGGCCGAGGGCTCAAACCGAAACTAATCCATGTCGACTCACGTGTACCCTCGGTCAATGAAACGTCGACAAAAGGCATGTCGTGCGGTTGTGTGTCGATTTCCTTAAGCACTTCTTCATCGAAATCGGGTGGCAGATAGACCGATTCCGTGAGGTGACGATAACCAGCCTTCGCTTCCTCCGACATCGACTGGTAGAGGGCTGCAAATTGCTCCCGTACGCTTTGTTGAATCAGATCCCTCGATGCTGTCCGCTGTGCGATCTGCTCACCATCAAGCGGTCCCTGGCCGTGGATTGTTTTCAGACATCCGCACAGAAGTCCCAATGCCGAAATCGCAAGGCAAAATCCCTTGAAGAAACTTGTTGCGTGGTTCATCTGATCTTTTCCATCCGAGCCGGTACCTGGTCCGTGAAATCCGCCAACCATTCCAAGAATCGACCGTAACCATGTAAGCTGAAACGATCTCCCACATTTTAGCGAACCGGGAAGCTGTCGGGCAGACAACCCGCCTTGCAGCGGTTTGCACTTTGGAACCAAGGGATATCGCGTATACTTCTGGCCTTAACATTCATGAACCACAAGATTTTGCAGCCACGAATGGGCGGGATCGATCATGCGAGTGATGGTAGTCGGAAACGGGGGGCGGGAACATGCCCTGGCTTGGAAACTCAAGCAATCGCCCAGAATAAAGCGGCTTTGGATCGCCCCGGGAAACGCAGGAACGGCTCAGGAAGGGGAAAACGTACCGATTGGAGCCGACGACATTCGAGGCTTGGTTGCATTTGCCAAGAAGGAATCGGTCGATCTGGTCGTCGTCGGGCCGGAGTTACCCCTGTCCCTCGGGTTGGTGGACGCTTTGGGAGAGGAGCGAATCCGTGCGTTCGGTCCGTCGCGGGCAGCGGCCCAGCTCGAATCAAGTAAAGTTTTTTGCAAACTGTTGCTCCGACAGGCCGACGTCCCCACCGCCGAGTGTCAAATCTTTCGCGATGTCGAAAGCGCAACACGATACATCAAATCGCGTTATGCCAACGATCGCGAACGGACCCCGCTGGTTGTGAAAGCTGATGGACTGGCTAGTGGCAAAGGGGTTATCGTTTGTTCCTACAGAGACGAAGTACTCGATGCGATCGACCGAATCGGTCGCAAGCAAGAGTTCGGACGTGCGGGTGCACAGATGGTGATCGAGGAGCGCCTCGAAGGTCCCGAGGTCAGTGTCCTCGCCATCACCGACGGCCGTACCATTGTGCCACTTCCATCGGCCCAAGATCACAAAGCAGCCTATGACGGCGACACCGGACCCAACACAGGAGGTATGGGCGCCTATTCGCCGACTCCAATCATGACCGACGAACTTCTGGAGACGGTTCAGGACAAAATTCTTGTCCCTTCGATCCATGCGATGAAACGGAATAGAAAGCCATTTCGCGGAGTCCTTTACGCGGGTCTCATGCTGACCGCAAGCGGTCCCAAGGTGCTTGAATACAACGTCCGCTTCGGAGATCCCGAATGCCAACCCCTTTTGATGCGGCTCAAGAGTGATCTTCTTGATCTGCTCGAGGCGACCGTCGATGGCAATCTGGATTCCATCGACGCTCCGGAGTGGGATCCACGCCCTGCGATCTGTGTCGTCATGGCGAGCGCTGGATATCCCGGTTCTTACGAAACCGGTTCGGAAATCACCGGCTTGGATGCTGCAGATAAGGTCACCGACGTCAAAGTTTTCCACGCGGGAACGCAGTTGAAAGACGGAAAGGTTCTTACCAGTGGTGGACGCGTGTTGGGAGTGACCGCGATGGGAACATCCCTGGCGAATGCCAAACTGCAGGCCTACAAAGGGGTGCAGGCCATTCGGTGGCCAGGCGCGTGGTGTCGCAAAGATATCAGCGACAAGGCTGCCACCTACATCGAGCAACTCGCTGCAGAGTGATCGATTCTAGAGGCGAATAAAGATTTTTTTCGATTCTAGGATCCAGGCGATCAAGTAAACGGCGCCGATTACAGCCAGCAATCCGATCGCAACCCAGACAGGTGAGGCATCCCCTGGAATCTTCAAGCGAACCAAATCGATCGCGTATCCGTGCAGGACGTAGCAGATAATGGCATTGCGTCCCAGTGTTCGAAACCAGGGAATCGTATGCCCCCATGCATCGATCCAAACTAGGAATCCGAGAAACATGGCCAGGGACAACCCCGCAGCGAAAAGCTGGTAGGAAACCGAACCGGCCTTTTGGCTCATCATCCAATAGTTCCAAGCGCGTTCGATCGGTAGTGGCGGCGGCACAAAAGGTGGCTCGGCGACATAATCACGCCACGCAATCGACGCCTTAGACTCTCGACCAAGTACAGGACTCGTTGCTAATTTCTCGAACTTCGCACCCGCAACGATCATTCGATCGAAACGTCTCGTCAAACAGGATGCAGCGTATCCCACCAGCATGAATGCAATCGCTACTGCCATCCACGGAAATGCTAACGACATCCACAGTTTGTTCGGTGCTGCAGAATGGCTGACCCGCAAATAGTAATCGCCCGCCCACAACCCGAGCATGGATGCGGTGGACCATGTGAGAAACCCTAACGGTCCTCCATCGATACCACCAGGTTCGGCATGTATCCAATGAAAGTAGAACACGTGTGAAAGGTAGATGTGCAGTGCAAGACTACTAGCCAACCACATCCAACGAATCGGCCACCGAAATGGAAGTACAGGAAGCAACCATAGGGTTGTCCACGCAATATGGTTCAAGGTTTGGAACCAGTCTCGTTTCCAGACCCTAAACCAGAAATCCGAATCCTGAAGCCGTTTGAAAAGGTCGGGAGTATCAAATGGAAAATAGACCACGAACGCCACGAGCATCAACATCGCGCACCGTCGCGCGAATCGAAGCCAGACACCCCTGCGATCCGCGGCATCCCTTCCCTTCATTCGCGACCAAACAATCGCGATCGCAAAACCGACCGCGAACAAAAAGTTGGGCATGATCGTGTCGGCGTAACTGCAGTAGTCGTTGGTATGCTTCAATATACGCGGTGCACATGCATAGCCGCCAAGAAAATTCACAACCATCATCCCGGCGACTGCGTAGCCGCGAAAATGATCTAAGGATGCTAGTCGAGTAGAAGAACTGCGTTCCGTGGTCATGCTCTGGATGTCCAATCAATGAAGCGTTTCTTGTTCTGCTTGAGGATTCGACTCCCAAACACGGTACCTTTGATTGACCTCCAGGTCATGGTGAACAGAACGGATACCACTCGGCCACTCGATTTCCAATCGATCGATCTTCTGAGCCTTTCCTAGTCCCAGGAAAATCCATGGCTCGTTGCTGCATTCAAAGCCGTTTCCGGCTAATCGCTGATGCGTCCAGCCATCGGTGGAGACAAAGACTCGAACGGTCGCACCAATCGCATCACGTTCCGAAGCGATACCGATCAATTCCACAGCGACCCATGAACCATCGGACTTAGAGTCGTTTCTAAGGATCGATAATGGATGATCCAAATGCGTGACATACCAATCGGGTTTGCCATCTCGATTGAAATCCCAGATGCCTAAAGCTCGAGACAAGTAGGTTTCGGTGAAGAACGGTCCCAAAGCCTCCGATGGATACTCCGAAAACGCGTTTCCATGTTGGAGAAACACCTGAGGCTTCATCTCATACGGTTGGCCAGCGGCTCGATAGTCATCGACATGCCCATTGACAACGACCGCATCCTGCCATCCATCTAAATCTAGATCGATCAACTGAGCACCAAACCCGAGTGTTTTCTTCTTGGGGTCGATCAGTTTATAGCGTCGCGATGCATCTTGATAGAAACCGGATGACTGTAAGTAGAGGGCGTTGTATTCGTCGATAAAGTTGGTCATGAACAAATCGAGTTCGCCATTTCTGTCCACATCGGCACATCCCACTCCCATGCTGGCTTGAGGCTTCCCTTGAATATCGACAGCGCATCCCCTGCGTACGGCTTCATCTGCGACGGAAAATCGTCCAGCCACCGAGGGGTTTTCTCGGCTCATCAGCAGATTATTCGCTGACATGTCGTTGGCGATGTAAATGTCATTGCCGAAGCGACTGTCAAGGTTTCCGACAATGATCCCCAATCCCCGTCCATCGTCGAGTTCCAGTTGCCAATGGGAATTGGCTATCGAAAAACCGCCCCGGCCATCGCTTAGGTAAATAAAATCCTGGGATGCCGGAAATTCCGTGGGGCGACAAACTTGAGGTACCCCATTCTTGTTCAAGCATTGGTGTGTGATCACGTCGATACCGGAGGAGTAGTTCACTTCCACCAAATCCGGTAAATGATCCCCGTCGATGTCGGCGATTGCGCCACTGACGCTCCAAACCGGCGCGTTCTCAATATCGCGGTGCATGTCCGGGATATCGACCTGCTCGAAGGTGCCATCACCCATGTTTCGCATCAAGCGATTTTGACCGAAGTTCAGAATAAACATATCCGCGAATCCATCTTGATCCCAATCGCCTACCGCGACTCCTTGTCCATACGCACGATTGGTCACATGGGCCATAGGGGCAACATCCTCAAAACGAGCTCCATGCACGTTTCGAAATAGGACGGACGGCAGATTAGACGATAACTTTCTTGGGTCGCCGCCTCCTTGCAAAACATATAGGTCGGGCCATCCGTCTCGGTCGAAGTCGATCGCGCCAGCACCCGCGCCGTTGCTTTGGTAAGTTTGCATTCCGAAGACACTTGTATCGTCGCCGTTGCGATATTGAAACCGAGCGTTCATGGACTCGGCTACATCTTCCCATCGCAGACTCGCTTGCACCTTTTGCTGGCTTCCAGTAATGGTCATCTTGTTGATGTCGCTCGAATCCTTTACCTTGGCGATCGCGTCGGCCAAGTCCGGAGGTTTCAGATCGTTTGCTCTCCAGGTAAGTGGCGATTTCAGGGTTGAACCCGAGCTACTGGCTGCCTGTTCAAGTCTCTTAGATCGCAGAGCAGCAATTGTGCTCGCGTCTCCATCGTTATCTTTCTCACAAAGTTCACGCCATGCGAGAGCCTCTACGTTTCGCCCCACCTCTTGCAATGTGTCTGCGATCTGAAGCATCCATTCTCGGCGACGGAAACCATCGCGTGTGTAATTGACGTTGCGGTTCGCAAGTTGCATGCGCTCATACAGAGCTTCTGCGAACTTGCCTCTTTCAGCTTGACCGTCTGCTGCCAAGCATTGTGCGAGCGGACCAATCGCCAAGTAATCCATGGGATCCAATTCCACGGATTTCGTGAAGCAGTAGATCGCATTGGAATAGTCACTCAAATACTGAAACCAAACCCCCAAGACTCTCCAGTAGGACGGAAAGGACTCCAACTCCTCTCGCGGAGCCGTGGTGAGCCACACAGCGAAATCAGCGTAACGCTCCTGCTCGATGATCGATTGACCGAGCCCTAATTGCATCGCTGCTGGCGGATCCGGCTCTTGCATGGCTTTGCGGAACATGATTTCAGCTTCATCCGGCTTCTTCTCGAATAATAATCCGAATGCGTAGGAACTTTGAAGTCTTGTAGCCTTAGGGTGTGACTCTAGCAATTTCGCAACGATTTCATCGCTGTTGACGGGTTTGACGGTATCGACGGATAGGACCAGCGTATTGATATCCACCTGCCCAAGATCGACCAAGCGTTGCATCCAGCGGGAAGCCTCGAATCGTCGCCCCTGAACATCCAGAATGGCAGATAATGTCTTGATGGTCTCGACATCTTTCGGATGCACCGCCAACAGTTTTCTGGACCTGTGCTCCGCTTCAGCAAATCGCACGTTGTTGTTGGACCACTTGACGCCATCGCGATGGGCTAAAAGTCCATACTCGGGATCGGTGAGAGGAATCCTGTCGACCATCTGAAGTGCCTGGTCGACTTTTTTTCGTTGGTTCAATACATTGCTGGCAACGTAGAGAGCGCGAGAGTCGTTGGGAGATTGCAAGAGAATATTTTGGCATTCGTCCCAAGCTTCGTCGAAGCGACTCCCTTCGAGCAACTTCAACGCTCGAAAGGATGAAGCTTTGCGCTGAGTGTCAGTGGATTTCTCCGGATTCGCTTTCGATCCGCTGGACTCTTTTTCCCTTTTCATTGCTTCGTCGGGACCGCATCCCATAACCGCGAGCCAAAAAATGAACAAATAGATGCGCCGAAGTAAGCTACCGGAAGTGCGATGGGATCGGAAAGACTTCCTTACTCCCGTTGGGCACCGGCATGGGTGAACGACCTGGTTCATGGCAATCGGCACTCGAAAATACGTATCGGGCGTTCATCGTCTTCCAAGTCCATGAAAGACGATTCGCAGCTCCATCCTGCAGTACGAATCCATTTCTCGAAGCGATCGCCGGTGTGCCGTTGCGGTTCGCTAAGCCAAACCACGCCGCCATCCGCCAAGCGGCGGCGCAGGCAGGGTTCGAGGATTGGATAAAGGCTTGGGTTGTACACAATGTCGGAACCCAGGATGATTGGGAATCGCCCGAGAAAGTTATTTGGATCAGCCCAGTCGAGGAGTCGTACGCAGATTTTGCGTCCGAGTGAACGCGCATTGAATCGGCATATCATCAACGCCATGCGCGAAGCGTCGGTAATGGTTACATCGGCACCGAGGATTGCGGCTGCGATTCCCGCGCGACCGCTTCCACCTCCAAGTTCCAGGACCTTGGTTCCGGAAAGATCGTTACGTTTTTGAAGGAACTTCTCTAAGCCGATCGCAGCCCGCCATGTAGCGGCCCAGAATGGGTCATGTTCCACCGACCCGTCTATCCCAGACATCAACGCTTGTTCGAGCAACCGATCAGGATCGACAACGCGAGTCCACGGATACTTTCGACCTGCTATTTCGATCACAAGGTGTTCGATAGTGACATGTCGCTCCAGACGCTGCAACAGTTTCGCGTAACATGGCGAAAGAGAGTAGGTCTCGGAGAAGTCTTTGGAGCCTATGGTCGCGGCCATTGGATCACGGACGCTCCTCCATCTCTCGGATGTATGCACGCAGTCGCTCAAGTTCGTCTTCGGTGCCTTTCAACTTGAGCATATTCCTGACCCGTTTTTGAAACTCAAAGCTGTTTACGGGCTTCGAGAGGAAATCATCGGTGCCAGCATCGACGGCTCGTTCGATGTCTCCTAATTCGCTCAAGGCCGTCACCATCAGGATCATGATCTTCGACGTTTTCGGATCGCTCTTGAGTTTCCTGCAGACTTCGAAACCACTGAGTTTAGGCATCATGATGTCCAACAGAATCAAGTCGGGCTGGAACAACTCGACTTGATTGAGCGTATCCTGGCCGTCGAGAGCGATCTCGATATCGCAATCGATTTTCGCGAGGAGCGCTTCTAGCAGTTCCCGATTTGCGGCATTGTCATCGGCGATGAGGATTCGTGGTTTGCTCATGTTCACCTCTACGACAATGTAACCGCGGATGCGAGTCCAGCAGCAGGTACAGGAAATTGTGTAGCCAGGTCCTTGACTTCGCTGTGGATGCGTTGCAGTGCATCTTCGTTATCATGGGACTTCAATGCCGACGCGATCCAGTGGCCGATAGCACGGAATTCATCGGTGCCCATCCCCCTCGTCGTTAACGCTGGACTGCCGATTCGAATACCGCTGGGGTCCATTGGCTTTCTGGTATCGAACGGAATCATGTTCATGTTGACGGTAATACCGCAACGATCGAGCGCTTTCTCTGCGACCCTTCCTCCAATGCCAAAGCTGGTGACATCCACCAAAACGAGATGATTATCGGTGCCTCCGCTGATCAGTCGCAGCCCTTGAGACAAGAGTACCTCCGCGAGAGTACGGCAGTTGGCGACGACCTGTTCGCCGTACATCCGAAAACTCGGCGCGAGGGCTTCGGCAAAGCAAACAGCTTTACCCGCAACCGCGTGCATCAGCGGACCTCCTTGAGTTCCAGGAAACACAGCGCTGTTGACACCTTTGGCGTGTTCGGCTTTGCACAGAATCAGTCCGCTGCGCGGGCCTCGCAATGTTTTGTGCGTTGTGGTGGTCACGATGTCCGCATACGGAACGGGTGAGTTATGAACGCCTGCTGCGACCAACCCTGCGTAGTGCGCCATATCGACCATCAGCTTTGCTCCGACTTCGCGAGCGATCTCAGCGAAACGGGCGTGCTCGATCTCACGCGGATAAGCGCTCGCGCCAGCCACAATCAGTTTGGGGCGGTGTTCGCGGGCGAGACTCGCAACTTGGTCGAAATCAATTCGATGATGAACCGGATCAACACCGTAATGGAAAAATCGATACAGCTTGCCACTCATGTTCAAATGCATGCCGTGGGTTAGGTGCCCTCCTTGCGCCAGATCCAAGCCCAGTACCACATCGCCGGGCTGCAAAAGGTATTGATAAACAGCTGCATTCGCTTGGGAACCGGAGTGAGGCTGTACGTTGGCATGCTCGGCACCGAAGAGTCGTTTGGCTCGTTCAATGGCCAGATTCTCCGCAATATCCACAAATTGACAGCCACCGTAATATCTTTTCCCCGGGTAGCCCTCGGCGTACTTGTTTGTCAAAACGCTCCCAACTGCCTGCATCACGGCAAGGCTGGTGTAGTTTTCGCTGGCGATCATTTCCAAACCCTCTTGCTGACGGAGGGCTTCGGATTCGATAGCGGACCAAACTTCTGGGTCCTGGCTGGATAGCGGCGACATGATTTCTCGCGAGTGAGGGTGAATTGGCCTGGGATCAACTCTTCTAAGTATACCCGGCGTATTGTCAATCCGGCCAAAGAACGACACAAGGGGTACGAATGGCCTACAGGTCAGGCAGAATCGGAATCGTCCACGAAATGCTAAGGAGAGCCCCGCCCGAATTCCGAGAGAACACGAACTGCTTCTTTTTGCGGCAGCTTTTTTTCGTCTCTTCATTCGCCCAAGGAGTGTGCCCGTGAGCAAAGTTCTGGCTCGTCTGAAAAATTTCCTGCGCGATGAACAGGGGCCAACAGCAGTCGAGTACGCAGTGATGCTCTCCCTGCTCGTCGTCGCCTGTATCACGGCCATCTCGACACTGGGTGCCTAGGCTAGGCGGCGGCAGTCCTTGCCGTTTTTATCAACGGTATCGAGTAGTTCGGACGACGTGCGGTCAGACTGCGGCAAAGTCTCGTTAATAGGGAATATTTCCTCAATTTTCCTATCCCGAAAATTTGCCCTCCGCGAAGTTTGTCCTACGTTTCCTTCGGCGACGCGAGTGCGAAGCTGACCGGAGTCTACGGTCCATTCAGCCTGTGACGAAAATGTTTCTGCGGCGACGGAGCATCCATTCGGTTCAGGGACCTGTTCATGTTGATAGCTCGGGCTGTGCCGGGCGAGTTTGGAGGAAATGATGAAGAGTTTCGCCTTGAAGTTGAAGCGATTTCTAAAGAGTGAAGATGGCCCAACCGCTGTTGAGTATGCCGTTATGCTCTCCTTGATTATCGTGGTCTGCATCACCGCTGTATCGGCGATCGGTACGCGAGCATCGCAAACATTCAATCAAGTTGCGAACCAGCTCGGTACAACCGGCTGATCCAGGTTTGCTATTATTTGAAACAAGAAATTGCTGGGTTGCCGGTTCGCAAGAACTGGCCCCGGCTTTTTCCATTTCATGGCTTTCACTCATAAGATACGATCATGCATCCAGTCGAGTATCCCATTGAAGCGTTTTCGAGTATGTGGCAGATCGTTTGTTGTACCGCGACGATGATCGCAGCCGCCTTCACCTTTTTGTTCGCGCCGCGTTGATCGCTTTTTCACGTCGTGCTCATTGAGAACGATCGTATCATCGAATTCGTAATGGCGTGATTTCCTCTTCCTCCTCATTCTTTTTATGAGGAGCCCATCGCTGTATCACCCATCTTGCAGCGATACCTACCGCATAGCGCGATTGTTCCTTTTGAAGCGACCGGGGTGGGGAAGCCTCTTTCGAAAAATCTTCGAACCAAGAAAGATTTTCTCAATTTTCCGCCTTGGAAAAATTTGCCCCTCGCGAAGGGTGTTCTATGTTTCTGTGAGCGTCGCGAGTGCTTCGCTCGCCCGAATATCTCGGGGAAGTAATCGGCACCGATCCAATCACCAAGGTGAGCGAAACGGTTCGGTAGCTGAGGGAGTGTTTCACGATATTGCTCGGGCAAAAAATGCCCACGGAGTGAATGATGAAGAATTTTGTATCGAAGATGAAGCGATTTTTGAAGAGCGAAGATGGCCCAACCGCTGTTGAATACGCGGTCATGCTGTCTTTGATCATCGTTGTCTGCATCACTGCAGTTTCGACGATCGGAACGCGAGCCAAGTCCACCTTCACCACCGTTTCGAACCAACTCGGAACAACGGGCTGATCGGTCGCCCGATTACGGGCGATATCAGAACTCCCTCGGGGCTGAGAGCGTTTCCTCTCGCCCCGGTCGGGAGTTTGAGTTCAGGGACATGCAGATATGTCGACTCGCGGCGACAAGATTGATTCTGGCGTCGCGAGCTTGACAGGGAGCCAGCAGAAAGCCACGCGGAATCGCTTCGGGGCGCGGTTTCGTGGGTGACAGTAGCTGTCGGGACCAAGAGCGGTTGCTCGGCAGCAACACGACAATCTAATTAACGCATTCTAGCGTTCGGGGAAGCGGAACATGGACTTTGCAGCGATCGTATCTGGGGTAATTGAGCATTGGCACATTTGGTTTGTGTCCATCACATTAGTAGTGGCTGCCATCATTGATGGTTGGATGCTCAAGGTTCCAAACTGGATTACGTTCCCGCTGATCATGAGCGGTTGGGCCTATAGCGCTGTAACTGGCGGTTGGCCCGGGCTGGGCTGGAGCTTATTAGGAACCTTTGTAGGTCTCGCGCTCCTCTACGGACTTTACATGGTGGGTGGAATGGGTGCTGGGGATGTGAAGTTACTTGCGGGTATCGGAGCATGGGTCCATCTGCAACACACCTGGAACATCTTCGCAACCACTGCTATCGTCGGTGGAATCATGGCAATCGCGATGATTGCATACACAGGCCGTTGGCGAAAGCACTTCCAACAATTCAACATGCTCATCGGTGAATTTGTAGAGGTGAAGGATCCTGAAGCCCTCTTCCAACGGGCTGCGGAACGCAAATCAAAAATGTTTTTGCTTCCGTACGGAATCCCGATGACGATCGCCGCACTGGGCTATTTCGTCTTCCAGGGAATGTACTTCTAGGGCTTGGATCGGCAAGTCGGTTACTTTTGCAGTGGCGAAGCGTGTCGATATCTCGATGCTTTGCTAAAATGAGGGTAGACACTCCGTTGTCACATTCTTCTACCGCAAAAGATCCGAAAGACGAGCGAGCTTGCAACGCGAAATCTATTTCGATAATCACGCGACAACCCGTACCGACCCGCGCGTGGTCGATACCATGCTCCCCTGGATGGTGACGGAGTTTGCTAACCCTGGCAGCATCACTCATGAGCCAGGTCGTCGTGTCGCCGCGAAAATGGATGAGTGCCGGGATAACATTCAGCAGATCCTCAATGCTCCTGATAGTGACCTGATATTCACCAGCGGAGCGACCGAGAGTATCAACCTCGCGCTCTTCGGAACCGCTTTGCATCCGAAGCAAAAGCGACGCAAGATAGTCTCTGCTGCTACCGAACATCGCGCCGTCCTTGACCCGTTGCATCGTTTGCAAAAATCAGGCTGGGAGATCGTTCACCTCCAAATCGAAGCAAGCGACCCCGGTCGCATCGGGGAAATCGACTTGGCAAGTGCGGAGAAGGAGATCGATGACTCCACGGCATTGGTATGCCTAATGCTCGGGAACAACGAGATCGGGACAATTCAGCCCTTCGACAAGATCGCCCAGCTATGCCGCGACCGCGGCGCGCTTCTCCATATCGATGCCAGCCAAGCAATAGGAAAGCTCTCCGTCGATTTCGAATCGCTCGGCGCGGATTTACTCAGTTTCTCCTCCCATAAGTTTTACGGACCGAAAGGAATCGGTGGATTGCTGATAAAGCGCGAGACAGCATCTCGACGGCTGTTGCCGCAAATCATCGGAGGAGGACAGCAAAACAACCTCCGTTCAGGAACGCTCAACAGTGTAGGCATCGTGGGCATGGCATCAGCGATTCAATACGCAGTCGAAGAGTTGAATCGTGAAAGCCAGCGATTAGCCAATCTCCGAGATCGATTATGGCATCGATTGCAAACAGGGATCGAAGGGCTACTGATCAATGGTCCGGATTGGCGCGACGAGGGAGACGCCGTCCATCGACTGCCGGGGAATCTGAACATCTGTTTTCCTCGTGTTGAGGGGCAGTCACTGATGCTGCGCACCCCGCTACTCGCCGTCAGCAGCGGTTCAGCGTGCACGTCGGCTGAGCCTCATCCGAGTCATGTCCTGCTCGCCATCGGCAGATCCGAAGACCAGGCCCGTTCGAGCATTCGTTTCGGACTCGGACGATTCAATACGCCGGACGAAGTGGATCAAGCAGCAGATTGGCTAATTCAAGCGTATCGCGACTTAGCCTCCTTCGTCGCTTGACCATTGGTCACAAGCATCGACAATGGTACAGGATGCGCATGGGTCGAACCCTCGTTTCGCTTGGTCCGCAGAAAGCCTGCAGACCGCCATACCACAAACTTCAAAAAGAACCTTCCATGAGCCTCGCCTCGGAACCTTTATCCACGGAACCTTTATCCACGGAACAATCCGCTAGTCCCAATGTGCCTGACCAGCAAGGCCGGTTCGGCATGTTCGGAGGGCGCTTCGTGCCGGAGACATTAACGCGCGCTTTGGATGAGTTGGTTGTCGAGTACAACAGGGCGAGGCAAGATCCGGACTTTCAAGCAGAACTCGATGACCTTCTCCATCGTTTTGTGGGTCGTCCCTCGCCCCTTTATCATGCCGCTCGATTTAGTAAACAGCTTGGGGGTGCACAGATTTGGCTGAAACGGGAGGATCTCAATCATACCGGGGCGCACAAAATCAATAACACGCTCGGTCAGGCATTGCTGACTTTGCGCATGAAGAAAACTCGGGTTATTGCCGAAACGGGTGCTGGCCAACATGGAGTCGCCTCCGCTACGGCGTGTGCTCATTTCGGGTTGCCGTGCGTCGTCTACATGGGTGTTGAGGATGTTCGGCGCCAGCGTCCTAATGTGTTCAGCATGCGACTGCTCGGGGCCGAAGTTCGCCCAGTCGAAAGTGGTTCGCGTACATTGCGAGATGCTGTCAATGAAGCGATGCGTGATTGGATGGCGAGCGTCGAGACGACGCATTACATCATCGGTTCGGTAATCGGACCACATCCTTTCCCCATGATGGTTCGAGACTTCCAAAGTGTGATCGGCAAAGAATGTCGCGAGCAATCTCTTCAGTCTTTCGGGCGTCTGCCTGATGCCGTAGTCGCTTGTGTTGGTGGCGGTAGCAACGCTGCAGGGATGTTCTATCCATTTGTTGGGGATCGTTCTGTTCGCTTAATTGGTGTGGAAGCGGGTGGGCGAGGTCCGAATGCTGGCGATCACGCGTCACCGCTGACCTTTGGCTCGCCAGGCGTTCTTCATGGTTCTTACAGTTACGTTATGCAAGACGAAGATGGACAGACCAGTGACGTGCATTCCATGTCGGCGGGGCTTGATTATCCAGGTGTTGGCCCCGAACACAGCTATTGGAAAGATACGCAACGCGTCGAATATACTTCTTGTCGGGATGATGAAGCGCTCGCTGCATTTGACTTCCTGGCACGCAATGAAGGAATACTAACAGCCCTTGAAACCTGCCATGCGGTTGCGAAAGCGGCGGAAATCGCAAAGGGCATGTCGCCGGACCAGCATCTGGTCATCTGCTTGTCCGGACGGGGCGATAAAGATGCCGCCGAACTCGCCCGACTTCGGGGCCAGGAATGGTGATTGGCGACCGGAAACTTTTCGCTACTCTTTGATGATTCTATCGAGCCCTGCTCGAATCCTTTGACTCCCAATCGAGAGACGCATGACCGCGATCGATGACCTGTTCAGCACTTTGAAGGCTCAAAACAAAAAGGCCTTTATGCCGTTTATCACTGCGGGTGATCCAAGTCTCGCCTTCACCGGCAAAGTGCTCACCCGCTTGGCCGAACTGGGATGCTCGATGGCAGAGTTGGGAATCCCGTACAGCGATCCGATCGCCGATGGCCCTGTTATCCAGGCATCGTACACGCGGGCTCTCCAAAACAAGATCAAGTTGAGCGGCATTTTTCAAACCGTAGCAGACCTTCGTGCGGCTGGTTCGCAACCTTTGGCCAAGATGCCTTTGGTCTCGATGGTCAGCTACGCGATTGTGCATCGGCATGGGCTCGAGAAATATGTCGACGAGGCCAAGGCATCGGGTTTCGCTGGAGCGATCGTTCCGGACTTGCTCGTCGAGGAGAGCGAGCCTTTTTCCAAAGTATGCCGAGTGCGCGAGTTCAACTTGATTCAACTGGTTACGCCGACGACACCTCCCGAGCGTGCCCTTCGCATCGCGGAAAGTTCATCAGGCTTTCTTTACTTTGTTAGCGTTACGGGCATCACCGGCGAACGAACGCAGTTGCCAGTCGATCTAGTCGATCGAGTTGGATGGCTCCGAGATCGATCCTCGCTCCCGATTTGCATCGGATTCGGGATTTCCAAGCCTGAACACGTGAAGTTGCTAGCACCTGTATCCGACGGCTTAATTGTTGGATCCGCGATCGTTCGTTCGCTGGATCAAGCGGCAGCCGATGAATCCAAAGCACTCGACTCGATGAGCCAATTGGTCACATCGTTGATCAGCGCGCTCGAGAACTAAGGATTGTTACCATGCGTTACCGACAGCTTGATAAGATCACTGAACTAGTCCCTGGAGAGCGAATTGTCGCAGTGCGAACGTTGCGGCACGGAGAAGATTATCTTCGCGATCACTTCCCTCTCTTTCCGGTCATGCCAGGGGTCATGATGCTCGAAGCCATGTATCAAGCCGCATGCTGGCTGGTTCGATCGACAGAGAATTTCGAACATGCAATTATCTCGCTCGATGAAGTTCGGAACATCAAGTTCGCCGACTTTATGGAGCCCGGACAGGTTTTGACGGTAACCGCAGAGATTGTGAAGTCGGAGGGACGCTCGGTCACCGTAAAAGCCAGCGGTAGCCGCGATGATGTTGTTGCCGTATCCGGGCGATTGATCTTAGGAAAGAAAAACCGGGCAGACGTAGATCCTGAGCTCGCCTCGCAGGATGAATTTTCTCGGGACTCGATGCGCAACGAGTTCAAGAAGCTGATGCAGGGATTTTGAACAGATTGCTCGAAGATAGTTAGCCGCCATTGCGGGACGCGAATTCAGTGATTTGGCGCCGGATGATACAATGTACTTGCCAGGATCATCACAACCCGACGCGTGAGCGAGGGACGCGAGAGGGAAAACATCTCAAGCAACGTAAGTCTGTCCCTCACTCACACTTCAGGCTGAGATAATTCCGTTGACCACACTGTAGGTTCTCTCGAAAACCAAATAGGCGGCCCTTAGCTTCGCAAGGCCATCGCAACCGATCGAACAGACATTCCACCGGTGAGATTGGAGACATCGCGGAAGCCCTTCGAGGCCAACCAGCTAGCGCCGATATGTGCGCGTTTCCCGGAATGGCAAACCACAACGGTCGGTAGCATCGGATCCAATTCCTGCCATCGTTCCGCAAACGCATCGATTTCGATCGCTATCGCGCCTGGCAATGGCAGCTGTTGCCGTTCTCGCTCGGTGCGAACATCGATGACTTGCAGCCCATCGAGATCGACATCCGGATTTACGAGTTTTGGTAATTGGCTGAGATCGTTGATCGCAGTGAATGCAGCCATGTGGATCGGATCCTTTGCGGAGCCATAGGGAGGTGCGTAGGCGAGGTCCAGCCTTGCTAAATCGTAGACCGTTCCCTGAAAAGCCATCGCCGTAGCGACCACGTCGATCCGTTTATCGACTCCTTCACCGCCGACTGCTTGGCCGCCGAGAATGCGCCCATCGTTTGGGGCATACAACAACTTCAGTTGCATGCTCTGGGCGCCTGGGAAATAGTTTGCATGACTGGCGGCTTGAACGATCGCTGTTCGGAACGGAGTCTGGCTCTTGGTTAGTTGCTTTTCGTTCAGACCGGTACTGGCCGCAGTGAGGTCAAAGACGCGAACGATCGAGGTCCCCAGCACTCCGCCCATTGGCTGACTGCTTCCACGCCCTGCATGTTCGCCAGCGATCCGTCCCGAACGATTCGCAGGCCCTGCTAGTGGATTGAGCCCCTTCGTGCCGGTAACGGCATGCGTATATTCGACCGCATCTCCAACTGCATAAATAGAAGGGTCACTGGTCTGCATAAAGTCATTGACAACGATACCTCCCATCGGGCCGATAGCCAATTCGGCACCGGCAGCTAACGATGTTCGTGGTCGCACTCCTGCACCGATGACAACGAGGTCGGTCTCAACTCGTTTACCGCTCTCGAGGACAGCCACCGTAGCTTTGCCATCGCTAGTTTCTAGACTCGATACCGATTCGCCGGTGAGTACTCGCACCCCTTTGGACTCCATATGCTGCGACACCATTTTCGCAAAGATTGGGTCCAGTCGCGTCAGCACTTGAGGGTTGCGTTCTACTAGATCGACATGCAGTCCGCGGCGATGGAATTGTTCGACCACCTCGACACCTACAAAGCCAGCGCCGATGACTAGGGCTCGTTTCACAGGGTGAGCCTCGATGTAAGCCATCAGATGATCCATGTCCGAGAGCGTCCAAAGGTGGAACGCGTTCTTGGGCATCTCGCGAGCGAACGGAGGGCGAACGGGCTCAGCACCTGTAGCCAAGATCAAGCGATCATAGGGGATGATACTTTCGGACGGTGCTTCTCCGTCGGCGCTGCGGCTTACGACGCGAATCGATCTAGTCACGCGGTCGATTGCGACGACTTCGTGATGCGTCTTGACCGCGATGCGGAAGCGTTTCCAGAAGAGCTCTGGGGTTGCGACCAGTAGCTTCGCACGGTCGGCGATTTCGCCTCCAACATGATAGGGAAGCCCGCAATTGGCAAACGAAACGGCTGGCCCTTTCTCAAAGATCGTGATCTCAGCATCGGCGTTGACTCTTCGGGCCCGCGTTGCCGCCGAAGCTCCTCCGGCGACCCCACCAACGATGACGATGCGAAGGGGGTGATTCGAATCCATTCGAGTTGCTCCTACGGTCTTCGCCTACTGCTTGAACTTGTCCGGCTTGAGGGACACCGTTCCGAGATCGTTGGCGCCGGCTTTGAGGGTGAATTTTACGTTCCCCTTTTTCCAGCTATCGGATTTTCCGTTGACGGAAACCTCGTCGAACTTGTTCTGCGACTCGTGCCACATCTTGAAGGTCAATTCGGTCCCTGCCGGAAGTTTCCCGATCTTAACCACGCCGTCGGCATCGCTAATGCCGACATAGGGGTGATCGGTGACCACATGGTATGCGTTCATCCATGGGTGGATGTTGCATTCAACCTTCGAAGGTCCGCTCTCAGCCTTCTTGACCGTGATGGTTTTGCTCCCGTTTGTGGGGATGACTTGGTTCCACTCGTCGTTGTTAAAGAATACGAATTTCGCGTTGTGGCCGGTTGAGTCGGAGTTCTTGACTTCGATTGTTTGGCCGGCGCGAACGTGAAACACATGGGGAACAAATCGACAATTGACGTTATCGAGGACCGGCTTCGTGTCGGGAACTTCGCGCAGCGATGGGTGGATCTGTTCGCTGGAGAGCTTGGTGATCTTGGCATCGATCATGAACACCATATTGGCGATCCCTTTGTTATCCTTGTTCACCAAAAGGCGCTCGTTGGGAATCTGTTGCTTGGCACAAAAAGCATCTGCACCGCCATTCAAATCGGGCAGGGTTGGTGCAGCACCATCCAGTACGAATTTGATGGTAACGTCCGCCCAATCCTGGGCAGAGGCAAGGGAGGGAACAAAAACAAAAGGGCTAGCCATGAGTGCGGCCAAGAAGAATCGTTTCATAGTGGAATGCATTGGTAGGAGTTTGGAGGGGGGAATCGAGTCGCTATGGCGAGCGTTGCACATGCCTCTCGAACTCACTTTATGGTATACAAGAAACCCAAGGATTCAAAGTCGGATTGGATGCTTAGCGTGTGGATAGGACAATCGTTAGGTTGACGGCCCCAAGCCGAGCCATTAAACTTTTGGTACTTCGACGGTGGTAGTAGCTCAGCTGGTTAGAGCGTCGGATTGTGGCTCCGAAGGTCGGGGGTTCAAATCCCCTCTATCACCCTCTCGTTTCACCAATGTTTTTCCAGGTCGGACGCGTTTTGGGGTGACGACATACCGAGGGCTTCGATTGCTCCGCAATCCATTTACACCCAAAAACTACGGAACTATTGTGCCTCTGTGCTTCTTGGCGGCCGAACTTCTTGGCGGCAGATAAATTGTTTTACGCCCGCCGATTGACCCGGGTAGCCAGCAACGTAGATGCGAAACGCGATTTGCTGGCCACTTGAAGATTTTCCTGTGTCTGGGCTCAGACAATGCCCTGTTACGGTGCAGATAATCTTACCGCGATGGCTCGGCGAACGGCTGGTGGTATGGGTGCGTTCTCGCCCATGACTGCCTTCCACAGGATCTCGTTGAGCTCAAAGTCATCGATGCGATCGTACTCCGTGAAGTCCATTTGCATCGACCGATCCGCACCGTAGGCTGTCGCTTCATTCTTCGCATCCAAATTGATCTGAGCTTGCTCAAGTTCGAACGGCGTTAAATCGGGCTTATCGGTAAAAGCGTTGAACATCGGTTGAGCGGCCGCGTCGTATTGCGACAATGGTTCCAAGCCCAGAATCAATTCCATCGTTCGAATCACACTGACAGTACTGTATTGCGTGCTATCTACCATTCCTCGTTTGGCATAGGGGCTAGCAACGAGGCAAACCGTGCGGTGAGCGTCGACGTGATCTGGGCCGTTTTGCGCATCGTCTTCGATGACAAAGATCGCGGTCTGTGCCCAGAGCGGACCGTGACTGACGGCATCCACCAATTTCCCGAGAGCTAGGTCATTGCTCGCGACGCACGCTTGCGGTGTAAACGCACCTGGGGTTGTTCCGTCGGTGTGATCCTCACCCAAGCTCATGACGATGAACTGGGGCATCGTACCGTTTGCGGCAAAGTCCTTGTATTCGGCGAGCATGATGTCCACCAAATCTGTATCGCGCTCCTTCCCCCTTCCTCCGGTTCCCAACCCGTACGTCGGAGACATATGCCCGATGAGCCCTGGGACTCTTCCCTCCATCCTGTACTTACCATCCCCTTCGGAAACGCGGCCGCCGTATTCCTTATAGGAGCGATAGGTAATTCCTGCCCGTTTGCATGCATCCCAGATGTAGCCGGAAGGAGCGTTGGATAGATCCCCCTCGTCATCATCATCGACGCCGACTCGCTGCGAGTAGGTTAGGTGCCAGTCGCGGGCGATGTAATCCGTGTTGTACGCCATCGTGCTCCATGGGTGGCCATCGCGGCTGACCTGGCCATTGCAATAGGTGTTGTCGAGCAGCACGAATTGCTCAGCGATCTTGTGGTGATTGGGGGTAACTTGGCGAGGGAACATGCACAAGGAAGGATCTCCGTTTCCAAGCGGGGGTGTGGCCGCCGCGAAATCCCCAAACACTTGGTCGTAGGTTCGGTTCTCCTTGATCACATAGATGACATACTTGATCGGACATGGATCACCCACACGTTGTGGAATGACGGAATCCGATGAGCCACGTGCCTTGGACAGCAGTTCGTCTGAATAAGGGCAGTTGTTGAACACCTGCTGCGTGTACATGGCGAGTTGCTCGTCGTTGGGGATATCCACGATGGATAACGCACCTCGGAGGGTCGTACCGATGTAGGGATAGGGCAACATCTTTCGCATGAGTTTCTCGAGTTCGTTCAATTGCGATTCGTCTTCGCCTTGTTTGAACATCGGATTCGCCTTGGACTGGTTACCCTTTCCGACCCCGACCAGCAAGCGTTTTCCGTCGGGAGTGATCGCCAGCGAAGTCGGATACCATCCGGTGGGCACGAAACCCTTCACTTGGCTCCGACTGGGCGATGAAATATCGATGACCGCGACGCTGTTGTTATCGGCGTTTGCGACAAACAGGGTATTGCCGTCAGGGGATACGGTCAGCGCATCGGGCGTGCTACCCTCGGGTGCTCGCGGGAACAAGCTCGTCATGATGGTTTCGGTCACGATTCCGCGCAGGGTATCGATCACCCAGACACCATTCGATGACGCACAGGGCACAAACAAGCGATGATCGGTTGGATGGAAAACGATCTGATTGGGATGTTCACCGACGGGAATTCGAGCGATGACGCGCATGGATGCTGGATCGACCACTGTGATCCGTCGCTCCGACCAATCGCTCACGTACAGCAACCGATTGCGAGGAGACAATTGAACGTCGTACGGTCGTCCTCCCAATTCAAGTTCCGACACCAATTGTTCATCGGGTGACAATGCGAGCAGTTTGCCTTGGTTTATGTTGAGCGTATAGAGTCGCTCCGTTTGTTCGTCCCATATCAAACCGCTCTTGAAACCTTTCTCCTTTTGCAATTTGGAACGGAGGGCTGCCAGTTCAGCGCGACTCAATTCTAATACGTTGGGTTCTTTCTCACTGACTTGGATAAGTTGGTTGGCTTCCAACTGGAAGCGATGAAGTCGTCCCAAACCTCCGCCAGACCACCAAAGACGCGACTCATCCTTGGACATGGCCAACCCAAACCAGCTTTGGTGAACCATCTCCTTATCCAGTATCTCGCCCGACTGCAAATCCACGAGGGCGAGGTTGTGCTCGTTGAATCCGCTCGTCGCGATGATCGCTCGTCGACTGTCTTGCAACGGGAGAATGTTGAGCAGTAGATCATTGGTTTCAATGTGGCGTCCAGCAGGTGTCAAATGCCAGCCGTTGGGGAGCAAAAAACCGGTCTCCGTCGGGCCAGCGAATTGCGATTTCGACGAAGCAGGTTCATTAGCGTCCGCAGTCGGAGCGGTACGATTCGGAGTGTCTTGCGCCAGTGCAGCCCCGCTCGTCAACAGAGCGATAGCGAAGATGCAATGAAGAGTGAGTACACGCTCTCGAAAACTTCGGAAGAGATGTGTTCCATTATGATGGGAATAGGCCATGGGTAGGAGATCCTGTTGGCTGGAGATTGCGGTCGATCCCTGAAACTTCGGTGATTTTAGTACCGGTGTTCCTGTCCGTGGTGGTTCCAATGGTTCAGATTGCGTAAATTCGTTACTCAGTTTTCTAAATCCCGGCAGTGCAAAACAGTCCCAACAAAAACCGGTTCATTAATCATGTTCACTTCTCTGATCGAGTTGAATCTCATCATTGCCTTGGCGATTTCGAGTGTGTGTGCTTCGTCTTCGTACGCCCAAGAGAAGGATCGCATCCCTGCGGGGCTTCGTCCTCCCAGGCATGCCGGAATTTACGTCGTAGCACACCGAGGAGTCCACGACACGATTCCCGAGAATACCTTGGCGGCGTACCGACGCGCGATCGAGCTCGAGTGCGATTTTGTGGAGATTGATGTTCGGACCACCAAGGATGGGCAATTGGTTTCCATCCACGATTCCACCATCGATCGGTACACGATCCGAGGTGAGAAGGGGAAGGTGTCCGAAATGACCCTCGCGGAACTGCAAGCGGTCGACATAGGGAGCCGCGTCGATCCCAAATGGGCACAAGAGCGAGTGCCGACAGTCAAGGAGATCGTTCAGCTCTGTCGCGGACGAATCGGCATTTATCTCGACGTCAAATCCGCGTCGATCGAACAACTGCTGGGGGTGGTCCGCGAGTTTGAGATCGAGCAAGATACACTCTGGTATATCCCGAGCGGCAAAGTCGAGGAACTTCGAAGGCTGAGCCATCTTGCGTGGCCGATGCCCGATCCAGGTCCAGAGAAGTTTCTCTCGGATTTGCTGACGATACATCAACCTCCCATCGTTGCATCCACGGCAAAATATTTTTCCGAGTCCTTCGCAACCCATTGTCATCAAAAGAACGCGATTGTCATTGTGGACGACAAGGACCCAACAAGTTGGGGGCCGCTCCTCGAAGCAGGGGCTGATGGCATCCAAACCGACCACCCCAAAGAACTGATCGAGTTTCTCGAGTCAGATCGGGCTCCTTAGGTCGAAAGGGTGGATTTGAGTTCTATTTGATCGTTGATCGCTCGGTGAACGATTGAAGCGAATCCATTCGCTGCGGTACTATGTAGAGGTTCCGTACGCTGAATCGAGTCCGTCGAGGTGACAGAAAATGACTAGCAGCCCGAGAGAACCGGCTCCCGCTGATCCAGAGAAATCCACTCCAGAAGACGATCTGCAGACCCTGCAGCATGGTGACGAATCGCCACTACAACGATCGACGCTCACCAACAGCGTTATGATCGGCTCCTATCGTTTGCTGCAAAAGATCGGCGAAGGTGGGATGGGTGAAGTCTGGATGGCCGAGCAGAAGGAACCTGTCCGACGCAGGGTCGCGCTCAAGCTGATCCGTGGCAACGCGATGGGATCTCGCGAAATCATGGCGCGATTTGATGCCGAACGACAAGCCTTGGCACTCATGAACCATCCGAACATCACTCGGTTCTTCGATGCGGGAACCACTCGCGATGGTAACCCGTACTTCGTTATGGAATTGGTCTCTGGCAAAGCACTGACGCGGTACTGCGATCATCACAAATTGTCGATCGAGGATCGGTTGCGCCTGTTCCGCGATGTATGCAGTGCCGTCCAGCATGCGCATCAGAAAGGGATCATCCACCGCGATCTCAAACCGAGCAATATCCTCGTCAGCGAAGTCGACGACAAGCCCGTTGTTAAGGTCATCGACTTTGGACTTGCCAAAGCTTTGGAAAGCGCATCGCGGTTGACCGACCAATCACTCTACACAGGCATCGGTCAGATTCTGGGAACGCTCAAGTACATGAGTCCCGAACAAGCCAGCCTCGACCTCGTCGATATCGATACGCGCACGGATATCTATTCGCTCGGCGTGATCCTTTACGAATTGCTCACCGGCAGCACACCGATTGACGACGATACGATCCGAAAGCGAGCCATGATCAAGACACTGGAAGTGATTCGAGAACAGGAATCCCCTCGCCCAAGTAGCAAGCTAAGCAACAGCAAAGCGGATGTTCTTCAGGCCGTCTCGGAGCAGCGGGGCATTGACACGGGAAAGCTCAGCCGGATTCTTGCGCGAGATCTCGATTGGGTCGTCATGAAGGCGATCGAAAAAGAACGCTCGCGTCGATACGAATCCGCCTCAGGGCTTGGAGCGGACATCGAACGCTTTTTGGCTGGGGAACCCATCCTTGCGAGACCGCCATCACTCACATACCGTTGCCGTAAATTTCTGCGAAAACATCTTGTCGGCGCGATCGTCACCACCCTGCTCACACTTCTTATTGGTGCAGTGTCGTTCGGGGCGCTGATGCAAGCGTTGAGAGCAGGGGCAGTTAAGCAGAAGGCCATTGCGGAAGAGCAGAAGGCCATTGCGGAAGAGCAGAGGAAAATTGCGGAAGAGCAGAGGAAAATTGCGGAAGAGAAAACCCAGGAAGCCCTTGCTAATTTGAACGAAGCTAAAAAACAAAGCATGATAGCGAAGACCAACGAAGAGAAAGCGGTTGCTAACTTTGAAGAAGCTGAAAAGCAACGCATGATCGCAAAGACCAACGAAGAGAAAGCGGTTGCTAACTTTGAAGAAGCCGAAAAGCAACGTGGAATAGCCGACATGATTGGTAAGCAGGCCGATCAAACGCGGCTTGCGTTCGAGAGATTAGCCGCTGCCATGCTTCCCGCTCAAGACGACTGGCCAATGATTGTTCCTGCAGAGTTGGTAACGAAGTTGGAACTGGTCGGAAGCTGCCGCATGGATCTGCAGCAGTTCCTAGCAGCGGAGGAATTGTTTTCGAAGGCCCTGGAAATACGTCAGCGTGAAATGCCGGAGGCGTGGGAGACTTTCCAAAGTCGCTCGCTTCTCGGTGAAGCTCTCTTCAGGCAAGACAAGTTTGGTGATGCGGAGCAGCACCTGGTGGCGGGCTATGAAGGACTTGTGAATCGTCAGGACAAGATCCCGCCCACCGCAGTTTCGCCGATCGGGGGTGCGCTCGAACGATTGATCGCGTTGTATGAGCGATTGGAACAGCCTGTGGAGGTGGAGCGGTACCGAGCGCTCCTCGGGGAGAAATAGTTTGCTGGGAAATAGCTTGGCAACCCACGGGACTCATTGGCTGATGCCGATAAAAACGCGAGTGACTTTCCCTATCCTATACATCTATGAACTCACCGCTCGGCGATCAAGACAACTCCGTGACCGAATCCAGTCCGCATAACCTCAACGAGAGAACGTTGATAGAGCACAACGTAAGCGACTGGATGTCGGACGAGGATGATTCACCCAACGCACATCGTGCGAATTACTCCGCTTATGAAGATGATGACAGCGAAGCGCGAAGTTTTGTCTCGCGTCGAGGATACGGTTGGACCTTCTTCCTTATCGTCGTAGCGATCCTAGGCAACTTGGCAGTTCCTATTACTCTCGATCGTCTTATAGGGGAGCGATACACTCCACCACCAAGGGCCTTTCCCATGGGAAGCGTGCTTGAATGGATGTCCTACTACTTTAATACCTCCTTCCGCGCTGTCTTCTTCGGAGTTTGGTTCGCGCAATACATCGCGGTCTGGCTATGGATTAACTCCTACGTCGCCTCTAGAACAACACGCTGGCTCTTGGGGCTGTTCCTATCCGCAGCCATCGCCTATACGGTTGTGCTGGGGATGTCGATCGCGTGGGGGCCGGCACCCGCCGACTTTTTCTGGTTCTGCATGATCGGTAGTCTTGGCCTTTACGCCACAATCAACGTCCTGCTGAAACTGCTTCTGAGACGCTCCGAGTTCCGTTGGCAACCGATTCAGTTAGGAGCCGGTAGTCGCTATTCCATCCGAGCGCTCCTGGGGACCATGGTAGGGTCAGCGATGCTAATGCTCGGACTCAAGCTGTTTCCGTATGATTCCGCAGACGCGCGCGGTACTACGGTCTTTTTCTTCGTACCACTAGCGATATGGATTGCATGGCTCGCGATCGCAATTGCAACGCTGATCTGGTTGGGACTCGGACTTGTCTTCAGCAACTATCGCGGCCGGTTCGCTGTCGGCTTCCTCGCACTAGCGACCCTCGGGCCCATCGCATTTCATCTTATCGAAGCATGGATACTGGCCTGGAACCCAGAAACGGTATTCACAATTCAATTCGAACAATTTGTAATCGCTTACAGCATCGAAGTTGGCTTGATCGTCGGTGTTGCATTGATGCTGCCGTTGCTGCCCAGGAGAGCCTAGAGCAAAGAGCAAGGGCTGGCGAGGCCCACCGGCTAAGGGAAATCTATAGCAAACGATCTGCGGCTCGAACGAATTAGTGGGGTTCACCTGGATACGATCGACCGTCGATGACTACGCCGGTGCAGTGCGTCGTGTACTCGAGTGGATCTCCATCATAGAGTGCTAGGTCCGCGTCTTTGCCGACTTCGATGGAACCGACTCGGTCGGCGATACCCAGTATCTTCGCTGGGGACAGCGTGATGGCTTCAATCGCGGCGTCACGAGACAGGCCATGAGCCGCGGCGATCGCCGCTTCAAAGAGAATCACACGCGCCTTGGGAACATACGATTCGTAACCACCCTGTATTGCGAATGGGATACCGTTCTCTTTTAGGATCGCAGCCGAACGAAAGGTGAGATTTTCTCTTTCGCCGCTTGCGCGTGCCATCGTCGGATGCAACAGGATAGGAACCTGGGCTTTCTTGATTTCGGGGATCAACTCATGCGCTTCGGCTGCACTATCAAGCCAGAGGGAGATCTTGAACTCGTCGGCCAATCGCAACGCATTCGCGATATCTTGGGCGCGGTCCGCCGTTATGAGGAGCGCTTTCTTGCCATCGAGCACTGCCGCCATCGCTTCGAGCTTGAGATTGCGCTGCGGCTCCGGTTTCGCATCGCTTCGTTCCGGTTTCGCTTCGCTACCTGACGGTTTCGCATCGGCACCTTCCAGTTTCGTCTCGCGGCCCACGGGTTTCTTTGCCAGTTTGGTGCGATACTCGCTAGCTTCGATCAATAGTTGCCGAAGCATGGCGACTTGCTTGCCGCGCGTACCCGGACTCGCTTTGCCTGTTTTCTTCGCAGTCTCCGCAAGTGTGGAACAGACCGCTCGGCCATCGACGATCAATGCAGCTTCGATCGTATTGCCGTGCGTCTTGGCGATAAGCGTCTGGCCAGAAATCAATTCGCCCGGTGCATGCCCGGTGTGGATCGTAGTGACACCGTAACCACGAAGATACTCGACTAATTCGTCCTTGCCATTGTAGGCATCGATGGCTCTCAGTTCGGGTTGCAAGGGACTGGATCCTTCGATCTGATCCGAATCCTGCGATGCATTGAGCAAACCCGACAGCCCAACGCACGTTCTCACATCGATCAACCCGGGAAGCACGACCTCGGCCTCGTGAACTTGAGCGCCCTCCGGAATCACCACGGTTGCGGAGTCGCCGATCGCAGCGATCTTGCCGTCGACGCAAACCACCACTCCGTTTTCGATGATACGGCCGGATACCGTATGAATTCTCTTACCTTTCACCGCGATGACATCGCCAGCCATTGCAGGAGCGTTAAGGCAAACAATCATGAGTATCGCGGCGGAGAACCAGAATCTTGCATGAGAACGCATTATTGCTTTCCTCCCATTTGCCATGGCTGGGCATAACAACATAAGAAAGGATCCAAATCGGAGCCTGCACCCGTTCCGCCCTCCGCGAAAATCGCATCTTCGGGATCGGACAAATCAAAAGCTTTTTGACCCTCGACCCAGGTTTCGAGCACTCGCGTGTATACACTCAATGGATCGCCAGAGAGAATTGCGAAGTCCGCATCTTTGCCGGGAGTTAGCGAACCGATTCGATTTTCTAGTCCGAGCATCTCGGCTCCAGCGATCGTCAAGCCTTCAATGGCTCGGTCGCGATTCATGCCTGCTCGGACGGCCAGGGCCGCCGATCGCGTGAACACACGGGAGTCGGTGATCCAATCGTCGGTGTGAAACGCGACTCGCACCCCTGCTTCGTCAAGGATCCGTCCGTTGCGGAAGGTCATGTCGCGCGCCTCGAGTTTTCCACCCGGGGAATCGATAACGATCACCGAGCAAGGGACTTTTGCGGCAGCGATCTCCTTGGCGACTTTCCATCCTTCGCTGACATGGTGCAACACCACGCGAAGGTTAAACTCCTGAGCGAGCCTCAACACGGTGATGATGTCATCGTGACGATGGGTATGATGATGAACGATTCGTTTCCACTGCATCGCTTCGACGAGGGCCTCGAGATGCAAGTCGCGGGGCGGCAGTTTGTCGGGGTCATCTTTAGCAGCTACAACCTTCGCGTGATACTCGCGTGCCTTGATGTATTGCTCCCGAACGAGAAAGGCCGACTTGCCCCGCGAGCCGGGAAACGGGGACTCCCCGATCGAATTGGTTCCGTTCGCCATTTTCAAACCACCGAGCCCTGCGCCATCTGCATCGCGAATCAGCAACTCGTCGATCGTCGAGGGTCCTTTGCCTGCGTATCGCAGTTTGCAGTAAACCGTTTGACCGGAGATCAAGTGCCCGGACCCGGGCATAATGTTCAGAGTCGTTAGTCCACCAGCCAACGCGCGTTTGAACCCCGAGTTGCGGACATTGAGCGAATCGAGGATTCGTACGCCGGGTTGGATGGGAGCACTCCCATCGGCGGCACCCATCCCACCGATATGGCTGTGGGTACACACGAGGCCGGGCATGATCCACTTTCCCGTAGCATCAATGACTTTTGCATTTGCTGGAATCTCGACTGCATCCACATCGCCGACCGCAAGAATACTCGCTCCTTGAACGACCAGCGTCCCTTGATCGATCGGAGCAGACTTTGCCGTAAGGATACGAGCATTCTTCCACGCGATCGTTTCACCCGTAGCGAAATCGGCGAAGGATTGCCGATGCATGCCAAGGCCCAAAGCGGGAAGTACCAGGGAAGATTGCCTGAGAAATCGGCGTCGTGATTGGGGGCTCACAGAGTCGCTCCGATAACGGGTTGGTTCGAGACAAAACGCAATTGCGTGACCTTGAGATTAATCCGTCAACCTCTGCTTGACTATAGATACATCGCAACAAGAACCTCTCCGAAACATATTAGCTGCTTTGGCCGGCGTAGATCCGCCCGTGGAGGATTAGCCGCGGTTGTCCGAATTTTTCTGCCCCATCATCTCTTTGCCCATCGGCGTTCTCGGCGTCGAACCGGACCGGTGCCGTCGATCGGCGGCGGGCATTATTTGAAGATGACTTGGGCATCCTCCGCGACTTGGTAGCTTCGCTCGCTACCCGGTTCCCATTTGCCGTTTTTGAAATACTCCGATTTGGTGACAAAGCCACCTTCTGCCGTCGGCTCGGATGTTGCCTTGACCTCGGTGATACCGTTAGCGTTGCCGGTTACTTTCTCGATGCTGATCCATTTGTTTCCGTCGATTTGAAGTGTACCAGTGGTATGGAACCCAGCGGTAGTGAAGTACCAGAATGTGATTTTCTCGCTCTTGGAATCCCACATCATGATGCTCTCCCCACCGTAATCGCCGTTGTTCACTGAATGAAGGACTCGTACGGCTTGACCGTTCAATGCCCTTTCCCATCGCGCGATATCGAAGATAGGCTTTTCGGGAGTCGAATTGGCGAATTCACCTCGATAGGTCTTGCCCACGTACGGCTCGAAGAACTTCAAATGCTCGTTCAAACGAGTATTTTCCGCCTTGGACTCCGGCTTGGGAACGTCTTGGGGCAAAAGAGCAATCAAAACAATCAGTGGCAACCATCTCATGGTGAGCTCTCCGCAGAATGTTGGCTTGATAAAAATACGAGGTTAAGCGGCTGTGGAATACGATGACAGATTCGGTGATTCTTGATGCGCCCGATGCCCCGAATATTTCTCCACAGTATGATGGAGATCTCGTGTTCCGATCAGGGGTAAACGACATGACAAATCGGCGAACCACCGCAGCAGACAAGTGGTACATGCAACGGGTCTATTTCCAAACTCTCCGCCTGCGTGAGGGACTGCCAATAGCGATGCTGTTGTTTGTATCGATTTCGGCCTGGGTGTCTCTGTGTGTGAAATCGACTGCGAGTGCCGAGGAGCCCGTCACGTTGATTGCTCAGGATCCATTTCAAGCCGACGACATTGACGCAGCAGTCTCGCGTGGAATTGCCTACTTGGTGTCGCAGCAGAAAAAGGAAGGAGCGATCACCGACCGAGGTCATGAGAATGCGATGACGGCTCTTGCAATCATGGCGATGGCTTCGGCGGGGCATCAGCCTGCAGATGAAACTCCGGAAGGAGCAGCGATGGCAAACGGGCTGAAGTACCTGCTCGGTAATGGACGCCAAGACCAGTATGGGTACTTCGGCGCATCGGATGGTTCACGGATGTATGGTCATGGGATCGTAACATTGATGCTGACCGAGATGCTGGGGATGGGGATCGACGCTACCATGGACGGGAAGATTCACGATTCCTGCCAGAAAGCGATCGATTTGATCGTCCGAAGTCAAGCAGTCAAGAAAGGGGCAAATGCCCGAGGAGGCTGGCGATACACACCCGATGCTGGCGATAGCGATCTGTCGGTGAGTGTCTGGCAGTTGATGGCTCTTCGAAGCGCGAAGAACGACGGTTTGAACGTGTCATCGACGACCATCGACAACGCTATCGAGTATCTGAAGCGATCGTTTACTTCCCCATTGGATAACAATGGAGTCCCTCGCGACATTAAGAACGGCTTTAGCTACGAACCGAACGGCGGAGGACCTTCATTTACGATGACGTCGGCTGGCTTATTGGCGATGCAGGTATGCGGCCAGTATGAATCGCCTCTGGTGAGTGGCTCGTCGGATTGGCTCTTAGAGCATCCGCCGAAGTGGAACGATCGTTTCATCCTGTACGGACTTTACTACTTCGCGCAGGGGATGCATCAGCGAGGCGGGGCACACGCGGAGAAGGCTGCGAAGTTGGTCTCCGAGTTATTGCTTCCGAAACAAAAGGCCAACGGCGCCTGGGAATCATCGGGTGGCGAAGAACAAAATGCGGGCAGCGTCTATTGCACCTCCATGGCGATTTTGAGCCTATCGGTCAAATACCACTACCTTCCCATCTATCAAA
>JAGWWZ010000049.1 GCA_018970165.1 Planctomycetota bacterium | reverse complement strand
ACCAAAACGCGATTCTTTGCCATGACTTGTTCCGTAGTTGTGACGTTAATCTCGTGAGTAACTTGATACTGGCTACTGACCGCCGTTGACCGACGAATGAGTGATCGGTTCGGGGCCTGCTTGACGATGGCTGCGACGACCGTCGGTTCGCTTGTGCTCATCGGGCTTGATCATGCGACCCTCTTCGCGGATCTGGTACATTTTATCTTCGGTCACTTTTGCCGATACTGCATCGGTGCGGTTGACAGCGCCCAAAGCTGTGAGCCCAGCCAATCCGATGAATACTCCAAACCCCAGGCACCCATAGCTGGCACGCAGTTGTGCTTTGGGGGTTAACCAGAGTCCCCATGTGATGCCTGCCGTCCAAATGCCGTTTGCGAGATGGTAGGTACACGCGAGCACACCCACTGCATAGAAGACGGGCCATACAATGCCCAGGCTCTTCATCGCGTTGGCCAGCGAACTACCAGCGTTGTACGGGTCGAATTGAGCCATTCCAAGCGGTTCGGCCACGGTCTGCAACCACCAGTCGGCATGGAACCACCCATGCAGGTGGAATACGTGCATGAAAATGAACACGATCGCGATGTAACCGCTGATCCGTTGCCACGTGTAGCGTCGGTTTCCTGCCAATCGGTAAGCGCTCAGATTAGAGTGCCCAGACTGGGTGATCCAAACCCCGGCCACTGCGTGAAAAATAATGGGTAGGAAGATGAAAACCCATTCGATTACCGGAAGGAACGGCAGCGAATGAATCGCGTAGACAGCGTTTTGGAACACATCAACGCCGCTCGCGAGACTGGCGTTAGTAAGAAGATGGATGCACATGTAGGCGCCCACGGGAACCAAGCCACTCAACGAGTGAAGTCTTCGGATAAGGAATTCATTCCGCTGGAGAAAGGTACCGCCGGGTGCCGCGTTGCTCGTAGAGTTCATCGTTTGGGGGGGTTGGCGTCGAGTCGTCGATCGGATTACACAGGGTCTGTTAGCCCTGAAGAAGCTCAGGAGTCGGCTTCTATGGTTACTGTAGAGGATAGTGCACATTTAACCAACCTCCAACCCACAGGCGGGCCTTACAACCGTCCCAAACCCGCCAAAGCGAACTTTCGGGAAACTGGAGGCTGGTCGGGACCGACGAAGAGAACTTGGTTGAAGTGAAATTTTCCGATTTCGTTGACATTGCTGTTCTGACCTAACTATACTCGAAATTCGGCGTTTTGCTTGCGTTCAGGCTGTCGATAGGCCATTTCCCGCATCCCCTCGATCCACCCCTTCGGTTGACTCATGACACTGCTAGGCAAGATTTTCACGTTGTTGCTGCTAATTTTGAGCGTTGGATTTTTCTTTTGCGCGCTCGCCGTCAACGCCGCCCACAAAAATTTACGTACCCAAGCTGTGACCCTCAAAAAAGAGGTTACCGATCGAGATAAAACGATCGACGAACTCAAGCGGGCAGCGGAAACCAACAAGAATCAACTCAACCAAGAGCAAGTCGCTCGCCGCGTTTCTCTGGCGGCTCTCCAAACACAACTTCTCACCGAGCGTGAAAAGAACCAGCAAGCCAATACCCAACTCAATGACTTGAACTCGAAGAATACGCAAGCCACCCAATCCTTAGCCCAAACCCTCTCGGAACTGAAGCGAATTGAGGGGGAGAATGAATTGCTCAAAACCGAGATCGACAAGATCATCACCGACCGCAACTCCCAACGCCGCAACGTTATTCGCTTAACGGACGAACTCAACAGCTTGGCGAGCAAGCGGACGGACCTGCAAATCGAAGTTGACAACCTTCGCGATCAGTCCACTCGCTATCAAGCGATGGCTGAAGTCCGCGGTGCAGCTCTTGCAGCCGCCGGTATCACAGACCCAGAGGACGTTCCTCCAAGCGACTTGAAGGGAACTGTTCTCGCCGTGGGTGACGATCAGTCTGTCGAAGTATCCGTTGGACGCGATGACGGACTTCGCGAAGGCCATACGCTCGATATTTATAGAAACGGCAGCTATCTAGGACGGATCCAACTCCGCACGGTCGAAAATGATAAATCGGTCGGCAAAATCATACCTGGTTTCCGCAAAGGTTACATCCAAGCCGGAGACAAGGTTGCGGCTCGAGTCTACTAGACTCGAGTTTCCCTAGGGTCAATCTGTCAACCAATCGCCACCTGCACCACCGCTAACCGCATCGTAGCCATGACCAAGCAACCGATTTCGATCTACACGATGATGCTCATCCTGTCCAATCTCTTCATGCTTTTCGCCTGCATTCTGATGGCGATCGAGTATTGGGGGCGATGAGTTGCACCGAATAAACTCCGTAACCGAATCTTTGAGGATCGGTTTCGAGACGAGTTGTCCAATTAGCATCCTCGCCGTGCGGCAGTCATCTACTCAACGGGACCATCAATCACCATAATCTGGGAAAACTTCCACCCAAAGGTTTTCCTATGACTGGCTTGGCTCGCATTCAAACTGCTCATGGCGTTGAAACAGTTCGCGTCACCAATTCGCGCGTCGAAGTTCTCGATCTGACAAGGGTCGGGCTACATTCCTTGAGTCAGCTTCTCTCCCACCCGGACCTGGCTACCCTAGCAGTATCCATTCCCACCAAAGGGACGCCGATTGCGAACGTCGAAGCATGTTGGCTCCCCCCGATCGACGACCAGGAGGTTTGGGCAGCGGGAGTCACCTACAAACGATCGCAAACAGCCCGCATGGAGGAGAGCGAAGCGGCCGCAAGTTGCTACGACCGCGTTTATACCGCCGCACGTCCGGAAATATTTTTCAAAGCAACCCCCAATCGATGCAGCGGCCACTTGGGTCCCCTTCGAATCCGCAAGGATGCCACTTGGAATGTGCCCGAGCCAGAGTTGGCACTTGTAATCTCTGCATCGGGTCGGATCGTCGGGTACACCATCGGAAACGATATGAGCAGCCGCGATATCGAAGGGGACAATCCGCTCTACCTGCCGCAAGCGAAGCTTTACAACCAATGCTGTGGACTTGGTCCTTGGATCACGCTCGCCGCCGACATGCCGACTCGCCAGTCGATTGAAATTGGTCTCGCGATTTCCCGAGGCGGCTCCGTAGTTTTCGAAGGTAAAACTTCGGTCGCTCAAATGGCTCGCGAATTCGAAGACCTCGTGCAATGGCTGCTGCGAGACAACACGATGCCCAACGGCGCATTCCTGCTCACGGGAACGGGCGTCGTCCCAGACAGCGACTTCACTCTTCATCCGGCAGATCGAGTCGACATTACCATCTCCGGCATCGGCACCCTCACCAACACCATCGTTCAAGGATAAATCCCCTCTATGCAAACTTCGACCCGCGAAGCCCAACCCGTCCTGGTTGACGGCGTTTGGAACACGGCCAACTTCGGTGCAACCTTTTGTTCAAGAAATCCTAATACGGGCGAGGATATCGATGGTGTCTTTCCGGTAAGCGATTGGACCATCTGCGATCGAGCGCTCGCATCGGCTCATCGCGCGTTTTTGGAAAGCCGTCGCATGTCCGGCAGCAGGCTCGCGGAATTTTTGGAGGCTTATGCTGCAGCGATCGAGCAAGATCGAGAAGGATTGGTCGAAACCGCGCACGCAGAAACTGGGCTTCCGAAATCCCCGCGACTGGCCGATGCAGAACTGCCGCGGACCGTGAATCAACTGCGTCAGGCCGCCCAAGCAGCTCGCAACGATTCGTGGCGTACGGCGACCATCGATACCAAGGCAAACATTCGATCCTGCTACCAAGCCCTCGGGCCCATCGCCGTTTTCGGTCCGAATAATTTTCCATTCGCATTCAACAGCATCGCGGGAGGCGATTTTGTTGCTGCGATCGCGGCAGGCAATCCAGTTATTGCGAAGGCCAATTCCTCTCACCCGGCGACTACACTGCGATTCGCCAAACTCGCATGGGGCGCCATGCAACAAACCGATATGCCTCAAGGCATGGTTCAATTGATCTATCGAACCACTCACGAAGATGGCGAGCGACTCGTCGCGGATCCTCGTCTGGGAGCGATCGGGTACACCGGCTCTCGCTCTGCCGGCCTCAAACTCAAGGCTGTCGCGGATCGAGTCGGCAAACCGTTCTACGCCGAACTATCAAGTGTCAATCCCGTCGTGTTCCTACCAGGGGCACTGCAGGAACGAGGCAGCAAACTCGTCGATGAATTCGTCGGAAGCGGACTGATGGGGGCGGGACAATTCTGTACCAATCCGGGCCTGTTGTTGCTGATGCAATCCCCTGAAACCGAAGCGTTCATTCAAGGTGTCGTCGGTCAGTACACGGCTGCAACTCCCGGTACGTTGTTATCGGAAAGCGTCGAGCGGTCGCTCGTTCAGAGTATCTCCATTCTTGAAAAGGCGGGCGCATCGAATCTGACAGGAGGTAGTAAATTGCCTGGCTCACGATGCGCCGTTGCGAATACCGTGCTCCGTGTTTCAGGCTCCCAAATGCTGGCAGACACGCATACGTTTCAAACCGAAGCGTTCGGCAACGCAGTCTTGATCGCTGTCTGTGCAGATCTCGATGAATTGATCTCGATCATCGATGCACTCGAAGGAAACCTGACCGGTTCGATCTACAGCGATACCAGCGGTCGCGATGATTCGTCCTATATTCGTGTCGCGGATGCTCTCGCACAACGCGTGGGCCGGATTCTCAATGACAAGATGCCGACAGGTGTTGCTGTTAGTCCAGCCATGAATCACGGCGGCCCCTATCCAGCTACCAGTCATCCGGGCTTCACGGCCGTGGGTATACCAGCCAGCATGCTTCGTTTTGCCAAGCTGACTTGCTTTGATGCGGTCCGTGAAAATCGACTTCCGGACACCCTTCGCAACGCGAATCCTACAGGATCGACTTGGCGAAGCATCGATGGCGAGTGGACCACGCGATCTATTTAGTCAGTCTTGTTAGTTGGTCTTGCGGTACAATTCCAATTCGTAGGGACCGCGAAAGACGAGAAGCAAAGCACCGGGTGCGGCATACTCGCGAAAGACATCCTTAAGAAAACCATCTTCACCTGGCCATGGATAGGCGAATACGAATGCGAAATCGTCGAGCTGCATGTCATGCTGCGAATACGCCGATGGGACCTGATGGAACAAGGACGCGTGATGTGACTGATGCCGAGCCAGTCGCTCGCTGCCACTTGGCAAAAAGTTCCCCTGCCAGATTTCAGCCTTGATCCCTTCGGCCGCGAGGAACGTTCGAGCCTCGGAAACCAGAAAGGGCTCGGCTTCGATCCCGATCGCCCCCCATCCCAATTGATTCGCCATCGCGGTGACGATACCGAACCCGCACCCCCATTCCAGGAACAAATTACCCTGAGCGAGTTGCAGTTCGCGAACCGTTGCCAGGGCCCGCCAAACGTCTCGGAAATCGCAAGCCACATACTGCTCAATCGGCTTTCGATGCCAAGCATCCCAATAGGCTTGGAGCAGGCTGTCGGCTCGACGGAGCAGCAACTCAGTATCCGGGGGAACGGGTCTCTCGAGATCCCATGCGATGTCGATGGGGGTGAGTTGTTTATCGCTTCGGAATGGCGAATCTCTGCGGCCTGGCATTCGGTGTCTATCTTTGCCGTATCGAACTTTTGCTTGCCGGATAGCAGATCGGGAAATACAATCGACGTCTATCGCTGGCAACGGAATTTTTCTGGCGTTGCAGTTATTTTCTCACCGCATCCTCATTCCTTCCATCCCCCCGAATTCTATGCGACCAACCTTTGATCGAAGAAACTTCCTCGCCACCACTTCTGCCGCTGCTCTGACTGCTGCTTGCGCGTCGCGAGCGACCTGGGCACAAACAGAACCTACACCGCGTTTCAAGATTTCGCTGGCTCAATGGTCACTCCATAAGCCACTCTTCGCAAAGAAAATGGACAACCTGGACTTCGCTAAAGTTGCCAAGGAGCAGTTCAATATCGATGGGATCGAGTACGTCAACCAGTTCTTCAAGGACAAGGCTAAAGACGAAACCTATCTCGCTGAGATGAAAAAGCGGACGACGGATCTTGGCGTCACCAACGTGCTGATCATGATCGATGGCGAAGGGGGACTAGGTCACAGTGACAGTGCCAAACGTGCAAAGGCAATCGAGAATCATTACAAGTGGGTCGATGCGGCTAAGTTTCTGGGATGCCATTCCATTCGAGTCAATGCGGAGACCGATAAGCCTTATGAGGAAGGAGTCAAACTGGCCGCCGATGGCCTTCGCCGTTTGTCCGAATACGCAAAACCCTTGGGTATCAACGTCATCGTCGAAAACCATGGTGGTCTTAGTTCGAACGGCAAGTGGCTTGCCGAAACCATTCGAGCCACTGGGTTGGATAACTGCGGCACCCTTCCAGATTTTGGAAATTTCTACGAGTACGATCGCTATCAGGGAGTAACCGACTTGATGCCGCTCGCCAAGGCAGTCTCGGCAAAGAGTTATGACTTCGATGCGGAGGGGAATGAAACCAAGATCGACTTTCCACGCATGATGAAGATTGTTCTCGATGCTGGCTATCGCGGATGGGTTGGCATCGAGTACGAAGGCTCGCGAATGAGCCCTGAAGAAGGGATCGCCGCCACGAAGAAGCTACTCGAAAAAATCCGCGACAACGCCTGAACTCCAACTCTCGCCACCGTGAAACCCCAATTTGGTCCGAGCAAAATGTACCCGGTGAAATTGGCAGTTGGTTATTTGGCTGATGGAAAAATTTTGCGAACCTAAAGTAGCGGGGGGAGTCTTTAGGAATGCACAGTCCCTGGGTGACTCAAAGCGTTGGAACTGACAGACTGGACTACATAACCTAAGACTAGGTCTGGTCTAATTCCCTCGTTCCAATGTTTTTTCTTCTGTGGTCCATCTTCAGCACCTGTAAGGCGAACTTTCGGGTCCCCCTTTCCGGATGCTTCTTTCTCGAAGGCCCACTATACTAGTGTTGAATCTTGTTCTTTTCCCGTGGCCACCCGCCCCCACCCCCGGCCACGACCGAAACCATCCTTGGCAACGCTTGGATTTCTCGAATGCAGAAATTTCGAAGTATACTGACGCGAACAATGATGCTGGAGAGTGCATGGCTGTGCACTTTTGCCATGCTTTCTGTCGCCTCTTATATCCAAGCAGACGAAGTGCGCTTCAGCACCGAGATCCGCCCGATCCTGGCCGAATACTGCCTGCATTGCCATGGACACGACGAAGCACAACTGCAAGGCGACCTCCGCCTAGATACCCGTGACGGCGCTGTTGGGCATGCGATCCGTCCGAATCACTCCGAAGAAAGCGAACTGATAGCGAGAATCTCTAGCGAAGATGACTCCCTCCGTATGCCTCCACCAGAGACCGGCAAACGTCTCTCTCCGAACCAAGTTGACACACTGCGCAAATGGATCGACCAAGGCGCACCTTATGAGGAGCATTGGTCCTTCCGCCCTATCGAAACTCACAATCTCCCACCGACAGCAACGCCTGCATCGACCGACATCGATCGTTTCATCGTCGCAAGCCTAGAACACCAAGGAATGCAATTATCTCCACCGATCGATAAGCGAAAATGGATCCGCAGAGCAACCTACGATCTCCATGGACTACCTCCGTCCAGCGAAGACATCGACGCTTTTCTATCCGATGATTCAACCGATTCGCACGCCAAAGTGATCGACCGTCTACTCGAGTCCCCTCGTTATGGTCAGCGCTGGGGACGTTATTGGCTGGACATCGCTCGGTATGCCGATACTCATGGAGGTGCGGCGATCGGATTCAGGAAGTTTCCATTTTCCTACACCTATCGCGATTATGTCATCGACGCATTCAATCGCGATGTGCCGTACGATCGATTCATCCATGAGCAAATTGCGGCCGATCAATTGGGATTGCCGGAAAACGATTCCTCCCTCGCGGGGCTCGGGTTCCTGACCGTAGGCATGCAGTATCGAAGCCGCCATGATTTGATCGATGACCAGATCGACGTGGTGACTCGAGGACTGATGGGACTGACAGTTGCCTGCGCTCGTTGCCACGATCACAAATACGATCCGATCCCGACAGCCGAATACTATGGATTGTATGCGGCACTGGCCAGCAGCCGACCACCTAAGGAGCTACCCACGGTCGGCGAGCCTGCCGATAGCGAGGCTTATCGTGCCTATCAAACCGAACTGCAACGCCGTCAGCACTCCGCAAACGATACAGAACGAGATCAGGTCGCCGTGATGCAGTCCCGTCTGCGAATGCAAGTAGGCCTCTATCTTCGAGAACTTGCCAAGGGAACACCGGAGCAGGATCTTTCCGCTGCATTTTTGTCCTATCGCACCGATGATGTGCGACCCCTGGTCTTAAATCGATGGCGAGATTATCTGCAGGCGATGTCGAAAGATGACCCTGTCTTCGGCCCCTGGGTTCAGTTGTCTGGCTTTGAGCAATCTCAGTTCGCGGAGAAGTTCAGCGAATTTATCCGTCGCATGGAGGAGGAAAACGGCGATCCCGCAAAGTTCGCGGAACCGCATGGTTTAGGTACAGTTGCGCCCAAATGGAATCCTCTGGTGGTGAAGGCTCTCCGTGATTCGAATGCCGTCGATTTGCTGGCCGTCACCGATGCGTATGGAAAACTCTTTGCGGAGACACACAAAAAGTGGATGCAGTCGCTTATCGATGCCACCATCGAAGCGGAATCTCCAGACAAGATCATTCCCGACGAAGATCCTCGCCATGCAGAAATCAACAGCCCGATCTTCCAACAACTCCGTCATCATCTGTACCACGAAGGCACACCGACGGTAATGCCACCCGAGATGGCTGCTGGACTTCTCAACCGCACCATCCAAGATAACTTCCGGGGCAAGGAAGGAGCGATCGAAGGTTTGCATCTTGAGTCCCCCGGCTCACCGCCTCGCTCGATGATCTTGAAGGAAGATAACAAAGCGGGACCGTTTCACTTGCTCCGTCGAGGCAATCCGATCGATCGCGGACCGATGGTGGAGCCTGGATTTCTTTCGCTTGCTTCCAAGTCGAAGTCCAACTCCTTTCCCGAAGAAAATCGGCGACTGCAGTTAGCTCATCGCATTACAGATCCCGACAATCCGCTAACGCGGCGTGTGATTGTCAACTGGGTTTGGCAGCGGCATTTCGGTGAAGGGTTGGTACGTAGCCCAGACGATTTCGGTACTCGAGGCAACTCGCCAACTCATCCGGAGTTGCTCGACTACTTGGCGACGACTTTTCTTCAGGATGGTTGGTCGATCAAGAAGTTGCATCGACGCATCATGCTGACCGACGTATATCGCCAAGCTGCCGTAGAAAATCGAGAGTACCGAGCTCGCGATCCTGAGAATCGTCTTTTGTGGCGTATGCCCCTTCGCCGGCTGGACATGGAGGCGATGCGCGATGCAATGTTGATGGTATCGATGGAATTGGACGAGTCCCAACGGGGTCGTCCCTTTGATATCAACACACAGCCCGCGATTCCACGCCGAAGTGTTTACGCGTTTATCAATCGCGATATTGTTTCGAATTTCTCCAGCACTTTTGACGGTGCCAATCCCAATGCATGTACCGCCAAGAGACCTGATACGACGGTCCCTCAGCAGACACTGTACGCTCTGAATTCTGACTTTGTTCAGGATCGGGCGGAATCCTTGGCCCGCAAATCGCTAGAGCATGCTACCGACAAGAGCGACGAGGGTCGCATCGGATGGATGATGCGTCGCCTTTGGGGCCGCGATCCCATGGCGGAGGAGATCGAAAAGATGACCGCTTTTCTACGTGGTGGAATGGACCAGCGTCCCGCAGAGGGCTGGCCGCAGCAACGCTGGAGCCGATTGGCTCATGTGTTGCTCGCCTCCAATGAGTTCATGTTTATCGATTGACATCAACCGAAAACTGGCAGTGCAACGATGAATAACCGAAGAGATTTTTTTGCACGATGCGGTATGGGGTTTGGCACCCTCGCACTGGCCAATCTTTGCAGGGCTGCCGACCCATCGGTCGCGTCCTCACGCACCCATTTCCCAGGTCGGGCTGAACATGTGATTCATATCTTTCTCAATGGCGGCATGTCCCAAGTCGACACGTTTGATCCCAAACCGGAACTGACCAAACGGGCAGGACAGATGCTGCCGTTCGATAATCTGCAGACGGAACGGAAGACCGGTGTTGCTTTGCCTTCGCCATTCACCTTTCAGCAGCATGGAGAAAGCGGCATACCGATCAGCGATCTGTTCCCGAACTTGGCACGCTGCGCCGATGAGTTGGCCGTGGTGCGCTCGATGTATGCGGAGCTTCCGAGCCATGAAATGACCTTGATGCTGATGAACACCGGGGACATGCGGTTAGTGCGACCGAGTATGGGCTCTTGGTTGACCTGGGGCATGGGGACCGAGAACGAAAACCTTCCAGGTTTTGTCGCGCTTTGTCCCGGCGGACTACCAGTCGGTGGCGCTGGAAATTGGAGAAGTGCGTTTCTGCCCGGGGCCTATCAAGGAACCCTAATCGATACCTCCAAGACCGATCCGACTCAACTGATCTCCAATATCCGAAATTCGCGAATAACAACCGAGGAACAGGCGGAGCAATTCTCGTTGCTTCAGCAACTCAACGCCCAACATGCGATGAAACATGCCGAAGAGTCACACGTCGAAGCGCGGATCCGATCGTTTGAGTTGGCCTACCGCATGCAATCGGAAGCGATCGATGCTTTCGATTTGTCAAAAGAGCCCGAGCACATCATCAAAATGTATGGCGAAGGCCCACAAAATCGGCAACTGCTCATCGCGCGGAGATTGGTGGAGCGGGGTGTCCGTTTCGTGCAAACGTGGCACGGCAACATGCAACCATGGGACAGCCATTCCAATATCAAAGACGAGCATCGCAAAGTTGCGAATGAATGCGACCAAGGCCTCGGCGCATTGATCACCGACCTCAAGCAACGCGGATTGCTCGATAAAACTTTGATCCTGTGCACGGGCGAATTCGGACGCACTCCGTCGGTCGAAATGAACCAAAACGGTGGCGGTGCTTCCCAGGGCCGCGACCACAACCACTGGGGGTTTTCCTTATGGATGGCGGGTGGGGGCGTCCGCAAAGGAACCATTTACGGTGCGACCGACGAGTTTGGATTCAAGGCCGTTGAAAACCCGATGTCGATTCACGACCTACATGCTACGATGCTTCATCTGTTAGGATTAGATCATCAGCGTTTGACCTATCGCTACGCTGGCAGAGATTTTCGACTGACCGATGTTCACGGACGCGTCATCCATGACTTGATCGGATAGTCGTCCTATTCGCACTTCGGAGCAGCACGTGGACCCATCCAAACGCGACCCGATCGGCCTGGTCGGTTTGGGACTTATGGGAAGCGCACTCGCACCGCGTATTCTCGCCCATCGCTATCCACTCGTTGTCTGGAACCGCACTCGGGATAAGGCGACCGAATGGATTGAGCGAGGAGCCCTTTGGTCCGAAAACCCCTTGCAACAATGCACGCGAATTATCCTCTGCCTCTATTCGAGTGAAGTGGTTGAAGAGGTGCTGCACAAATGGCTCCCGAGTATTCGCCCCGGTCATATCATCATCGACACGACCACGGGGGATCCGTCGCAAAGTCGCCGATGGCAACAGCGTTTGGCTGATCTCGGTGCGGCCTATTTGGATGCTCCGATTTCCGGTTCAAGCCATCAGACTCGCGAGGGACAGGCAACGGTTATTGCCAGCGGCGATCGAAAACCATTTGATGCCTGCAGCGATCTATGGCCAGTACTCGGCAAACGGGTCTTCTACGTCGGAGCTTGTGGCAATGCAGCCAATATGAAGCTGGTCAGCAATCTGGTCCTCGGCCTGAATCGAGCAGCATTGGCAGAAGGATTGGCTCTCGCTGAGCGACTGGGAATCGACGGCCAGCAAGCGCTCGAAGTCCTCCGCGGCAGCGCTGCCTATTCCCAACAAATGGATACCAAAGGGGACAAAATGGTGGGCCGAGATTATGCCACTCAAGCCAAATTGTCCCAGCATCTTAAGGATATTCGATTGATCTTGAACGCGGCCCATCAAGTCGGCATGCATCCCGAACTTGTCGATGTCCATCGAAAATGGTTGGAGCAGGGGGAAGCGATGGGACTTGGCGAAATGGACAATAGCGCGGTCATCGAAGTGGTACGCCGCATGGCTGTCGATGGCTCGGCAGATCGGAACGCCCCATGAGCAACTCCCCCTTATCGCCGATCGCACGGACTTCGATTCTAGTGGCTGCTGGCTTGGGATTGGTCTTTGATGGGATCGAACTGGGGTTGATGCCAATCGCTTCGCTGAGTGTTTCAAAGAGCCTCATCGGTGAATCGTACACCGCCGAACTTGGAGGACAGTGGTTTGCTTGGTTCACAGCAGCATTGATGTTAGGAGCGGCGATTGGAGGGATTGTTCTTGGCAATCTCGGAGATCGGATCGGACGGTCCCGCGCGATGGGGGTTAGTATCCTGTTCTATTCGATATTCGCTGCGATGGGAGCCTGGGTCACCCGTCAGGAAGAAATGCTGATTCTCCGTTTCTTGGTCGGTTTGGGGGTAGGAGGTTTATGGCCCAATGCGATGGCCTTGGTTGCCGAGAGCTGGTCCACGGTCAGTCGGCCGCTAGCGATGGGAGTGATGAGTGCAGGTCTCAACGGCGGTATTCTTTTGTTGTCCCAGATTGTGCGCATTTGGCCGGTCAGCGCTGAGTCATGGCGATGGCTGTTCTATCTCGCTGGAGTGCCCGCAATCTTGGGAATAGCCGTTCTCACCGTGTTGCCCGAATCTCCGGCATGGTTAGCCAGTCGACATCGGGAACCCATGCGGCGGTCGACGTCGTTGAGCGCATTGTTCCACCGCGATCTATTGCCGATTACTTTCGTCGCGATTTGCTTGGCATCGATACCGCTCATTGGAGCATGGTCGGCGAGCAAGTGGATGATTCCGTGGGCGGACAAGATTGCGAGCGCTCAGGATCCTGGCTACAAGGGAGCAACGCAGGGCTGGTGGGCATTGGGTGCAACGATCGGGAGTTTCATCGGAGCCCAATTGGTTGGCTATCTCGGCAGGCGAACGTGTTATCTGTTGATCAGTATCGGCACGACCATTTTGACAATCGCGATGTTCCAATGGACTGCACCGATGCAGCCTGGTTTCCATGCGGTGGTCTTCGCGCAGGGGTTGGTCGCAACGTTGTTCTTCGGTTGGCTGGCTGTCTTTTTGCCGGAGATTTTTCCAGTGCATGTGCGGGCCACAGGAAGCGGGTTGGCGTATAACTCTGGCCGCTTTGCAACGGCGATTGGTGTGCTCTTCGCGGGTGGCTTATTCGCTCTGCTGGGTGGCGACTATCGACAAGTGGGTACGATTTGCGCCCTCATCTATGCTTTGGGGATCCTTGCGATTTGGCTCGTGCCTGAAAAACGCAACTCTCTTGATTGCTGAATGGCAGGATTGAGACAATTGCAACTCAAAATCCTTTCGAGCATGCATCATAAGTAGTGCGATTATCGCTTTAGATGGTTCTCACGGCGGTATAGGAACGTAGGCAAAGCGAAGCAGATCCCAACCAAAAAGATCAGTAAGAAGTGCCAGATGAAACCTCGCATGCCAAGTCGTTTTGACTCGCTGGCCATCCAAATGGTGCATGCCGTGGCGGTCAGCATCAGATCCCAACTGAATCCAGAAATCACCCAGGTTGCGAAAGGTGCAGCAAAAAACTCCCCCCATGCTTGTTCCCCTGCTCTGGTAAAATGGATCCCGAAGCAGACCATGGGCAAGATCAATCCTACTGCCGATAATGCAGCGTACACATATCGCAACATGCGTTCATTCCCTGTTAACATTTCGTCGAGATTTACGATCAACTCTTTAGCAACCAGCGAGTATTCGCGAACCATGATAACCGAGAATCTGCGGCAACTGCTCATTCCAGTGATATTCTGTATCGGGATCGTAGCGTACGTAGATCCCGTGCACGCGCAGTTCGAACCGCTCCCCTACAAAGTGGGTGACAAGATCGAGATTCGATACTTCGATAACTGGTTCGAAGCAAAGGTTTCGGAGATCTTACCCCGAGGGGTGGCTCTCAAAGCGGAATTCACGGACGAGACCGGCGAGAAAACGACGAGTGTCTTTACGTCGCGCGACATCCGGGAACGCCGTGCTCTCCAAGATCCAAACCCCGCCATCAAAACATTTCCAAACAGCGAAGCGAAAAACAACAGCAGCAACCAAGGGGATCGCAGCGACCCATTCGAAGGCAACGGCAAAGAAGGATCGAAATCAGCAAAGGATGATCAGGAAAGCGACAAACCGATAATCGACGAAAGTGTATGGACGGATACATCCACCGCCGGGAAATCCATGCGATCAGACGTTGGCGATATGACAGAGCAAGGCATGGTTCGGGTTCCACCGTGGATCGTCACATTATTCCGATGGGGCCCGTTTTCTGTACTCTTTCTGGGTGGTTTCATCCTGTTCACGGTCGGACTTATGAACTCGAACAAGTACTACTGAACTCAAAGCAGACAGTTGCATCGCTTCTAGTCTTGCGGTCCAACTCCAACGCCGCGGTTGATTAACTTCTCAAGCTGAACCATCGTGAGCATGGCGGCTTGGCAAGGTATCAGTATTCGCTCGTCGGCGATTGTCAGGATCTCCATATGTTCCAAAGAAGTGTGGGCGACTTTGATGGATGCCCAGGGAATCGTGATCGGTTTTCTCGAATCGTCTCGAAAGAAGAAGATCAGTGCGTTGCCAGTAATGATCGCTCCGGCATTGAAGCTCTGCACAATAGCGATGACGCTCGATCGCTCTACTGGGTACGTCAAGTATCGGGTTGCATGATTGAATACTTCGTTTGTGACGGCCGAACCGATCATCCCGTCGGCTTGAGGCAGAAAATTTTGACAGAGCGATTGCAGCTCCAACGGACTGGAGAAAGAAAGCTTGGGCTCGAAGTCCCTGCGTATGACTCGATAGGTTCGAAGCTCTGGATTATCGGGCAACTGGGTCAACCCTTGTTCCAGTTCCTCCCAGAGTGAATCGGGGATACTGTCAAAGACTCGCTTCAACTCTATCGTCTTGTTCGAGGCTAATTCCGTAATGGTCGGCAGGGGCATGAACCAATGATCGGAAAATCCAGGGCACATACCCTGAAAGAAACAGACTGCAGAAATCCGGCCCGGACGCGCTCGGAAGGGCTCGAGTCGATGGAGCGGTTGTTCCATGAGGCGAATGACTTTGCACGAACCAACACCGAGCGACAGATCGCTGTACACGGCAATGACCGGCGGATCGACCGTGAGTATTCTTGCAGGACAAATGCAACCGGACACGAATTTCTTACGAACCGATTGTACGAGTCGAAACATGAAGTATGCACAAGCCAGTACCAGTGGATATCCGATGCATGTGATCGTTGAGAGCCCGAGAGCCATAGACAGCAGCCCAAGGCGCAACATAAACGGATACGGGAAACTCCTAAAGTACTTCCAAAGATTAACTCGCAGCAGCGCTGGGTTCGCGGCTGTGAACCCTTGCCCCTGTTCATTTCTGGCGTGCTTAGCTCGCAGGCTTTGCGCCTCGGGCGAATAGGCGATCGGTTTTCGCTTCGGCGGGAATGGTACCGATGCCATCGCACTATCGATATCTGTATCCCACGATACCGCGGTGGACTGTTCGGCCTGCGCTTTGGATGGCGACTTTTCTGGAGAGATCTGCGACGATTGTGGAACACAGATCGGTTGCTCACAGGCCTTGCACTTCAACGTTTTCCCAGCATAGTTGCCAGGAACCTCGTAAATCGCACCGCACTCGCAGGAAAACCGGATTCGCATTTTGCTCCGTGGGCTTTCGTCCGACTTGGCGTTTCGTGAAGAACAGTGAAATGTGAGCACACAGGATAATCGTCATTACGAAGGCATGCCACATGGCAATCTGTTTCTTGTGTACCATAATTCGAAGGCCCCACGGGTTGGTTTACGATATCCATTGGGAAGAAGACGGAGAAGTTGGCTAGCAAAGGGATCTCACGTTGAAGTATCTGCGGATTCATGGTTCAACGGGATCGGAAAATCCACCTGCTGGCAATTCCCCTTGACGTGAACGGGTGGATTTGCGAAGCATCCGGTTGGCGAGGGCTGCAATGGGTCCGCACGGATGGCGGATCGGCTCATCGCATTGCCACGCCTGACGTGCTTTCCCAAGCCTCTCGAGCCGAAATGTCCTTCTCCCGTTCCCATCGCAATGACCGGCGCCGACGCGTGATCCGCGAATCGATTGCTGCCGACTCGGATTTTGCGGTGGAATCCGCCCGAGCGCAGCGGCGGTCTCGACGCGCATCGATGGAGGATCGCGCGGAAACGTTTCACACTGGCTATCGCGATCCCGGATACAGCCAAGCGGTTCGCAAGACCTGTCAGCAACGAATGGTCCAACTCATCCCCATCCGGCCCGGGTCACTCGCCTTGGTATTGACGGTGATGTGGACTGTGTGGGGATTGCTGTTGCTGGCCCACTATCTTTTTCATGTGCGAGCCAGTGACACGGGCCGCTCTACGACTTTGATCCTGCAGTTGTTTGATGTCCGGAGTCCCCACAGCATCGCGAACTGGATGACGTGCCAGTTATGGATGCTGACGGCGATTGTGGCCTGGATGATCTATCGCATTCGCCAACATAAACTCGACGACTATCGAGCCAAGTATCGGATTTGGATCGTCTTGGCCTGCGTTGCCTTGTTTTCGAGTTTCGATACTGCAACATCCGCTCTGTATTTGTTTGGGCAATCCATCGATGGCTGGACTCGCAAAGAGATCGGTTATGGCGGTTGGCCGTTGGTATTGGCCTGTTATGCGTCACTTATCGCGATTACGGGATTGCGCCTATCGAGTGAATTAAAGGGAACTCCGACAGCCGTGGCTTTTTGGTTTGGCGGGCTTGTCGCCTGGGCTTGTGCAGCTTTGCTGGGGACCGGACTACTGAAACTGGACTGGAGCACCGGCACGATCGATTTGACGGTTGGTGCGTGTTGGCTTGGAGGAGTACTACTGGTATTCCAGTCTGCGGGCATGTACTTGCGCTATTGTTACATTCAAGCTCAGAAGCGTTTCGTCGAACGCGCTATTGCAGCACCTTCGAATTTCAAGATCGGCATGCCTTCGATGCCGCGCATGCCATGGTCGCGGTCGAAATCCTCGGACGACGAGACCTATGGCGACAAAGAGAAGGACGATGATGAAGACGAAGCCGACGACGGCGTTCTGGATACGATTCCAAAGAAGACATGGTTACCATGGCGTCGATCTGCTAAGCCAACCGACGATGAATCGACAGACACTCGGACAGGCAAGTCCGATGCGACCAAGACTGCAAGTCCTCCTCAAGAACCAAAGCGACCGATGCGTCTGTTCGGAATTCTTCCCAGTCGCGAGGAAGCCAATGAATCCCTCATCGGCGAACCAATCGCAGAGGACGAAGGCGGCCCGGCTGATACAGGGCTAACGAAGAAATCCGGTTGGTTTGGACTGGGCGGAAACAAGTCGGCGGATGTGCAAAGCCGCAGTGCAACTACATCCACAACACCTAAGACCGTCAGCAAACCTACCGCTAAGCCAGAACCGGCCAAACAAGACTCCAAGAAGGACACCAAAACCGAAGCGAACCCAACCAAACGCGGTTGGATTCCTTCGTTCGGCCGCTCCAAGAAGCTAGCCGATCCAACGACATCGAAGCCGACGGGGGCCAGCACGTCGACGTCGCCAGCAAAGAAGGACGACTCCGATCCAAAAGCTCCAAAGAAATCCTGGTTCCCATTCCGCAAACGAACGCAGGCTACGATCGAAAAGAAAGAAACAGGCGAATCGAAACCATCCAGTCACAAATCTGCCGATCGAAGCGAGGAGAAGTCCAAGAGTGCAAAGCTTGCAGCATCCTCGGATAGCAAAGGAACAAAACGGCTTGCATCGAAGATCTTTGGCTGGCTGGACGGACTTAAACTCAAGCCGCCAGTAGATAATGCTCTTCCCACGCGTGGAGCATCGTCTGCTTCTACTTCCGCTACCGGAGGTGATGGCGGACCAAAGCCGATCGCTGCTTCGAGTACACCATTCCCGAGCACTTCTGCCAAATCAACAGTATCCCAGCCAACATCGAATTCCTCCAATCAAAGCGAGGATGACGACGATGGCTCAAGTGATTATCGCCATCTTTCAAAGGCGGAACGAAAACGTTTGCGTCGTCAACAAGGGAACGATCGCTATGCGGCATGATCAAAGAACGCCATAAGTTTGGAACGCCTGCGATGCTGACATTCCGTTTCGAATTGCGTCGCGCACTTTATTCTCCCCGTGCACTTTGTCGAGAGCCCGTTCGATGACTTGTTTCTCAATGTGTTGTGGCACAACCACCACGCCATCACGATCCGCAAAAACAAGGTCGCCTGGCTGAAAGGTGACACCATCGATTTGAACAGGGACATCGATTTGCACGACCCGTTGTCGATGCAGGCTATCGTAGGGAGATGTGCCGCGCGCGATGACCGGAAAGCCCATGGTAGCGATCTTGTCCAGATCGCGCACAGCGCCATCGATGATCGCCCCCACGCAACCTCGCCGCATCGCAGCGGTCGTAAGCAACTCGCCCCAGATACCGGAGCGAAGCGATCCTCCAGTCGCCGCAATCATCACATCATCCGGGCAACATGCATCAACCGACCGAAGCTCCAATTCGTAAGGTTTCGGATCCAATTCGTACATGTCGGCCCACAACATGGTACGGCAACGGCCGACTAACACACTGTGCTCCGTCCCGATATTCCATGTTGAACAACCCAACGCAATGCGTGGCGATTGATCTCGAAAACCCAATTGGTCAAGCGCGTCGCAGACCACTGCGGAATACAGGCTCCTGCGGAGTTCTTCGAGCGAGTGCAATGATTGATTCATGCTGTCCTGTCCCCTCAGACACGTGGATGCCTACAATAGTTTTCCTGCGATCTTCTGTATTATAGGTGAACGGCCGGACGCTGCGGCGTGTGACTCCATGATTGATGAGCAAGGAATCCAAAGTATGCGAGTCGGCATCGCTGCATTGATGCACGAATCAAACACCTTTATCTCAGGCACCACGCAGATCGATCGCTTTCGGGAAGATCTTTTTCTGACGGGTGGCGAGGTTGCGAATAAGCTCGCCACGAGCCATCACGAGACCGGAGGATTCTTTGAAGGTTTGAGGAACCCGCAACGTTCCACGATGGAGGCTGCGATGATCGAGCCAGTCCCACTCGCAGCGTTTCGAGCGACTCCTTCGGGAGTATTGCAAGCGGGCCTACTCGATAGCTTGCTCGACATCATGCTCAGCGAGATATCGCATGCTGGCAGGCTCGATGGTTTGCTCTTGGCAGTCCACGGCGCTGCGGTCGCTGAAGACCATCTCGACGCCGATGGATACTGGCTCAGTCGGTTGCGGGCATCTTTGAACGATTCCATTCCGATCATCGCCACTTTGGATGCTCATGCGAATTTGTCGCAACCGATGGTGGATGCAGTCGATGCCTTTGTAGCCTATCGGACAAACCCACACTTGGATCAAAGGGATCGAGGGATCGAGGCGGCGCGATTGATGGCCCGTACCTTGGCCGGCGAAATACGTCCGACGATGGCTGCTGCGTTTCCACCGATGGTGATCAATATCGAGCGACAGGGGACCTCGGAACCCCATTTGCTTCCCATTTATGAGCAGGCGGATCGGCAACTCAAAAGCCCTAGAGTTTTGAGCAACAGCGTTCTGCTCGGTTTTCCCTACGCCGATGTGCCGGAGATGGGAACCGCGACTCTAGTAGTCACCGATGATGATCGCGAATCCGCCCAACGATTCGCCGATGAACTTGCGGATGCACTGTGGCAAGCGCGCGATTCGATGGTTGGACAACTGATCAGTGTGCAGCAAGCGATCGATACGATAGTCGCCCAAGGCGAGGGACGGACGTGCCTTCTCGATATGGGGGACAATGTGGGTGGTGGATCCGCTGCGGATGGTACTTTCTTGCTCGAAGCATTGCATCGCTCGAAGATCGGGCCAAGCTTCCTTTGCATCTTCGATCCAGAGGCCGTGCAGCGTTGCCGCGAGTCCGGCGTTGGAAGCCATCTGTCACTCGAGATCGGGGGACATACCGATCAAAGACATGGAAATCCCTACACGATGCTTGTCTTGGTGGAATCGATGCATCCTGGTCGGTTCTCGGAATCGGAAGCGCGACACGGGGGGATTCGAGAGTTCGATCAAGGCCTAACGTCAATCGTTCGATCGATCGATTCCCCATTGACCATCATGCTAACAACGCGGCGCATGGTCCCATTCAGCCTCCAACAGCTTCGCAGTTGCGGGATCGATCCCTGTTCTTTTCGGGTTTTGGTGGCGCGCGGGGTCCATGCACCACTTGCAGCCTATCGCGAGGTGTGCGATGCCTTTGTGAGGGTCAATACACCGGGCTCCACATGTGCCGACCTCCATGCAATGACGTTTCAGCATCGACGTCGTCCCATGTTTCCATGGGAGAATCCGCGTAGAATGGGATTTCACCTATCGTGATTCCATTAGCGACAACACCGCATCATTTTCGACGGTCACCAATCCATGGCTAATGCCTCATCCGATCCTACACCGTCCGATCCTACACCGTCCGATCCGCCGCCGTCTGACTCGGCTGCTTCCGTAACGGCACCCGCACCGATGAACTCATCGATACCCTCTGCGATTACGGAACCTGCAAAGAAGAGACGCCCGAGCGCCGTTTGGTTGCTGACTCTCGCATGCGCAGCCTTGAGCGCCTGGTTGCTCTTCAGCGCGTATCGCAATCAAGGGGAATGGATCGAGATCGAATTTGATCAGGGGCATGGGCTGCAACCTGCGGACGCCCTGAGATTTCGAGGGATCGAAATCGGACGGGTGGAGAAGATCGACCTCCGCGCCAACCCACCCGGTGTCTTGGCAACCGTGCGATTAACGCCCAACGCAAAGTCAGTCGTCACCGAGGGGACTCGCTTCTGGATCGCTCGACCGGTGGTTTCGATCGATTCGATCCAAGGTTTGGAAACCGTGATTGGGCCAAAGTACATCGCCATGGAACCTGGGAAGGGGAACGGGGCCAAAACAAGACGATTCATCGGGTTGGAGGCACCTCCTCCGATCCATCCCAAAGAGGGATCGATCGAGATCGTGCTGGACAGCAAACAACGGCATGGACTGACCAGCGGCGCACCGATCCTGCATCGCGGATTCCGAGTCGGTGATGTGCTCAGTGTCGAACTGGCAAGCGATTCACGAAGCGTCATTGTGCGGGCCGCGATCGATCCGGAGTATCACGAGTTGGTTCGCAGCAATTCGAAATTTTGGGTTCGCAGCGGATGGCGTTTTGAATTGGGCCTTCGCGGAATCAGTATCGCCGCGGACAGCATCGGCGAAATCCTCTACGGAGGTATCGAGTTTGCCACGCCGAATACCGAAGGGCGTATCGCATCGACCGGGTCTCGATTTGAACTGGTTGACGAACCACTCGATGATTGGTTGGATTGGCAACCATCCCTTCCATACGGTGCTCGCTGGGACAACATTCGGTTCCAGACGCATCAATCGCATCGGATGGCGTTGCGATGGAAAGAGAAATCGTTCGGATTCACCGTTGACCGCCAAAGGCAGGGTTGGGCTTTGATCCTCGATGATGGCAGTTTGGTGTGCCGCGATGATCTCTGTGCGGTGCCGAAGGGTGCGATAAAGGATTCTGCGAGCGTTGAGTTCGTCGGAACTGCTCAATCGCCATCGGATCCCATCGCATCGAGTCTTCTGAGCGATGGCCATCGCATGGTCAAGATACCGCTTCAAACGGCCAATCTCGAATCGGTAGTCCCGTTCGCTGCAAAAAATGTTTCTCTCACACCAATCTCCGCAGAGACTCCATCGCAGCCTCCCTCGAGACCTGAAACAAAGAGCGTCACCAAATCACCCGTGGATGTCGTTGTGGCTGCACCGGAATTTTCGAAGGGGCTGATCCTCGACGCCGGAAGATTGACTCCGACGGCTAAGGGATGGCAGATCGATTCGAGGATCCCCGTCTCGGCCGATTTGGATTCCGCGCCGGTGCTGGAAACCTCGAGCGGTCGGTGTATCGGCTTACTCAATGTTCAGGGTGGAGTGGGTGTGGTGGCTCTGATCGAAGAGCTCGAATAGTCTGTCGAATACTTGTCAAAGCGCAAGCCGCGAAAAGGGAACAATGACCAAACGATTGCGATCCGAAGCGTGGTTCAACGACCTATCCAACCCCGGCATGACGGCGATTTATCTGGAGCGTTATTTCAATTATGGAATGACGCTTGGGGAACTTCGTTCCGGCCGTCCGATCATCGGGATTGCTCAATCGGCCAACGATCTCGCACCCTGCAATCGCGCGCATCTCCACACCGTGGATCGACTGCGCGATGGCATTCGGGATGCGGGGGGAGTTCCAATGGTTTTTCCGATGCATCCCCTCCAAGAGTCCACGCGGCGTCCGACCGCGGCGCTCGATCGAAACTTTGCCTACCTGGGATTGGTGGAGGTGCTCTTCGGGTATCCGATCGACGGCGTTATTTTTACGACCGGATGCGACAAGACAACACCAGCAGCGCTCATGGCAGCCGCAACCACCGATCTACCGTCCTTGATATTCAATGGCGGCCCGATGCTCAACAGTGTGATTGATGGCGAACCTACCGGTGGTGGCACGATCATTTGGGAGGCTCGACGCAGACTGGGTGCTGGCGAGATCGATGAAGAGGGCTTTCTGCAGTTACTGGCGGCTGCGACACCGAGCCTCGGCCATTGCAACGTGATGGGGACCGCGCTGTCGATGAACTGCCTAGCAGAGGCCATGGGAATGGCCCTGACCGGCACCGCGGCGATCCCTGCTCCGTATCGCGAGCGAGCACAAGCCGCGCATGCTGCGGGTAAACGGATCGTAGAAATGGTCCGCGAGGATCTTCGACCATCGAAGATCTTGAGTCGCCAATCTTTGCTCAATGCGATCGTCGTCAATACCGCGATCGGTGGCAGTACGAATTGCCCACCCCACTTGCTGGCGATCGCTCGCCATGCAGGAATCGAACTGAATATCAAGGACTGGGAAACGAGCGGGTATGACGTGCCGCTGTTGGTGAACCTGCAACCCGCAGGGCGTTATCTCGCAGAAGACTTTCAGCGAGCTGGCGGTTTGCCGAGTGTCATGAAGGAGTTGCTGCGAGCCGGGCTAATCGAGGGGGAAACGATGACGGTGACCGGCAAGACACTGCGAGAGAACATCACCGATGCATCGTCGCCCGATGGAAACATCATTCGTTCCATAACAGAACCGGTTCGCACTCAGGCAGGTTTTCTGGTGCTTAGCGGCAACCTTTTCGATGCTGCGTTGCTCAAGACGAGTGTCATCAGCGATGCGTTTCGCGAACGATACCTCAATCGGCACCTCGATCGACCCATCCAGGAACAAACCTTCGAGTGTCGCGCCGTTGTGTTCGATGGTCCAGAGGATTATCACAACCGAATCAACGATCCATCGCTTCAGATCGATTCCGATACGCTGTTGGTTATTCGCGGCTGCGGAACGTTGGGGTTTCCTGGGAGCGGCGAAGTGGTGAATATGCAACCTCCGGATGCGCTGCTCAAGCAGGGTATACGAGAGTTGCCGACCATGGGGGATGGCCGTCAAAGCGGAACCTCGGCGAGCCCATCGATTCTCAATGCATCCCCCGAAGCGTTTGCAGGAGGCGGCCTCGGAAAACTTCGGACCGGGGATCGCGTCCGAATCGACTTGGGTGCTCGGCGCGTCGATGCGCTCGTAGAGGATGCGGAATGGGACTCGCGTTCGCCATTCGCAGAACTATCCCGAGATGAAGTCGCCACAGATAAAGTGGCCACAGATGCAAGCGCTGGCATGTTAAGACCGAGCGCTACTCCGTGGCAGGAGTTGTATCGAAGTCACGTGGGACAATTGCACACGGGTGGCTGCTTAGACTTCGCCTGCGAATATCGACATGTCTGTCGAACGGTACCGAGGCACAATCACTGAGCGATAAGGATCACGAAGCCCGCAGCTCCAAGTCCTCGTACCTCGCATAAGCCTGTTCCAGCGCCTGCTCTAAATCCTGCATGCGCTTTTGATCCTTGGACAACTCCGCTGGGGGTGATTTGAAGTACTCCGGTTCGCTCATACGTTGATGCAGAGTTGCCAGTTCTGCTTCGATGTTCTCCATTTTTCCGGGCAACGCTTCGAGTTCCTGCTTTTCTTTGAAGGAGAGCTTTTTGGGAACGATCGACGCTACTTCGTTCGAGGATTTCTGGGAAGACATTTCGGATTTCGCGGTGTTCTTTGCGGCTTTGTTTGCATCGCCTCTTTGCCGTAGCCAGTCGTCGTATCCTCCCACATATTCTTTAATGCCAGTCTCCTCGAAGACCAACATGCTGGTCACGACATGGTTCAGAAAGGTTCGATCGTGACTGACTACGAGCAACGTTCCGTCGTAATCCACCAATTTCTCTTCGAGCAATTCGAGAGACTCCGCGTCGAGATCATTCGTGGGCTCATCGAGGACCAGGAGATTCGCTGGCTGCGCGAAGAGTTTGGCGAGCAGCAATCGATTGCGCTGACCACCCGAGAATTTATCGATCCTCGATCGGGCTTCTTCGGGAGTAAACAAAAACTCTTGCAGATATCCGATCACATGTTTGGTTCGCCCACCTACGGTAACACTCGTTCTTCCAACTCCCACGTTCTCCTCAGCGGTCTTGGTCATGTCGAGCACCGCTCGGGTTTGATCGAAGTAGGCGATCTCGAGTTTCGTTCCCATTCGCACGGTACCTTGCGTGGGATTGATCGCCCCCAGGATGCCTTTGAGAAGAGTCGATTTTCCAACTCCGTTGCGACCGAGGATGCCGATCTTGTCACCTCGAAGAATCGTCAAATCCAATGGAGGAATGATCATGCGATCGGCATATCCAAAGGATGCCTTTTGCATGTCGCAAACCAGCACGCCGCTTCGTTCACCCGAATCGATCGCGAGTTTCATCGTTCCTGCAGAGGACTGGCGACCTGCCCGAACTCGCCGCATTTCCTCCAAACGCCGAACACGACCCTCATTGCGAGTGCGCCGGGCTTTGATGCCCGTGCGAATCCAAACCTCTTCCTGGGCGAGCCGCTTATCGAATAGCGCATCCTGTTTCTCTTGAGCCAACAATGCCTGCTCTTTTCTTTTCAAAAACGTTTCGTAGTCGCAGGACCAATCGAGCAGCTTGCCTCGGTCCACTTCCACGATGCGTTTGGCGAGCTTGGTTAAAAACGACCGGTCGTGAGTCACGAACAGAAGGGTCGATGACAGGCTGGCTAAAAATCCTTCGAGCCACAGGATCGAATCGATATCGAGGTGGTTGGTAGGTTCATCGAGCAACAGCACATCGGGCGCGCTGACGAGAGCCCGTCCGATCAGTGCTCGGCGCCGGATGCCAGTCGATGACTTGAGAAAGTCGAGGGGCGCATCGAGTTGCAGTTGGTCGATCGTTCGCTGGAGCATTTGCTCCTTCTTCCAATGCAGTTCCGGCGATTCGAATTCCGGCGGGAACCCTTGCGCGATCACTTGTTCGAGCGTACCGCTGATTCCTTCGGGCACGTCTTGGGGCACCAACGCGATGCGGGTTCCCGGTGCAAGCTCGACCGCACCCGATTCCAGCCTTTCTAAGCCAGCGAGCAACCGCAATAAGGTTGTTTTCCCAGCTCCGTTGCGACCCAGCAGACCGATTTTGTCGCCGGTCTCGATCCGCAACGTCGCTTCGTCGAGGAGTGGTGGCCCGCGAAACCGAAGGGTCCCGTTAAGAATAGTGATCTGGGCCATGTATCGCGCGAGTAGCTAAGGAGTCTTCGAAGACGATGAATGATCGTGTACGATTCTCCAGGCTCCATCCAATTTACGCCAGACCAACGAGAAGTTTCCTTGTGCGGGCTCCTGGCGGTCCAAATTCCATCGGCCGAGTGTCAATGCTGCATCGGGCCCCAGCATTTGTGTTTCCAATTCCGAGAATCTCAGTTTTCCCATCGTCTCGCGATCCGGATAACGCTTGCGGTACCGGGCCAACGTCTCCTCCCATCCGCGCGTGGTCTCGCCTCCCGAGCTGAAGGTCAGCTTAGGACTCTTCCAATAGGCTTCCATGAAGGCATCCAAATCCCCGCGGTTCCAGGCGTCCGCCTGACGATTCACCGTAGCGTGTAATGTGTCCGGATCGTCTGCATAAACGGAGCCACCCAAGGCTCCAAAAAAGATCGCCAGGATTACGAACTTCATGCTACCTTGGATCATGCCTGAAAAATTGCTGAGGTTCGAATGATTCGACATGGCCAACTCTTTAACAAATAGATGCGCCGAAGTTATATGTATGGCTGAAGTAGGCCAACGATTCGTTAGAACACCCCCGGCAGCAGTCGATATCGGACTTTATCCATGTATTGCCGATAGTCCGGATCGCGGGCAAGGAGATCTTCTTCGATCAAGATGCGCGGGATTTTGATTGCGTAGAGGACTCCAAACACCGCGAGGTTCCATAGACTGGGGTTCAGGATGAAGAAACCGACGTGGAGCATCACATATCCGAAATAAATGGGATGCCGGACGAATCGGTACGGCCCTTGGGAGCAAATCCCTCGATTCGCGGCGACCAATCCAAATCGTCGACCGAGGGTGATTTTGGCATAGAGTTGCATCATGAGCCCCGCAATGGTCAGAGAAGCACCGAATGCGTCAAACCATTGGGGCGGATGGGGAAACGGTCTAGCCAAAAGAGCCAGGCAGGTCGCCGTCAACGCAATCGCCCAGTCACGCGGGTTGAGGGTCAATTCCTTGGCAGAGCGACGCAGCAGCACCAGCACCACCATGATCGTCTCGGTGGCCAGCAACATCGCGTCACCGATGACCACTCCATGCCCGAGCAGCAAACCGCTCGCCATGGACTTGGAGAGAGCGTTCAAGAAACTTAAGTAGAGGGCCAGAATCAGGCACTTCTCAAACCCATCAAATACCCTGGCACGCAGTGCGGGGGCAGTCCACCAGGCGGCCCATTCCGGAGAGCACGCGAAGATAGGCTCGGAATCCGCTACAGGTGCATTGGACATGGGCCCCTCGAAGATCGTCAATTACCCGGTGAAGTCGGCATGGGTCGCCAAAAGTCCCGACTCTCCGGTCGACCCTTGCAACTCTACCCGATCCTTAAAGTCTGCCCTGTTCCTCAAGTCGAAATTGAGGGTTTTCGCCGATCCGTGTGAGATCCGCGTGAGGGCTGTAGCATTGGTTCCGAGCATGCGGAAGATCCCAAGTCGGCTTTCCCGGTTTTCAAATGGGATTACACTGAGAGCTTGCGAGCGTGGGCGGATCGACCTTCAGACTGAACTCGTGGACGATTCGCATCGAGGTTTCTCTTTATATCTATGGTCCCTAGCGGGAGGTTGAAACGGTGGCTTCAGGTAAATACGTCTTCACTAGCGAATCGGTATCGATGGGTCACCCGGACAAGTTGGCTGACCAGATTTCGGACAGCGTTTTGGATGCGCTTTTGGCTCAGGATCCTCTCAGCCGCGTCGCATGTGAAACAGTGGTCACCACAGGACTGGCATTGATCGTCGGGGAGATCACCACCAAAGCGATCGTCAACTATGCGGATGTCGTCAGGCAGGCAATCGTGGACGTGGGTTACACCGACGACGAGTGGGGAATCAACGGCAGAACCTGCAACGTCATGGTAGCTCTCGATGGTCAGAGTCCGGATATTGCCATGGGAGTCAACGAAGACTCGTCCGCTGGCAAAGATATCGGTGCTGGCGATCAAGGGTTGATGTTTGGCTACGCATGCAATGACACTCCGGAGCTTATGCCTTTGCCGATTGCCTTGGCCCACCGAATCACGAATCGGTTGACCGAAGCTCGTTTCAACAAGGAAGTGAATTGGCTTCGCCCCGACTCGAAGAGTCAGGTCTCGGTCAAGTATGACGAGTACACGCCGATCGGAATCCACAACGTGGTCGTCTCGACACAACATGCACCCGACGTCACTCAGGACGAAATCCGCAAGTTCGTGATCGAAAAGATCATCAAGCCATGCTTGCCACCGAAGTTGGTGACACCGGACATCATCTACCACATCAATCCAACCGGCCAATTTATCGTTGGGGGGCCTCATGGTGATAGCGGGCTGACCGGACGCAAGATTATTGTTGACACCTATGGCGGTTGGGGCCGACACGGCGGTGGAGCGTTTAGCGGCAAGGATCCGACGAAGGTTGACCGCAGTGCGGCATACATGGCGCGCCACGTTGCCAAGAACATCGTGGCGGCAGGTCTTGCCGATCGCTGCGAAGTTCAACTTGCCTATGCCATCGGCGTAAGCAAGCCGGTGAGCGTACGGGTAGATACCCAGGACTCGGGCAATGTTTCCGATGAGCGAATCTGCGAAGTCGTACAGGAATTCTTTGATTTGACACCTCGCGGAATCATTCAGTATTTGAACCTGCGTCGTCCGATTTATCGAAAGACCGCTGCGGGTGGCCACTTCGGCCGCAACGAACCGGAGTTCACTTGGGAGAGCACCGCTCGTGCTCGTGATTTGGCCCAGGCTGTCAAAGGGAATGCATTGGCAGGTGCGTAAGGTCGCAACCTCGAATCGCAACCACTTTCGACCGACGACCTTACCCTAATCATGGTTGATTCACGTCGTCGGTCGCTTTCTATTATCTCGATCCTGAAGCTGGTATTGCTCATCGCAATACTAGCTTGGATCGTGGCGACGTTTCCCAAAAAAGATTGGGATGCCCTGGTCGCGCAAGATAAAGATTGGGGGCTACTCTTTTGCGCATTCCTCGGTGTGCTCACGGCCCATCTGATCACATTCCTGAGGTGGCGTTCACTCGTAGCGGCCTTGGACGTTCCGCTGAAGCAACTTGATGCCATCCGTTTGGGATTCCTCGGGACGATGCTCAACATGGTAAGCGTTGGAGCGATCGGCGGAGATCTTTTCAAAGCCATCGCCGCGGCGCGAATGACTCACAAGCGACGGACCGAAGTGGTGACATCTGTCTTGGTGGATCGTGCGATCGGCCTGCTCGGATTGGTCATCGTAGCAGCCGCTACGCTGTACTTAGCGACGGATCTATCCACAAATCTTCAATGGATCCGTCGCGGAGCAACCGTACTGAGCGTGATCGGGCTCGGCGGACTGGCCATCATTGTGACTGCTGGCCACCGTATTCCTTTACGCTGGCTCAATCGGCTTCCAGTGGTAGGACACTCTTTGTTTCGCGTTGCGACTGCTTGCTTGGTATTTCAAGGCAAACCGAAACTCGTGGCTCACTTGCTACTAACTACATTCTGTGTCCATGGCCTGCTTACGAGTTCCATGTGCTTGATTTCCAATGCGCTGTATGAGCAACCGCCGACACTGATGCAGCATTTTCAAGCGGTCCCTCCCGCTTTTGCAGCAGCCGCCCTCCCGTTAACTCCTGGTGGAGTTGGTGTTCAAGAAGTGGCAGTCGATCGCCTTTTCCAGGAGGTATCCGATATACCCGATGGATTCTCGGGCCTCATCGTTGCCACCATGTATCGCGCTATCTTGATCGCGATCGCCGCGATCGGGGCTGTCGTCTACTTCACCGGTAGCGAGCGGCGTTTGGTTCGCGACTCGGATCTGGTCAGCGAAGGCTAGATCCTGCATGAGTCGTCCAGGCAAGCAATCTGTGTACTAAGTTCATAGGTCCACACACTGTTTGCGTATCGGTTTGTGTATTATAGACGGATCGCGAGGCGATCCTGATGAATGAACCCAAGCTCCGACCCACCTCTTTGGACTACGCGCTGGCTGCGCTTGCGCCGGCGTTGATCATTTTGATGATCGGCTCGCTGGTCGCATTTCTCATGACCGCCCTCTATCAGGGTGAATTCCCGATGCGGCTGATGTGGGTCCTGGGACTATACACCTTCGCCTCGGTGCTGATTTCTCGCATCGCAATCGAGCAATCCCGCGCCCAGTCGCTGGTGTACGCCGGACTATTGGGTGGAGCGACCCTCTTGGTTGCCCCCCGATATTTTGTGATCGAAGGACCGCTTGCAGCGATGAGTCTTCCGATCCTGGTCGTTTTCCTGGTGTTGATTACTTACTTGGCAGATCGCATCACCTACGACTGTACCGCAATCGACGAACCTGGTGACGCACATGGCGAAGGGCTCTTGCAGTCGTTGGGCTTGCTAAAACGCAGCCGCACTGCACCCAAGCAGAACGACCGGCAACGCAAGCACAATCCTGGTGTATGGGTTTTGTATTTCGCTCTGCTGGCGCTACCGGTATTCGGTTTCGGGCAATTGCTGATATCGTCGCAAGCGGGTCGCGCGCTGGCGTGGTTCTGTATGGTGGTGTATTTGGCATCGGCGCTTCTATTGCTGGTGATGATTTCGTTGCTGAGCCTCCGAAGGTATGCGAGACAAAGGGACGTCGAGGCGGACTGGGGATTATCGTTGCGGTCGCTAGTCGCAGGGGGAGCTGCGGTTCTCGTGTTGATGATGGCGATGTCGATTCTGCCTCTGCCTGTCCTCGATGGCCAATCGTGGGCGCCGCCATTCAAAATCACCAGCCGCGATAATCTGCAATCCCACCGCTGGGGATGGGGCAACGAAGGCGTCGCCAACGGCGAAGGAAAACAACAAGGAAAACCAGAAGCAAAAGAACCCAAAGCTCAACCTGGTCAACAAGGACAACAGGGTCAACAAGGACAACAGGGTCAACAAGGTCAACAAGGTCAACAGGGTCAAAACGCTCAACCCAACCAACAACCCAACCAACAACCCAACCAGCAACCCAACCAGCAACCCAATCAGCAACCCAATCAGCAACCCAA
>JAGWWZ010000229.1 GCA_018970165.1 Planctomycetota bacterium | reverse complement strand
TCAATCATGAAAACTCTGTGCAAACTCTAGATCGTGCCAATGAGAACTTTTTGCTGGGCGCCCAGTTCGACAAAGTCTACCATGTTGGGGTCAATTTCATGAATCCAACTGCAGGATATTCCCACCCCCAACCGTACCGGAGACTCCAAAAATCATGGGCAATCCCTCGATCACTTCCCTTATCCAAACCGGAACCAAACTCTACCTCGATTCCATCGATCCCAATCTGGTTGAGCAGAATATCGAATGGGGTGCGGTTGGTGCAACGAGCAATCCCATCATCATTTCCAACCTGATTCGCACAGGTCGCTTCGATGATCAAATCGCAAGGGCACTCGAATCCGGATTAGATAACGAAGCCATTTGCTGGGAATTGACCGATGCACTGGTCTCGCAAGCGCAATCGAAGTTTGAGTCGATTTGGGAGATGTCCTGCGGCAATACCGGTTGGGTCAGTTTCGAGTTGGATCCGCTGCTCGAGGACCCGATCGCCAATATTCCCCATGCTCAGCGAGTCGAACGTTACATTGAACTTGGTCGCAAGTGGGCGCGTGGGCATGTCAATCGCATGATCAAAGTCCCCGCGACACCTGCTGGCCTGGATGCGCTGGAAACAATGGTCGCTGACGGAATCACACTGAACGTCACACTGATCTTTAGTGAACGACAATACATTGCGGCTCGAGACGCAGTTTGGCGAGGATCGCAAAAGCGAGAGTCCCTGGACTCTTTCAAAAGCGTTTTCAGCATCTTCGTATCCCGCATCGATCAATACACTGCGGAACATTGCCCTGGGCTCTCCTCCGATGCTCAAGGACTTTACGGCATCCTCAATGCAAAACGTCTCTGGAAAGAGAACCATCGCTTCTGGGAAGAACATCCTACGCCGCTCCAGCAAGAAATCATCTTCGCAAGTACGGGGACCAAGAATCCAGCCGACCCACCCTGGAAGTATGTCGCGGCTCTGGCGGGCTCCGATATTCAGACCAATCCGCCAGAAACCAACTCAGCTGTAGCCGCCAGCAATCAAAGCTTCACCCGACAAGTCGATGCGATGCCTTCCGAAGCCATCTGCCTGGAACTTGATCGCGCCGTTCGGGTCGAACACATGGAGGCGACCCTCATGGAGCAGGGAGTTGCCAAGTTCGTGGCACCGCAAAAACAGTTGATTGCAACCGTCGCGGAAAAGCGAACCGCATTGTTGACGAAAGCTTAAGCGCTCAAAATCAACTGAAGCACGATCACCAAGCCTAATAAGGATAAGCCGGCAAATGCCAGCGTTAACCACGCACCCCAACGGCCAGGATAAAGGATTTCGTATTCCTCGGCCAAAGCGAGGACCCTAGCCTCTGCTTGCGCCATCGAGACGCCAAGCTCCTCGCGATACAGGGAAATTGCCTCAGACCATTGGCCTTCGCGAATCAAATGAATCGCTAGCGAATCAAGATTAGACATGGATTAAGACCATCCGTGAAAGATGTTGCCAAAAAGATGCGGAGTCTGGGTAAAACAGATAGCTCATAGGAGCTAGGAGACATGGCAACTTTTCGCCATCTTGGTGCTGTAAAGAAAGAGAATCGGCACTCGATAATCGAGACCTGAGAGAAACCTTCGTCTTGAGCCCAAAAAAAATGATTTCTATACTCCGCTAGCTGCATGCAGGATCCTATCGAGCCTAACGGAGAAAAGAGTCGAGAGTGGAACGGAGTCCTTTCGACGAATTGCGATACCTCTATCATCCACCCCCATACGATCGGGCGATCACCCATCGATGGTTGCGTGGAATGCGTTGTGCTCACATCGCACTGAGGTCGCTTGCTGTCCGCATGCTGATATTTTTCTTGCTGCTGTGCGGGAGCGGAGCAACGCTGAGCGGCACCGAGATCGGCGTCCCTTTATCGGATCCGAAATATCCCATCGCGGTCTTCGCATCGAAGGGAGTTCGGCATGAACGTGGGGACACGACTATCTATGTGCTCGAACAAGGATGCCGCATCTATCAGGGGCGTTTTTATGCAGAAGCTGATCGAGCCACGCTGTGGATCAAGACATTTGAAGTCGATGGCGAAGCGATGCAGCAGGCCATTGTCGAACTTCAGGGAACATGCCAGGTGCGTTGGGCAGAGGATCAACGACTGCAGGATAGCAGTTGGATGGGACGATTGTTCTCTCGATTTGAAATCGAGGTATCTTCAGAGTCTTGGATCGATGGAGTGGATCATCCGCCAAGCGTCCCTGCGTCCGACGAATCGTCGAGTTCTCCTTCGGCCGTTCAGCCAGCCATTGCATGGACCCAGGCGGACGAAGAGAGTTACGCTCGCTTGACATCGCAACTGCAAACTTCACCATCGCTGGGAACTATGCCGCCAGCCGGAAGTGTGGTTGCTCCACCAGGCAATTCGAATGCCCTCCCGATGGGGACCCCCAATCAGATGACCATCGGCAATCCTCAGATGGGAGGGACGGTTCTCGATGGGGGAACCATGTCACTGCCGACGGCACCTGTACCGCTGGTTCTCAACAACGCACCCGCTCCGCTTCCAGCGCCCCTCGCTGCCCAGTCATCGCCTAACGCTCGCGCTTCCGCGCAGCGCATCGGAGCCAAGGAGTTCGTCTTTAGCGGCCGCGGTGGTGTAGAACCGCAATTGCAGATCACCCCAAGACCAGATCGAGGCGATACTGTTGTTACGATCACTCGCGGTATTCGACTGATGTTCAATGATGTAGCCGTCCAGACCAGTGGCGGGCTGTTCGATATGGGGACAGTGTTGATCGAAGCCGATCGGTGCATCCTATGGACGAGCGATATGAATCGCTTGCTATCGCGTCGCGTGGATGATCTTCCGATCGAATTGTATCTCGAGGGAAACATTGTCTTCCAGCAGGGAAACCGCAAGATCTATGCCGATCGCATGTACTACAACGTGCAGTCGGAATACGGGATGATCTTAGGAGCGGAGGTACTGACGCCTGCACCAGGGTATGAGGGGATTGTCCGCCTCAAAGCCGATGTAATCCAGCAGAAGTCCCGCGAGAACTTCCTTGCCAACGGTGCGGCGATGACAAGCAGCCGATTGGGGGTTCCACGCTATTGGCTGCAAGCCGACCGCATCGAGTTGAACGATCAACGACAAGCGTCTGGAAACGGCATGCTTGGATTCGGATTTCTCGCACCGGATAGCAATCAGACTCGCATGAAGGCGAAAGCCCGCCACAATTTCGTCTACCTAGAGGGGCTCCCGGTGCTCTACTGGCCGATCCTCAATAGCAACATCGATACATCGAGTTACTACGTCTCAGGTTTCCAATATCGACAGGATCAGATCTTCGGCTCTCAAGCACTTGTCGACTTTAATCTCTACCAGATCTTGGGCATTGAAGCAGTCGATGGAACGCGGTGGAATTTGTCCACGGACTATCTAAGCGAGCGAGGATTCGCACTGGGTACAGATTTCAATTACACGGTCCCTCGGTTTCTGGGCGCGGGGCCAGCACAGGGGAACGTCGACGCGTGGGGGCTAAACGATCGTGGGTTTGATACGTTGGGATCCGATCGTGTCGCTATGATTCCTGAAACCCGCAGTCGCGGACAGGTGATTTGGCACCACCGACAGTTTCTGAATCCTACCAGCGAGCTTTGGGCGGAACTGGGGTGGGTCAGCGATCGAAATTTTCTCGAAATGTATTACGAGACCGACTGGGATACGCTGAAGGATCGTTCAACCGCACTCCGGTATCGAAACTACTTTCGTGAAAGCCAGATGCTCGATATCTGGGGCCAGGCTCGCGTCAACGAATTCTTTACCGAGACGCAGTGGCTTCCACGTCTGGATCATCATCTGCTCGGTTACTCGCTAGGGGATATCTTCACTTGGTACGCTCATACCAACGTCGGCTATGCCGATCAGAAGGTTGCAAGCTTCCCAACCCAACCTCAAGACGCTGCTAAGTGGATCAATCAACCGTGGGAGGTTCCCGCTTCGGGGCTCCAGGCCGCAACGCGCCAAGAAATCTCGATGCCGTTCCAAGTCTGGCATTCCAAATGGACCCCATTCCTTTCCGGCGAGGCTGCCTATTGGGGCGAAGATGTCAACGGAGAATCATTGACTCGGCTAACGGGCCAAGCAGGACTGCGTGCCGCGACTCCATTCTGGCAAGTTTTCCCTGACGTCCGGAGTACGCTGTTCAATATCAACGGCCTCGCACACAAAGTCACATATACAAGTGAAACATGGTACGCTGGAAGCGATCGCGACCTGGACCTTCTTCCGTTGTACGATCCGATCGATGACAACGCACAAGAGCATTTCCGTCGCCGTTTGATCGTCAATACCTTTGGAGGAACACTGCCGCCACAGTTTGAATCGCGAGACTATGCAGCTCGGCAGGGCATGCAGCGTTATGTTTCCGCAGTCAGTCCGCAGATTGTCGCAGACCAAATGCAGAGTCGAATCGGGCTCAAGCAGCGACTGCAGACCAAGCGTGGCGCTCCCGGCAGAGAGAGAATCGCCGACCTCGTGGAATTCGATGTGGACGGGATCTTCTTTTACAACCCGGAACGAGATAACCTCGGCGAATCGGTCGGCGGGATCAATTACAACTTCCGTTATCACATCGGGGATCGGCTCACGTTCGTGAGCGACGGGTACTACGATCTCTTCGAACAAGGTTTGCAAGCGACATCGATCGGCGGGATTTTATCCCGTCCCGGTCGCGGAGAACTGTATGTTGGCTACACGGATCTTTCAGGGCCTGTGAGTTCCCAAATCCTGAACACGAACTTCAATTATCGGTTGAACGATAAATGGGCAGCCAACGGCGGAACCGCGATCGACTTTGGCCCGACCGGCAATACTGGCCAGTCCCTTGGCATTACTCGGATCGGCGAGTCTTTCCTGTTACGGCTCAACCTGGCCTATGACCAAGGACGCGATAATGTCTCGTTCCAATTCGCCCTCGAGCCTCGGTTCTTCCAATTCGGTGGACTAGGAGTGGTTGGCGGACAAGTGATTCCGCCGCCGGGATTATACGGCCTGGAATAGCGTATGAACCGCTACGGACTTGTAGATCATCGAGCTTTCAGAGCATCGATTATTCTCAACGCATTGATTCCCATGAGCGAATGACCGATACTGGAGGATCGTTGCATTCTCCACTGATCCCCGCCTCGCATCCTTCCCGTGATCCATGGTCAATCGCTCGATCGCATGGCCTCTGAGCCTCATCTGTGCCTGGCTTTCTTCAGTCATTCTCCCATTTCACGCAAAAGGTGAGGATAGCGGCGAGGGAAATTATCTCGCGAACGTGCGCCCAGTTTTCTATGCGCGGTGCGTCGCTTGTCACGGTGCCCTGAAACAAGAAGCCGGTCTCCGTCTAGATTCCGGGCGGAATCTCGTGCGAGGTTCCGAGACCGGAGCAGTCGTCAACGCAAATGAACCGGGTGCCAGCGTCATCCTGCAGCGAGTCATTAGTCAGGATTTATCGGTTCGGATGCCCCCCGAAGGAGAGCCCCTTCATCCCGAGCAAATCGAAACCTTGAAGCAATGGATCAGTTCCGGCGCAAAAGTCCCCAGCGATGAGCAGGAAGAGTCCGATCCCGGTTCGCATTGGGC
>JAGWWZ010000228.1 GCA_018970165.1 Planctomycetota bacterium | reverse complement strand
ATGATCTCCGGTTATTCGCAAGAGAGCATCCCCGATTATCAGATGTCAGCCCTCGCGATGGCGATCCTCCTGCAAGGAATGAATCCTCGCGAGATCGCCGATTTGACCGATGCGATGATCCGCTCGGGAGGAGTTTTCCAACGCGTGTCGGAACGCCCTCGCGTCGACAAACACTCCACAGGGGGATTGGGAGACAAGACCTCGCTCATCTTGGCACCACTGTTGGCTTGCTGCGACTTGGATGTCCCGATGATCAGCGGTCGCGGGCTGGGAATCACAGGCGGGACCTTGGACAAACTCGAAGCGATCCCAGGATTTCGATGCGATCTGACAGAAGAGGAATCGGCGTCAGTACTTGGCCAGATCCATTGCTTCATCACTGGCGCAACGGAACGCTTGGTCCCTGCCGACAAGAAGCTTTATGCTCTGCGCGATGTGACCGGCACGGTCCCGTCGATCGCGCTGATTACAGCGAGCATCATGTCCAAAAAGATCGCTGAAACGCTGGATGCATTGGTCCTCGATGTGAAATGCGGGAGCGGGGCGTTTTTGGCAACTTCCGACCGAGCCGAAACACTCGCGGAATCGTTGATCTCGATCGGCGAGCGGGCAGGTGTCGCGACCGCAGCGCTCGTCACGGACATGAATCAACCCCTAGGCAAGATGGTCGGTAACGCCTGCGAAGTAAACGAATCGATCGATGTTCTACGCGGTAGCGGACCGCCGCAGGTTCGGGAACTGACCCTTGAATTGTGCGCCCGAATCCTGATGATGACCGATCGAGCAGACAACCGCATTGACGCGTTGCGAATTCTGGGGGATCACTTGGATTCCGGACGCGCGATGGAGAGATTCGAAACGATGGTACGTTTGCAGGGTGGCGATTTGGCCGGTGATCGACCATTGGGACAGTCCCGCCCCTGGCTTGCTCCCCGCGGGGGCAGGATCAACCATATGGACGGACAGAAGATCGGGGAGGCAATCATCGCCATGGGGGGTGGTCGGACCTACACAGGACAACCGATCGATCATTCGGTCGGTTTGTGTTTTGAGCGACCTCTCGGAGAGACCGTTTCGCGCGGAGAACCCGTCGTTCGGATCTTGTGCGACAACCCTCAAAAAGCTGAGTATGCGGCGAGATTGCTAACCGAAGCGATCGCTATCGAGGAATCCGATCGCCCTGGGCCAGAGCTTACCGGACAGCAAGTCGCGCAAAGGCTGTGGCGAGATTATCCGGGGGATGAGCTTCGGGGCTGAGCTTAACGCGCAATGCGACTTGGGGAGTGCGTGGGATTCGAATAGACTACTTGCAGTTGAACTCCAGCCCGTGCGTATCGCTGGTCGACTCGCTGTCCGAACCTCATGCTGCTCGTCAGGGAATTTTCATGTCGAAGATCTTGCAATCGCTGCCGGTTGGAAAAAAGGTCGGTATTGCTTTTTCCGGAGGGCTGGACACCAGCGCGGCGATTTATTGGATGCGGAGCAAGGGAGCGATCCCATACTGCTACACCGCCAATCTCGGTCAACCGGACGAGTCGAACTACGAAGACATTCCCAAACGGGCCCTGGAATGCGGAGCCGAGGCGGCGAGACTGATCGATTGCCGCGAACAGTTGGTTCACGAAGGGCTTTCGGCTCTGCAATGCGGTGCGTTTCACATCACCACCGCAGGAGTCCCATACTTCAACACCACTCCGATCGGCCGGGCTGTAACCGGAACCATGCTCGTCCAAGCCATGCGAGCGGACGATGTGAACATATGGGGTGATGGGAGCACCTATAAAGGGAACGACATCGAGAGATTTTATAGGTACGGATTGCTCGCCAACCCGAATCTCCTGGTTTACAAGCCTTGGCTCGATCAGGAATTCAACCGCGAGTTGGGTGGGCGCAAGGAGATGTCGGAATTGCTGGAACGCGCCGGCCTGGGTTATCGCATGAGCAAGGAAAAGGCATACTCGACCGATTCAAATATCTGGGGTGCGACGCATGAAGCCAAAGACCTCGAACAACTCGATAGAGGCATCAAGATCGTCGACCCGATCATGGGGGTTCCTTTCTGGAAAGCCGAGTGCCAGGTAACTCCGGAAGTGGTGGAAGTGTCGTTTGAAAACGGAATGCCGGTCGCACTGAACAATCGCACCTTTGCATCGCGAGTCGATCTGGTTCTCGAAGCCAATGCGATCGGTGGACGCCATGGGTTGGGCATGTCCGATCAAATTGAGAATCGTATTATCGAAGCCAAGAGTCGCGGTATCTACGAAGCGCCTGGGATGGCTCTTCTGTTCATCGCGTATGAGCGATTGATCACCGGCATTCACAACGAGGGGACAATGGAACAGTACCGCGATATGGGACGTCGATTAGGTCGATTGCTCTATGAGGGGCGTTGGTTCGATTCGCAGTCTCTGATGATTCGCGAAACAGTGCAACGATGGGTTGCCAAAGCGGTAACCGGCTCGGTAGTCCTAGAACTGCGGCGCGGCAACGATTACTCGATCCTCGACACTCGAAGCCCGAACCTGACCTACAAGCCAGAACGGCTCACCATGGAAAGCGGTCAAGGCGAATTCGACCCGTCGGATCGGATTGGCCAACTCACCATGAGGAATCTCGACATCGAGGATTCCCGCGAAAAGCTGGATCTCTATCGGAGCGTTGGGCTGTTGCGAGGCGACTCGAAAGATTCCATCCGCCTGCTCGAAGAGTAGCTCCCCGTACTCGTCGATCCTTTGTCATCACCGCGTTGTCATTGTTTAACAAGTAGTTGCACCGAAGTTATCCATGAGTATTCCCTACTATCAAGTCGATGCGTTTACCGGGAGTTTGTTTGCGGGGAATCCTGCGGGGGTGGCCATTCTCAGCGAGTGGTTGGCCGATGATGTGATGCAATCGATTGCGGCGGAGAACAATTTGGCGGAAACGGCGTTTGTCGTTTCGCGAGGTGCGAGTTTCGACTTGCGGTGGTTTACGCCGGAGATGGAGGTTGATTTATGTGGTCATGCGACCCTTGCTGCTGCACATGTTCTGTTTACACACCTTGGGTATCGCAATGTGAGTATGGAGTTTCAAACGCGATCGGGCTTGTTAGCGGTTACTCGTTCGGAAAGTTTGCTCACGTTGGATTTCCCGTCGCGTCCTGCGTTGCCGTGCGAAACGCCTGCAGGGTTGGTTGAGGGACTGGGATCGGAGCCCTTGGAGGTTTATAAATCGCGTGATTATCTGGCGGTTTTTGAGAGCGAAGAGGCTGTGCGCGGATTGCGGCCCAAGATGGATGTCCTTGCGAAGCTACCGAGTTTGGGGATTATCGTTACTGCTCCGGGGCATGCATGCGATTTCGTTTCCCGATTCTTTGCTCCAGCGGCGGGGGTCCCCGAGGATCCCGTGACCGGTTCGGCACACTGCACTTTGATCCCTTATTGGGCCAAGCGACTGAAGCGTTCGCAACTGCAGGCGCTACAGGTATCGAAGCGGGGTGGCGAGTTGTTTTGCGCTGAACGGGGAGAGCGGGTGGCGATCTCCGGCAGGGCAGTGACCTACTCAACCGGTTTTCTGCACTTGGTTGGTATCGTGTAGCCGCAAATCGGCTTTATTCACTCCGCTCGATGGCGGGAGATGGCGGAGTGGATGAGACGATACGCTGCAACTAAGAACCAGGATTTTCCTGAAGCTTGGCTTCGAATTCTTTGAGTGCGTTGACCAGCGAGGGTTGGTGGGGTTCAAGGGCGACCGCTTTGCGCTGTTGCTCGACCGCTTCACGGTAACGTTCGAGCGTTGCGTAGCAATGCGCGAGCGTGTCTAGGTATGCGGAGCGCCCCGGTTCCAGAGAGCAGGCTTTTCGGCTTAGGTGAAGAGCCTCTTCGAAGTTCCCTTCGGTGTTCGTAATCAGCCAAGCCAGCGTGTTCATTTGGTTGGCGAGCGATCGTTGTTCGGTGGCTTGAAAGCGGGGATTTTCACGTCGCAGATCCCGTTCGCGGGCGTCGATTTCTTGCCGTAGTGCGGAGGCGACGCGCTGGTGGATCCTTTTGCGTTCTTGGATCGCCTCGTCGCTGGAATCGTTGAGTCGATACAGGCCGATGATGGCATCGACGTTGTCTTCTGCGAGTTCGATGGCCTTGACGTACATTTCGCGAGCCAAGGGTTTATTGTCTTTTTCCCGAGCTTCATCACCTCGAAAGAGATAGTAGTTTGAGACGAGGCTCTCGCCTCCGTTGGGAGTGACCTGGGTTTCGAACATCGGTTCGCGTTCGAAGCGATCCTTGTACTTCTCAAGTACATCGGCCGCTTCTTGATTTCGTGCCAGTTCGTGAAGCATTTGCGACAGGAGGGACAGATTGAGAGTCGTAGCGAATTCGGGTTCGGCCTCTCGGCCATCGATCGCGTACCGCAATTCCGTTTCGGCCCAATCGAACATCCCTCGCTTGATGAGGAAGTCACCCATGCTCGCTCGCTGCAGAACGAAGGAGGTGTTTCGCAGTCGCATCTCCTCCAACCTGCGGTTCAGTGGAGAATCATCGTTGGCCAGGGGATCGAACGGCTTGGGTTCCCCCTGGGCATCGATCGGGACACGGGAAGCCGTAAGATCAGCTATTTTCTTCGCCTTTTCTTTTTCCGACTGCTGTTCGTAGCTTTCTGCAAGCAGGTAGCCGAAGCGGGGATCTTGAAGCATCAGGCTACTGAGCTTGCCGTGTTGTTCTTGGACAAGTTTTGGAATTTTGAATTGCAGAGCCCACTGCGCGAACTCAATCATGCTAGCGCTTGCGCCTGGACCGCTGGCTTGAAAATACTCGGGGATATTGCGAGCGATTTCGAGCGACTGTTCCTTGAGTTCGGGTTTGTCAGCGATTTGTTCCACTAACCATCGCCGCAGATCGGAGATGATCTCGATGCTGGTGTCGGGAGATTTCGCTTCGAGCAGTTCCCGCTCTCGATCGATCCGTTGCTGCCACGCTACAATCGACAGCGGCTCCTCTTTCGCAGAGTATGCAAGAACCCACTTGCCAGCGGTGCTCATCGCTCCGTCAACCATGGTAGCAATCCGAGCCTTTCGTTCGTTTTCCGACTGGCCGATCGGAGGCTCGCTGCGCATGACCAGGAGGGCAGCCCGCTTAGCGAGGCACCCCTGAGTTTCGTACCGGACCAATCGGCACAATGCTGGGAGTCCTTCATCCCCTTCCATTGCGTTGAGTTGGTCGATGTAGACCGATTTGTCGTACAATGGAGCGGTCGTGTAGTTAGACAGAGTGCGACGGACGGGGAAGGGGTCCGTCTCCCAGGCCCAATTGAACTGGTTGCTTTGGACCAGGAATCGGGCTTGATTGGAAATCTGAGGATCGGGATCGAAGCTGGCTTGATGCAATTGATCCAGTGCGCGAACGCCTATCCGTTCCAACTCGCTTTGGGCTTGCAATCGCACGGAGTAGCTGGGGTCCCCCAATTTCCTGATCCAGTTTGCGATTTCCTGCTCCAGGTCGTCAGAAGTCGTTGGCTCGCCTTGGTTTGCTGCCGATGGAGAAGCGGTTGTTGAGGAGGGAAATGCATTTGCGGGCGGTGAACCCTTGCTTGAAGAGTTCGCATCCTGGGCTTTTGCGGGTGGGGGCGAGAGGTGCAACGAGGTCGAGAA
>JAGWWZ010000048.1 GCA_018970165.1 Planctomycetota bacterium | reverse complement strand
GCGATGGTGCCTGCGACGATTTGGAGAGCTTTGTCATCCTTCTCTTTTTGCAGCGATGCGAGCTTGGTCTGCTTCAATTCGAAACCTTTGCGGATCGAATTGACAAAGTAGTTCCCGACGAATAGGAGAACTACCAATCCGACTGCGGCAGCGAGAATCTTTTCGCGTTGGTTCAGGTTCATGACGCATCTCCCAAGATCACAGGTTCACTGTTCGGTGCGGCTGGTTTGGTCACACCTTCACCTTGCTTATCACCTTCAGCTTCCTTCTCATCACCCTGCTTCTCATCACCCTCTTTTACCTCTGCCTTTTGGTCTGCGGATGGTTGTTTGTCGGCACTTGGTCCCGCATTGGGTTCCGTAGTTTCCTTGGGTGGTTTCTCTGAAGGGGGAGTTTCGGTGGATTCCTTCGATGGGGCAGATGGTGTTACGCCTTGAGTCTCCGAATTTGTTGCCTGGGTTTCTTGCGACGCTTTCGTCGCATCAGCAGTTGTTTGTTCGGGTTGAGATGGCGAGGCTACTTTTTCGGGTGATGTCTTCTTCGCATCCCGTATGGGGTCGGGGACTTGGCGAGCGGCGAGACGAATGGTCAGGTCGGAGGACCAAGGGTAACTCTTGTCGTTGCTTTGGGTGACCTGCGTTCCTTTTACGATATGCTTGGTGTCTCGATAGGCATCTTGGACATCGGGAACGACATCTTGTTCTTTGGTGTAGTAGCGAGCCGAAATCGAAGCAGCGTTGGATTTTGGTTCAAGAAGGAATGTTGTGGGCCCGAAGTAAGCTTCCTTAGAATCTTTCGCGCGGGTAGACAAGTTTTCCAATTCGTCGAGCCAGGGGACATCCCCACTCAAGAAATTTTCAACTTTCTTCCAGTCTCCCAGGTGCTTGTTTGCGGCCTTGAGCGTGCCTTCTTCGTTTTTGATCGCTTCGCTGAGGAGTGCGATTTCGCTGTCGAGAGCAGCGTGGTTGTTGCGGTGCCACCACCATCCTCCACCGAGCAGAGCAACGCCGATGCTGGCGGCAGCTATGTAGCGAGCAACAGGTTTTTTCTTTTCGATGCGTTTTCGAGGATTTGAAAAATCGATGAGACGGTTGCGATTTTGGGGGAAGGAGAAGGCTCCTAGGACGGGTGCGAAACGTCCGACGGTTTCTGTGGTAGCAGCGATCTCGATATTTGCTTTGTCGGCCCAAGCGAAAGGATTGACCATCGAAACGGGCAGTTCAACGGCACGCCCCAAAGCTTCGGCTACGGGTGCCATGGCATCCTTGCTCCAAAGGACGATCCGTTCCACTTTCAGTCCCGGTCGCTGCGATGCCGCAGAGAGAAGTGTTCGTTTGATTTCGGCAGCGAATAATTTCGCGGACGCTGCATCCGACCCTTCTCCAGGTGCGTGGAAATTCCGCATGAACACCGCATTGCCGCGTTCGGAAATGACTACGTCGACTTCTTGATTGAGCAAGTCCATAAAGAGGACCGATTCGCTCAGCCACTCTGGATGCCGAGCAAGAGCCCCTGCCACCGCGGCCATCGGTCGGAGAAAGATATGCTTGATCGACAGTCCGGCCTGGCTAATCGTTCGCTCAATCTTTTGAAGCAGTCCCGGATTGATGGCTCCAACAACGCAATCCACGCTTCCCTCCAGGTGTGAGGGCATGGTGATGAAATCGATCGGCCAGGATTCAGTGACATTGGCAAAGTATCGGGGGGTGGCGAAGCGAACCATGTCGGGCAGTTCGTTAGCATCGACATCGGGAAGCGTGATCGCACGAAGTTCGATGTCGTTTCGGCTTACGCAAACGATTGCTTCACCCGACTTGAAACCCGCCTCTTGCATCAAGGTCTTGAGGGTGGCAGTCGCTGATTCGGTACCCCATGGCTCTTCACCCTCGCCGAGATTCACGGGCGCGCTGTGAACTCGCTCAATCGATACGCCGGTGAGTCCGGAGGAACCGATCGCCAGACGCATTTCGCTGGAGTCGCATTCGATAGCAAGGAATCGTGACATCTTATTCAATCAGTATTCGGTTATGAGCACTACGGTTACTGAGTGCTCGTTGTTGTTGGCGTAACTAACCCCATAGCGCGCTGTCCTAAAGTCGATTGACTGAAGCCGCGTCCAAGGTGATCCAATTTGCGATACATGACCACGGTAGGAACGGGCATAGCCCCATCGATCACTGCTTCGATGCGTGCGTAGCCTGCTGACTGCTCGAAGTAGCCAACGCTTTGAACTCGCATGACATCGCCGCCACCGGTGAGCAGGGGTGCTATGGTTCGCATCTGTTGCAATGTTAGGATCCCTTCCACCATCGGCCAGGTCTCGAACTTTCGATTTTCGGTATCTGAGGATTGCGACCGGGACTCGATCAATTTGTCCAGTGTGTCCGAATCGAGACCGGGTAGGCCAGCGAGTATCTCTCGCGGAGCCTCATTTATATTAATTCGACCTGGCAGTACGGGCGCCTCGACGGTCGTAACTTTGTCCATCAGCATGGGCAAGTAAAGTGACATTTGGATGGGAGAACTGCTCAGCGGGGAGAGGAACGTGGTTTCCTCGCCGTTGACGGTGGCGGTGAATTGCGCGTCGATCAGTTCCAGCACGCCGTTGACTTGCGTTCCGGCCCCCTGAGTGAGATCGATGTTGAGTGCCTCGAACTGGGCCGCCGACCACATTTGGATATTCTGTTGTCCGCCGCCGCCACCTTGACCGCCGCCACCAAAGCCACCACCACCGGGCCCACCACCACCGGGCCCACCGCCGCCGGGCCCATTCCCTCGGCCACCTCGCCCGCCATCACCGCGACCGCCCATTCCCTGACCTCCTTGCCCACCCATTCCGGGTCCGCCGCGACCACCCGGGCCCCCTTGCCCTTGTCCACCGCGACCGCCGAAGCCACCACCTTGGCCACCGCCGGGTCCGCCCCCTTGCCCCTGTCCACCGCGACCGCCGAAGCCACCACCGCCACCACCTTGGCCGCCTCCAGCACCCTGTCCACCTCGACCACCGGCGGGTGGTTGCAGGACGGATACCAACGAGAACATGGGATGGAATGCACCCAGCAACGCGAAATCTGCGCGTCCCCCTCCACGTGGCGCACCGCCGCCGCCACCACCACCGCCAGGGCCCCTGCCACCACCGGGACCGCCACCACCGGGACCGCCACCACCAGGACCGCCGCCACCAGGACCGCCGCCACCAGGACCGCCGCCACCACCGGGACCGCCACCACCGGGGCCGCCACCACCGGGGCCGCCTTGGCCCCCTCCATTTCCACGATTGCCTCTGCCGCCACCCGGGCCGCCACCACCGCCTGCGGGGACGCCACCGGTTCCTAGGTTGCCCGCTCCCATACCGCCCATACCTCCCATGCCGCCGGCTGATCCGCCGAAGACACGGTAGGCAATGATGAAGGTTGCGATATCATCGCCGAGGGCAGCACCCAAGTCGGTCCTCAGCAATTGTAAGTCTGTGTTGTTCAGGTTCACTCGTGGACTACCATCGGCGGTGACGTTTTTTTCTTTGGAATAAAGGGTCAAGTACATCGCCCAACCTAGATTGGGTGGTTTCTCCGAATCGGTTGCGGATGCTGTACTGGTGCTCGTCGAAGTTCCCCCCATTCCTCCCAGCGCAGGATTTGCTCCCGCGCCACCGAGTCCCAATGCGGCATTCTCTTCACTCGACTCGAGTACACCGTTTCGATTTTGGTCCAAACCAAACAGCAGATAAGGAGTCACTCCTCGGACTAGAAGCAATTGCTCGATGGAGTCGAGTGGACCATTGATGGGTGCATACGGGTTGGGCAATTGTGCATAGTAATCCCGTTCGCAACCATACTCTCGAACTTCATCATCCGCATCGATGAAATCGAGGATGGCATCGGCGATCTCTTCATCCATCGCGGGCAACGCCATCAGCAGGTCGCGACCGAGACTTCCCGACTTGTTCGCGGAAGCAAGACCATCGAGCATGGCGTTTCCTGAACCACCCGATGCGCCGGAGTTCGAACCGGAGGGGGTAGGCATCAAATTGCTCGACGCCAGATTCGCAAGTTCAGGAGGAATCGACAAGGCAGAGTCGATGATCGGAAGGGCATTTAAGTTGAGTCGCGCCGACTCATTCTGGAGTCCAAACCGAACTCCGGAGTATTTTCCCGACTCGTTCAGACTGGGAGCGATGAGTGTGTAGTTGCATGGATTGAGTGGATCGACGGTTTGCAAGACAGGGATCGCTTGAAAGCGATTCGGATTGTCGAAGGTACCCCCTGCTTCGCGTCTTGCGGCTCGGCTACTGGCGACGAACAGTCTGGCTGCGTCAATTCCCGATTCCGCTGCGTATCGAGCTTGGATGTTCTCACCGGTCAGCCGAGATTCCTCGTGCCCCAGGAGCATCGACTGCATGAAGGCCAGTGTCGAAAGGGTTACAGCGGAAATGACCAAGAGAACCGCCAGCAACAACACTGCGTTGCGACGAGTAGGCTTCCATGGCGTCTTATTCTTTGATCGAGGTTTCATAGTCCTAATGAACTCATTCCGCTGTTGGAAGTTCCGGTCCCTGGCTGAGCAGACGGTGCCGACAACAGCATCGCACCTGGGATCACTACATTGGTCGAATAAAACTGGATGCCGTATTCCTGCATCATGCTTTGGTTGATCGTTGAGAGCATCAAACCTGGTTCGATCGGGTTGGTTCTTGCTTTGGATTCGGTTTGCATCGCCAGCGTGACCTTAACGACATGGGGCAATCCGAGTTGTGCCGAATCCCATTGCGTTTGCCAACCGGAGTTCGCATTGAAGTACGAGAACTCGATACCCACCACCTCGGGGGCGATGATTTCCCCGGTACGAGCGATTTGCATCGTATTGCCGTTTGCGTAAGCGAATTGGGTTACGGCTCGATCGAGAGAGCGACGGACTAACCCGCCGCTCATATTACTATCGGACGTTGCACCTTCCGCAGACTCGGCAGCGATTCTCGCTAGGGGATCCAGGACCCCATCGGCGCGGGGAGATTGTACGTAATATCCCACGGTCTTGATGTCGCTGGGCATATCTCCCAGGGTTCCGCGACTGACATCGCCGATTTGGATGACATATTCGTCGGGTCGCGGCATGCGACTGACGTCGATCTCGATCGACTGTTGATTGCCAAAGATGCCGGGCGGAATGATCGTGGGTCCGGTCGGGGCCGGGGCGCTTCCTGCAGTTGCCGCGCTGGGATCGCCTCCAGCAACCGGATCGGTCGGAGCGCCGCCGGTCGCTCCCGCCCCACCCATCGCGCCACCGAGCATGGAGCTGGTCGCCCCCGAGAGCATCTGCTGCAGAGCGCTGGTGTCGTAGGGTTGGTATCGAACGGTCGTTCGAATGTCTTCGGCGATCATATTGAGTATCGCTCGGGCAGTCTGCGTCTGTCGCAATCGTTCGCGACCTCGCGATTCATTGATCAAATAAAGTTGGACCAACCCACCGATCAATACCGCAACCACTGCCGTCAAGAACAAAGACAATAGGACTTCCAACAGTGTGAAACCGCGTCGCAACATTATTGGATCCCTCCGCCAAAGCCTGTCGCCGTCCCAGTGGAAGAACTCGGCGAAGTACTTCCAGAAGATCCCGATGTGCCGGCCGCTGGTGCAGCAGGGGGAGTGTCTAATCCCAATGCAGGATCGATCATCCAGCGGGCCACGTAGAAAAGGTCTTTATTATCTTCCAAACCAATCTCATCGGTAATCGCCAAGCGAACACCGATCATGTCCTGATTGCCGGTAACGGTGGTTTCGAGCCGATAATACCAAGTTCCCTCAGGGACCGGATCGGTGATCTGCGTCCAACCAATACCAGCTTGGATCGGGATAGCTCCGGTGAGTACCTCTGCCATTTTCGATTCCGCCAAGATCTGTGCGGTGGCTAATCGATGGCCAATCATACCGTTGTTCACCGCGGTGGCAGTGATCGATGCGAGGATCCCAGCGGACATGGCGAGAATCGAAAGAGCGAGGACGACTTCGAGCAACGATATGCCGGATCGGCGTCTTCGCAGATGAACGACTTCGGTGCAACGAGTTGTTCGAAAGAGGGGCTTAGGTAAAGCGGTTAACGTCGAATAGAGCTGAAGACGCTGGGTGCGAGCAATTGTTATCGTCATTGGCCTTGTTCCTTAAGGAGTTGCACCTGCGGTGCTGACGATAGTAGGAAGATTGCTCGGATCCACGGCGGTTAATCGTATGTTCGTGGAGCGACCCGTGACACCTCGAACTTGAATCGCCATGCGACGGCCGTAGATGTCGGCCAGGATGATCTGCGCTGTGGTGGATGTGCCGTCTGGATACAGTAGCAGTGGCGACGAGAGAGAACCGGAAACCGATGGAGCAGGAGTCCCCGGCATCGGCGCGATCTCGCCAGACTTTTGGATCTCCAGGGCGTTGCGAGCATCGACCAGCGTATCGATAGACAAGAACATCACGTCGCTGTCGAGCGACTTGGCGGACTCACCATCAACCGTAGAGGCTGCGACACCACCAGATTGCGTGCGTTCGGTTTCGACGACGCCACCTGCGGTCATGACCGTTGCACCTGCCGAGGCGTCTCGATCTTCATCTCCGCTGAGCCACGGTGTAATCGAGTAGGAATTTCCATGCACGGTGGCTCGAAAGACTTGAGCCTGTCCGGTCTTCATCGCCTGAACGCGGGCTTCGAGCAATTCGTTTTGGAGTCGCTCGACTGATTGCAGGAGACGTCGACTGCTGACCATCGAGTCAAACGTCGGCACGGCAAGGCCTGCGAGAATCGCTAAGATGGCCAAGACCAGCAGCAATTCTAGAAGCGTGAAACCACGCCGCAAACCGATTTGTCGATCAACCGTTGGTGATGTCATCCGAAGTACCAGATTGGCCGTCCGCACCTAGGGAACGAATCTCGAAGGACGAGCCATTGACTTTGTACTCGTAGGGGCGATTCCATGGATCGAGGGGAACCTTCTCAAGTTGCTTGGTCCACTCGCCGGGGTTTTCCAATTCCGCTGGCGCGTTAACCAAGGCTTCGAGATTCGGCGGCAATTGACGCATCAGCAACTGATAGGTCTTGCATGCATTGGACAACTGACCGATTTGGGTGACCGCTGCCTTCTTGTTGGCCGTGTCTTGGATCCCAGTGAAGTTCTGAATCGCAAAGCCTGCGATCACCACGAGGATGATCAAGACCAACAAGACTTCCAAAAGAGTAAAACCTGAGCGAGATCGGGATCGGCGGGTTCGATTGCGTTTCATGAGTTAGGCTCCGAGCTATCGGTTAGGGTGGGATGATTTAGAGGATTGTGGACTACAAACTATTGGCACTGTTCAACACCGGCAGCATCAGCGCCAGCACGACGAACATCACCAAACCTGCGAGGATCAACAGCATCACCGGTTCGACCAAGCGAATGACGGTTTCTAGTTTCCGAAACGTCGTTCGCTCGAGGTTATCTGCGACGGTAACCAGCACAGTATCCAGGGTGTTGGACTCTTCGGCAACCGAGAGCATTTCAACGACGGTTGGGGGGAAGTGTCCGGATTTTTCCAATTGCTTTGCCAGTCGGGCACCGGCAGTGATTTCCGTGCTCGCATTTGCGATCGCTTCGGAGAGGATTAGGTTTCCGGAAGCGGCTCGGCTGATATCGAGCGACTTTAGAATAGGAACCCCGTTCTTCAGCAAAGTTCCGAGCACTCGACAAAAACGAGCGACAGAGAGATTCAAAAACACGCCACCGATCATGGGTGTCTTGATGCGGAGCAAGTCCGCGTTTCTGCGGCCTTCGGTGGTGTCGAGATATTTCTTGATGATGACTATGAGAACGGCGACGACCGCAAGGACAATCCACCAATAGTCCTGAACGGTACGGCTGATACTTAGCAGCAGTTCGGTAGCAAAAGGCAATCCACCCTTACTGCGCAAATTTTTGAAGATTCCTTCGAACTTGGGCACGAAGAAGATCAGCAGTACGGTGACGACGATCACGCCGACAGACATGACGAAGATCGGATATGCCAACGCTCCGAGAGTTTTCCCTTTGAGCTCTTCTTGTTGTTCGACGAACCCGGCGACGCGTTCGAGTGCATCCTCGAGGAATCCCCCTTCGCTACCTGCTCGCGTCATATTCACGGCCATATCATTGAAGATACGCGGGTAGCGTGCCATCGCTTCGGGAAGGGATTCCCCTTCTTCGACTCGGGCTTTGATTTCCGAGATTGCATTGCGAAGCACTTTACTAGAGCCTGACTGTGTCGACAGAACAGTCAAAGCTTTCAGTAGCGGTACACCGCTTCGGAGCAACGATGCGAGTTGTCCATAAAACGCAGCCATCTGCGTTCCCGACACACGACCTGTGGATCGAACTTGTTTTGTCTTGTCGACCTTGATCGATATCGGGAAGAGCGATTTCGAGCCGAGCTGCGTTGCGGCATCGCGCACGCTCGCAGCAGCGATGGTGCCGGCCACGGATTTGCCGCTCAAGTCGCGTGCAATGTACGCGAAATCAGGCATGAGTGTGCTCCTTCATCATCGTCATCCGATCGTATCGCCCTTGGTGGCGCGAAGAACTTCATCCATGCTCGTCGTTCCTTCGAGAACTTTGCGGAAGGCATCCATGCGCAACGTCAGCATGCCGTGCTTGAGGCCGAGCTGCTTGATCTCAAAACTGCTCAACCGATCATGGGCTGCTTGTTTGATTTCTTCGTTGGTGATCAGAAGTTCGTAGATGCCAAATCGCCCCGAGTATCCGAGTCCGCGGCAAGTTCGGCATCCTTCGGGTTGGTAGAGTGGTTTGCCATCGAGTTTTTCGATCGGGAAGTCGCGCGGCAGATCCTCGGACTTGGGATGATAGGGTTTCTTGCATTCAGGACACAGTCGACGCACCAGACGTTGTGCCATTACGCCTTCGACGGTGCTGGCCACCAGGAAAGGTTCGATTCCCATATCGACAATTCGCGTAAACGCGCCCGCCGCATCATTGGTGTGCAATGTGCTGAACACGGTGTGGCCGGTGAGCGAAGCTTGGATCGCATTCTCTGCTGTTTCCGCATCGCGGATTTCACCGACCAGAACGATATCCGGGTCATGTCGCAGAATACTGCGCAGCGATGCGGCGAAGGTCAATCCAATCTTTGGGTGGACCTGGATTTGGTTGATCCCTTCGAGTTGATATTCGACCGGGTCTTCGGTCGTGATGATCTTGTTTTCCGACGAACGGATCTCCAACAGCGAGCTGTAGAGCGTTGTCGTCTTTCCAGATCCGGTAGGGCCGGTCACGAGAATGATGCCGTGAGGAATACGGATCAGTTCGCTGAATACACGATAGGTTTCCTCACCCATGCCGAGGCTGCGAAGGTCAAACTTCATGGCACCCTTGTCGAGAATACGCATGACGAGGCTCTCGCCATGGATCATCGGGATGACCGACACGCGGATATCGATCTCTCGACCGTGCACTCTCAGCTTGATTCGACCATCCTGAGGCAATCGCTTCTCGGCGATGTTTAGTTTGGCCATGATCTTCAAACGCGAGATGATGGCCGCTTGGAATCGATTGATTTCGGGAGGGACCGGTTGGTTCTGCAAAATACCGTCGATTCGATAACGAACAACGATGCCGGAGGCTTGGGATTCGATGTGCACGTCGCTGGCTCGCGCGTCGACCGCTTCAACGAGGATTTCATTGACGAGTCGAACGACTGATGCTTCCTGAGCTTGTTCGCTCAGTTCACTTCCGTCGGCTTCGAATTTTTCTAACAGTTCGATATCGTCATCTTCGTCGCTTCGTGCTGCGAGCAACCCTTCGACCGTTTCGCTACCGACCCCGAGATGCTTCTTGACGAGTTTCGCGATCTCGATCTTCTCAGCAACGAGCGGTACGACCGCACAGTTCAGGGCGGCAGCAGCTTCATCGAGCGGGTAGAGTTCGAGCGGATTACTGGTGGCAACAAACAGTCGTCGACCTTCGCGACGGACTGGGAAGATGGAGTGGCGATAAATGAGCTTTTGCGGGAAGGACTGCAGTTGTGCAAGATCGATGTTGGCTTCACGGAGGTCGACATATTCGAGTCCGAGTTCTTCTGCCATGGCGCGGAGCATATCTTCTTCGCGCACGAAGCCTTTCTGCACAACGCTTTCGAGGATACCTCCTCCGTTGGCAGCAGCGCGCGACTCGAGCAGTTGGGTCTCGTTGACCAACCCTCGACGCAAAAGAATTTCACCCGCTTCGAATATCATGCGTTGATTGCCTGATCAGTTGCCTCGGTTCCTGTTCACTCGGTTGCCGCCACCTTGGTTGCCACCTCCCTGGTTTCCTCCACCCATGCCTCCGCCCATTCCCCCCATGCCGCCTCCCATGCCTCGAAAGCCTTGCATACCGCCGCCACCGAATGGATTTCGGCCGCCGCCTGCTCCACCACCGCCTGCTCCACCACCGCCGAAGGGATTGCCACCACCACCGAACGGGTTACCCCCGCCACCGAAGGGATTGCCACCACCTCCGAAACCTTGGAAGCCTTGGCCACCTCCAAAGGCACCGGGGTTGAAGCCGCGGAATCCGCCAGCGTTCGCTTGCGGATTGTTCGAGGATGAGGTCGCGGGTTGAGGATTCGACGTGGATGAAGTTCGTGCTTGTGACCCGAATACTGATGACAGTGCGCTCCGAATGGTAGTTGGGTTGACTTCGCCTCCGAGGGGAACGACCACTACGCTATCTTCTGCTCCTTCAGCAGTCTTATCCAGCTCCTTGACGAGTGCTTCGACATCATCGAAAAGTTGTTTTGGCGCCATGACGATGAGTGCATTGTTCTTGGTGTCTGCGGTGATCGACATGGTTTGCTCTTTGAGTTCTTTTGGAGCCGAACCACGGTTGCGTCCGCCACCACCACCTCGAAGTGCTTCGATGAACTCTTGAGGAGAAGGAGGACGCTGAGATGCGGCTTGTGCATTCGACGCCAAGCGATCCGCGAACACAGCCTTGACGGTCGCTTCGACTTGAGCGACCGGTGCTGTTTCCAAGTAGATGATTCGAGGGATACCGCGAGTGCGAATGTCGACCGGTCCGGTTTCGGTGTCGATGATTTCGATCAATTGCTCAATGAGTTGCATATCCAACCCATTGGCTTGCACCCAAAGGGCGTTTTGTCGAGGGTCGGCGGTGATGTAGACATCGCCGCTGGCCGTGCTAGAACCGCTGGACGCCGAGGTGGCGCTCGATCCACCGCCACCCATCCCGAGCAGGCTTCCGAGGAAGCCACCACCGCCAAGAACACTCGATGCAACTTCGCCGAGCAGACCGCCACCTCCGCCTCCGCCACTCGATGATGCGGACGACCCGCCCAAAACACCGCGGATCAATTCGTCTGCAGCAGCAGCCGAAATATGCTGAAGATAAAAGACGGTCGGTTCGGTCGGGCTCGCCGCCATCTGTTCCTGAACGACCCGAGCGATCTCATCGAATTCGTTGAGCAATTGTGGGTCATCGCTTGTGATGATCAAGCCGTTAGGACCACGGAAGATTTTGACTTCATCCGTTCCATCGGACTCTTTCGTTTCCCCGTCTTCCTTTTTTTCTTCGGTTTGCCCCGCGGGATCCTGCAGTCGTGCCAATCGCACACCTGCGATGGAAGGATCGGTGGCCAGCATGTCTTCATCGCCCGCTGGTGACATGGATGCAGAGGACTTTGCATCCGCCTTTGGTTCATTCGATTCGCGATCCTTGGGTTCTATTTTGCGAATGCGTCCCTTCTTCTTGGTCGCTTCCCATAGGATATCGATTTGATTGAGGACCTTATCGGCTGACTTGCCGGAGTAAGGTAGGAAACGAGCGTTGTTGCGAAGTCCTTCAAGAGTGGGACCCGTCGATTGGACTTTATCGAGCAACTCCCGAACCTGTTCCACTTCTTGCTTCGTTCCCTTGACCATGATTCGGCGCGTGAGGGTATCGCCATAGAAAATCGGCCCCTTGCCAGCCGTCGCATCTTTCGCATCCTTCGAAGACTGTTTGCCAAAGAATTTTTCCAAGGTCAGGATTGCCGCCTGGGTATCGATGTTATCGAGTTGGATCACTTGAAAGTCGGATGTTTCGCCAGCGAGTGTATCGATGATCTCGTCGATGATTCGATGATCTGTGGGGGTCGCGCGAGCGATGATGTTGTTCGATTTGGGATCCAAGGCCAAGTTGATATTGGACTGTCCCGCGAACTGTGTTTGCAAAACGTCCATCGTTGTTTGAGGATCCGATCCTCGTACGGTGTGGCTGCGCACCATCGCTTGTTCGGTAGTTGCAGACGTTGTTTTGGAATCTTCCGGCTCGACGTCGATTTGCAACACAATGTCGCGAAGCTTCTGTAACTTATCGGGAGATCCGGTCGCAAAGAGCTTGGCACCGAACGCGTCGGTCGAGATGCTGAGATCCTCGGAGACGTTGGTCGCGTCCTTTAGGCCCAAGAGAGGTCGAGCGATACCGAGCAGTTCCTCGGAACTCATATGCTTGAGTGTCAGCACAAGTATCTTGGACATTCGGCCTGCTTCGGGCATCTCAGAGAGCTGAATCGTCTCACGAATCAATCGAAGCTTGCCACCTGTTTCGGTAATGAGCAATTGATTGGAGTTGGTGAGTGGCAGGATCGAGCCGTGTGGGCCGAGAAGCTGCTTGACTTCTTTCTCGGCTTCTTCAACGCTCAATCGTTGAAGCGTGAACACGGTTTTGCAAATTTCATACTCGCCACGCTGATCGAGTTGTGTCGCGGGAACCAATTCGACCATCTCACGAATCAAACCGCGAGTGATTTCGGCATTCTCACCCGAGCCAAGATCGATGCAGATGAGCGCCCGTTGGTAGCGAATCAAACTGTAGCCTTTTCCGAGCAGGACACTATTCATGATGTCCATCGCTTGCGGCACTGAGTAAGTCCGATAGGGATCGCGATAGGTGAACGTACCCGGCGGATAGAAGTCGGTCTGCAAACTGAGATCCGCTTCTTTCGAGAGCCACTTTAGCACATCACTCCATGGAACGCTGTTGAAGTTCAGTGTCAAACCGCCTTGGCCCGGCGGGATCATCTTGGCGATCGCTTCGGCATCCATCGGCATGTTCGCTCGATCCGATGGGCTCGCTGGCGCGTCAGAGCCTACGATAGTGTTGGCTCCTTGGGTTGAAGGTTCGCTTGAGGAGTTAGTCGATGCTCCATCTCCTTCGGATTTCGCCGAGGCTACCGCACCGATCATTTCGGTCCACTTGGCGGTTTGCGATTCATCGAAGATCTCCCCGAGTTGTCTTCGCCATTCCGCGTCCCCTTTTTCTGGGCCTAATTCCCGAAGCATGGCACGTTTGCCCTCTACCAAGGTCTGTACCTTTGCGATTTGCTCTTCGGTCGCTGTCATCGCTTGGGCGATTTCAGGCTCCAAAACCGCGGCCAAGCCGACTTGCTGGAGACGTAATTGTTCCGCCCTCGCCCGTTGTTTCTCGTTTAGCAAAACCATCGCCCCGTTTTCCAGGGACCTGAGAATTTCCTTCGCCTTCACCCGTCGCTCGCCGGGCTCCAGATTTCGGAGCTGGCTGGCGATCTCGAGAGCTTTGGACTCCTGTTGCTTGACCATGCCACGGAGCTTTTCCAACTGGTCGTCTGAAAGACCCAGATCCGCAGCGGTCTGATTATCGGTCAGGATGGATAGCACACCGACGATGTCCGGATTGCCGTCCGCCAGGACCATCCCATTACCGCCGGTGAACGCCAGGAATGTTCCAAAACTGGCGTTTCGGAGTAGCTTCGACAGGAAACGGATACGAATCACGGAGAAATCATTCATAGGATGGAGGCCGAAAAGCTTAGGTGGGATTGTCCGGACGAATCGAAACCTAGTCTCTGACTGTAGTTAGAGGTCAACGTTTCGCCAGTGAAACCGCTCCGGCGAGAGCCCTTTTCATTCGTCACCGCGTGCAAGTTATTGATTTTGCAACCCGGGAAAAAAGGGATTTTCGGAAAAGTAATCTCTGGCTCCCCCTGCAAACCCGATGCCGAAGACAATGTTTCGCCAGCTTTTCAGAATGCCTGCGGTTCGCACAGCTTCACCGATTCGCGACTCGGCATGCTTTTGGAGGGGCTGGTCAGTGGCCTCGCGCCGCGGCAAGCCAAGCTTCGTCGCTACGAAGGGACTGAAACCAAAACCGCGGGGTATTGCACTACGACGGACTGTCTAGCCATCTTGCCCGTACGATGGACTTTCTAGTCATCTTGCCCGTACGATGGACTTCCTAGTCATCTTGCCCGTACGATGGACTTCCTAGTCCGTCGTCTGTCACCACTACGGACTTGGAAGTCCGTGGTACACTTACTCTCCATAAGCATTAGTGATGGTGGTCGTGATCATGTCCGCCGAAAGCGGCATGCTTCTTGTCACCACCCGCCAATACGTAACCGACCAGATCGAGGATTTCCTCCCGGGTAAGCCGGTTGAGTAGCCCCTGAGGCATCGTGGAGATCGCGGAAGTCTTTTCCCCTTCGATCTCGGATTTTTCGAGGATGGTTGGTTCTCCCTTAGCTAGCGGGTCGACCATGACATGAATGCTTTGGTCATCTTCTTTTGTCACCATGCCGGTCACGATGGCTCCCGAACTCATCTGAAAAATGCGCGAGCGATATTTGTCCTCGATATCTGCTGATGGTTCGATGATCGCTTTGAGGATCGCTTCTGCGGTTTGTTTCTTCGGTTCGAGTTTTGCTAGATCGGGTCCGAACGCTTTGCCTTCGCCACCGAGTTGATGGCAACCGACACAGTTGGCTGCACGGAACAGACTGCGACCGACTTCATACGATCTGTCTTTCTCCGCTTGCTTGATGTCGGCTACCAAGTCACTGACCTTCCATTCCGTGTTGCGACCGATCGAGTTGAGGAGTTCATCGCGCACGGTGAGCGGGTTGGCCGCGAGATATGCGTCGGGATTGGCTTGGTAGCTTTCGATGTCTTTGACAACGACCAGCACACCGAACATACGTCGCCAGTGACCTGGGTACGTACAAACGTAGGGATACATGCCAGGCTCCGATGGCACATCCAATACCAACGAGTGCGTTTCTCCGGGCCCCAGCAGTTTGCTTGCCAGCAGGATCTTGTCCGAGACAGGAACAAATTGTCGATCGCGAGCATCTGCATCTTGTGCTGTGCGCTCGGCTTCTAATCCCACTTCCTCGAGTGCGCCTGGTTTTACGAACACTAGGTTGTGAGGCATGTTGTCGAGATTCGAGAATCGAAACTCAACGGGCTTGCCCGCCGCGACAGCGATCTTCTCTTTGTCGTAGTTCATTCGTTCCACCACCGTACCGATTGCGATGACACGCACATCAAGATTTTGCAATCGTTCACGGATGCTGGCGGCTTGATCCGGCGGTAGCTTTGCTGCAAGAGCCTGAATCAGTTCGATGGTCTCTACGGCGGAGCCAGAGGTTCGCAGTCGCGCAGGAATGCTGCTGACGAAGCCGACGAGATTATCGACCAAGCCGGGAACTTCACGGGGGTCCCATGCCGACTGGGGCAAGGCTTTCAAGGCTTGGACTGCGGTCGAACGATGTCGATCGGCTTTGATCAACGATACCCAATCGGCGAATTTCTCTTTTTCAAAACCGGGGATACTGGCAACCGCGCGAATCGCGAGATCATGGATGGTTTCTTCGCCACCCACACTGAGCATCTCGGTGGCGATTTCCTGTTTCTTGAAACCTGGACCACTCCATGCGACCTGCAAACCATCTCCTCCACCGTTATCGAAATAGGTGACCGCAATGCGATGTAAGCCTGCCGTGAGTTCGATTGCGGCTTGCTTTTCACTCATGCCGTGCAAGCCGTCGTTGTCGATCACCAATCGATCATCGATGTACACTCGCGATCCGTCATCGGATGCGATGAAGAATGTGTACTTGCCCGATTGAGCTATGGTCAGGTTGCCATTGAACTTCAGCGCGAAATCATCCGCTTCCGTTTTCTGCGGCACATTCATCACCATCTTGGGAACGATGCCACTGGCTTTAGGCGTCAGCGGCGCCAAAGTTTCCAGAGCAACATTGTCGGGTGCAGGGTAGAAATAATCGACATGGATACCAGGTTGCGACAGAACGGCCGCGCCCGGTTCCGATGCGAGCGATGGTGGCAGTTCGAACATCCAACCTCGTACCGATGGGAACAGAGATCGCTGCAATCCATCCTGCTTCAGATCTCGAAACGCGAGAAGCAGATCGCGGAGCAGTTCCTTGTTCGTAGACGCCGTTGCGAACGGTGCATCTCCGTTCCCTTCAGCAACGATCCAAGCGGCGAACCCCAATTGACGGGTCGCAGGCTGTTTCGATTGCGTTGCCAATTGCTGCAGCAATCCCCGCCCCTTGCGGAGTTCCGAAGGCGATTGCTGGACGAGAAGATCCCTCAGGTTAGGCAAGGCATCGACATCTCCCTGGGCATCGCGTTCCTGAGCCCAAGCGAGAATCAGAGGAACCACGCTTGTCTTTCGCATGCTGGATAGGCCTTCCAAGGCGCGACGCAGAATATCGCTCGGCACTTTCGAACGGCGCAAGACCGCCTCAAGCACTTCCTCGGTTTGCGGCAACTTCATGAGGTCTTCTGGAGGTGCGAACGCGAGCGCGTATCGCGTTGCAGCATGAGACAATGTCTGCTTCTGGCTGATCAGTTGTTGAAGTTTTTCATTGGTGCGCAGTCGATCCTTGGCATACGCCAGAACCGTATTCATCTCAGGATCGATCGGCAGGACAGCGGCTTGCATCACGGCTTCATTGGCCGTTTCTCCACCGAACTCGACCGCTGCCTTAACCGCTTCGGCACGCACCAAGGCCGATTCATCGCGGGATGCAGTGGAGAGCAGATCCTCCCAGTCTTTCACCTTACCTGCCCAGTGGCCGAGAGTCCGGATGGCCGCTGCACGAACGCGAGGTTCCCGAGCCGCAAAGGTTTTCTCAATCCAGGCCATATTGGGTACGCGATGTTCTTCAAGAACCCAAAGGCCCTCCAAGAGAGCTTGGGCATCGTCGGGACGTGCAGGATCGAGCGATGTGTTCCATTGCGTCAGTGCAGCGATAACATCCTTGGTATCGCGGCCACTGAGTTCGATACGAGCGCGATAGCGGGAGCTGTTCTCCTTTGCGAAAAACGCTTTGAGTACTTCTGAGATCGGTTTGCCTCGCAGTTTCACCGGCGCGACCAGAGGTCGCCCTGTTGCCGTGACGCGATAGACGCGACCATGATCGCGATCCCGATTTGGGTCGCGCATGTTGTGCTGCATGTGACCGATGATCGCATTGCACCAGTCGGAGACATAAAGCGCGCCATCGCCACCCACTTCGACATCGCTCGGTCGAAAATTGGGGTCGCTGGATACGAGAATCGGTTCGATTTCGGTTGCGGTAATATCAGCACCGTTGTATTCGACGCGATGCTGCAACACCCCGAGAAAGCCGATGCAATTGCAAAGCAAGAAGTTGCCTTGGTTGGCTTCGGGGAAGTGGCTGCTGGACAGAATACCATTGGCAGCCACCGGCCGCACACGCATCTTGAACCATTGTTTGTTACCGAGCCCTTTACCGATGTTCACATACGAACCGGTCCCGCTGGTCCCATCATTGGCAAATTGATAACCCCATTGATCGAACACGTCCCCGTGAGGGTTGGGACCGATCGGGAAATGGAATTCCATTTCGAACGTGCGAGGATTGAAACGATGAACCCCGCTCTGCTCAGATCGGACGGTTCGAGTCGGGGTTTCCATGACCGATACGTTGAAGATACCGCGGGACCAATAAACCCAGCCATCTGGGCCGAGCAACATTGCATTGGCGGAGTGGTGCGAGTCGGCGCTGCAGACACCTTGCAGCATTCGAATCTTAAGATCTGCCTTGTCGTCGCCGTCGGTATCTTTCAGGAACCAAATCTCTGGCAAGGCCGCGACCAACATGCCTCCATTCCAGAATTCCATGCCGGTGACACTGTTGAGTTCATCGGCGAATGTCACACACCGATCCGCGACCCCATCTCCGTTGTCATCGGGTAGGCAGATGATTTTGTCCCGTCGCGGCTCAACGGGATTCCAATGGGGATAAGAAGGCCAGACGGAAACAAAGAGCCGTCCATCGGGATCGACTGCCATTTGGACCGGATTGATTAGTTCGGGAAACATCTCTTCGGATGCGAAAAGGTTGGCCTGCATCCCTTCGGCGATCTTCATCTTGCCGATCGCTTCTTTTCCTCCGAGGTACTCATGACGGCCGTCCGAGAGCTTGCCTGGTATATTCGTGCGAACGGTCAATTCCTCTGGCAGGTTATCGTCGGCGACTTCGTAGTTTCCGCCGCGAGCAACCTTCCATACACCCTTGTCTCGGTTGGCGGTTTTGACATCGAAAATTTCCATCTCGCGCATCATCACATCGGCGTTCGACTGCCCGAACCAAGCCAGTTTGGATCGCCCCCCGAAGACGTTGTAGCCATCGACGACTCGATATCGGCTGAACCAGTAATAGTTCTTGTCCAAGATCGCCTGTCTGAGTTCCTCCAATTTTCCAATGTCGCTTGGAAGTTTCGCATTCGGCATCAACTCGGGCAGGATCGCTCGCGACAGTTCCTTTTCACCGTCATCGGTCAAATGGATCCCGTTCATGGTAAGGGGAGTCTTCGATGACTCATACAATCGTTGCGAAGCATTGAACAAGTCGATGAACCGAACCTGCTTCTGCTGGCACACTTCACGCATAGCCTGTGTGTAGAGAGCAAGCTTCGGGTTGTTTGCTGACCCATCCGGCAAGTGTGGGCTCTTCAAATCCTCGTGGGCGATCGGAGAGAAGAACACCAATTGCGGATGGGACTCGCCGTCGTATTTTTGGGACCGCATGCCATCGATGACTTCGGCCAGATCACGTCGGAAGGAATCCAAGCCTGCTTCGCCGCGCAACGCTTCGTTGTATCCAAAGAAACAGAAAACGACGTTGGCTCGAACTTTGGTGAGCCATTCATCGGGGCTGCCGAAATTCTCTTCACGCGATCGGACTTTGAGTTCGTCACCGGGATAGCCGAGATTGCGAAACGTGAGGTCGTGTTCCGGCAGTTGGGACACCAGATAGGTTTCCAACCAACTTGAATGCTGCATGCGGTCGGCAGTCGTATTGCCGATGATGGCGATTCGATCTCCTCGATTCAGTTGGAACGGAGGTGTCTGAGCTTCAGAGTATTGGGTTACAAAAAATCCAACGATTAACGCGAAGCAAAAAGCGAGGTAACGACTCATGCTGGTCCAATGAAGATGGGATGTGCGATCGCATTGCAACGTAGGCCCAGTCTGCGATCGCCGGGAGGCGGGATAAACAACATTCTGTATTGTAGAGAAGCCTAGCCACCGCGGGAACAAGGTGAACGCAAGTGTATAACTCATAACCAGCCAGGGATGATCACAACCCGCCGGTTAGTATGGGACGCACGAGGGAAAACGTTGCAAGCGGCGCAAGTCTTTTCCTCACTTACGCTTCGGATTGGGATGGCTACTTATTTCTGGCATTCCCGGCAGTTGGAATTCGGGATTGCCGTACCACCATAGGGGGCACCGGTCGCGGCGACTGGATAGGAATTCGCCGATGGAGCCGCATATGTGACACCCGGCGCCCCGCCGACTGTCATGCCCGCCGCTGGGTAAACCGCGCTACCTGTCGGAACGGGAGCAAGGCCTGTCGGAGGAACACCGTAACTGGGAGGTATAACCATAGGCGAATAGACGCCGGGACGCTGTTGAGCGAAATGGCACATACCCCAATTATCGCACTTCCATTGCTCCACCCGTTGAAAACATTGGCATCCGGAAAGCGAGGCAACCGATACCAAAGCGAACGTAAATGCGTGAACTCGCATGATACACCGAAGCAATTTTTAGTGGATGTTGCTCAAACAAACTGCGGGAGTATGGACTCCGCATAGCCGTCAAGTTTGCTCAAACATCACACTTTGCTCGAAAAGAATGATTCGAGCAATCGATTGTATCGATTGGTTGGTTCAAGGAACCTGATCGGTTCAGGAGCAAAGCTATTTGCTTACCCGAAAGTCATTAGTCGCCTTGGCGCCAGCCGTGGTTTCTCAGTTTTTCGGACAGGCTCCTAGCCCGCAGTGGGCGGAGGGGGAAGTTGCAGAGCGTTTGAGTGAGGTGCCAACGATTGCTCGTAGTGTTTGATCAGACCGTACACCGACTGGAATTCCGGTCGCGATGACAGGGATGTAAAGCGTGGATCACGTGCTACGGCATCGTACCGTGCGACCACTTCACGGATCGCAGCTGGATCAGGCGAAGAGCCCCCAATGAACATCCAAGCTGGCAAGCCTAAATAGTTCTTCCAGGACTCATCGAGCAGATCGAACAACCGGGGTGCAAGCTGGACCAATTGGCCTCGAACCGCCTCCGATTCGCTTGTTCCGATTTGTTGTGCAGGGGCTGGATTGGTTGCTGTTCCTTTGGCGATCGTTTCCGCATAGCGAGCAACCGATTCGGTCAGTTGCTGGGCTGCTAGTGGCACGACCGGAGTTTGCTGCAGATGGGTAATGCCGTAGTAAGAGCCGGTAGCCATGCGATCGACTTGGAGGACTGACCCGTCGATCGCGACGCCCGCGAACAAGCCTCGGCTGCGCGAATAGGTGTAGATTTCCGCTTGCAATTGACCATCGGTGGCGATGCCACCTTCGCGACCGATAGGGCCTGCTGCCGCCGCGGCATCGGCGCCGAGAGTCAGCTTGCCGTTGAGAACCCCTTGGATGCTTCGAGGTGACTTGAACACCAAGATGATATCCGAGGATTGCACCCCAGCCTGCCAACCGACATTTCCGCCCGTGAGGGTGATGAACACGGGAGCATGCCAACTGCCGTTTGGATCGCGGATCAACAGAACGCCGCGGCCGAATCGAGCTCCGACAATGAAACCACCCTTCACAACATTCGGGATGATGGCGACCCCATGTGCGTCGGTCAGCAGTGCCTGCGGGATCCTGGCCAAAGCCTTTTCCATCGTTTCGTCGAGCAGTTGTTTCGACTGCGATACCGATTGCTCCTGCCAAGTTTGACCGGAGCATGAGCCGACCGACTGATCGAGCAGGACCGTCACTAACAACGCGATTATCAGAGTTCGAACGATGGAAATCCAATGCATGATGCTTCTCTCCTTGAAAAGGCACCATACAAAGAATAGGGAATCTAGGTAAAGACCACTTGGGGAACATCGGTACCTTGCACGCAACTGCAGCGCTGCGTCTACGCGGGAAATGCTAGCCGTTGTGCGCGAGCCCTCGGGTCGGAACTGCGACAAACATAGCGGTGTTTCGAACGCATCAACCCGGCTGCTTGCGCAGCTCGGCTCACATCTTGCATGTGCTTCGCACCGCAGACCGAGCTTCGATTATCTTCGATCTGCAAGATCGACGAAGCATACCATCGAGGGGTTGCCGACCGGTGCATATTGGCCGGTGAATCGAAGTTTGCCTGTCTGCTGATCTACCTCGAATACGGCCACATGGTCCGCGCGTTGATTGCAGCAATAGAGGAACCGGCCGCTCGGATCGAACGCAAAGCTACGAGGATAATCGCCGCGTGTCCATTCCTCGCCCACATAAGACAGTTCTCCGTGAGGACCTACGGAGAAGATACCGATGCTGTCGTGCAATCGATTGCCCGCATAGACAAAGCGTCCGTCATGCGAAAAGAGAACCTCGGAGCAGAAATTGCTACCTGCGTATCCTGGCGGCAACGTGGAAATGGTTTGGCGAGGCGTGAGTTGGCCCGTTGCAGAATCGTAGTCGAAACGCACGAGGGTCGAGCCCTCTTCTTGAATCGATACCAGCCACTTGCCGTTCGGATGAAAGTGAAAATGGCGAGGTCCATCGCCCGGCGGCAGCGAGATAAACGGGGTCGCAGCTGGCGATAGTTTTCCTGTCTGGATGTCGAATGCCCACATATAGATTCGGTCGAGGCCAAGATCGATGTGGAGAACAAAACGACCCGATGCATCGGACTCGATCATGTGAGCATGGGTTCGATCGTGACCGCTGATGGCGAAGCTCCCTTGGGGCGCGTTTTGTGCTCGGGTCGGACCGATCTCACCTTCGTCTTGGATGGTTTGCGACGGTTCGCCGAGGCGACCATCAGCGAGAATCGGCAAAACCGAGATCGAACCACCAAAGTAGTTCGCGACCAAGAGATACCGTTGCGATGGATGAACTGCGACGTACGTCGGACCGGCACCGCCTGCGCGAACCGTGTTGAGCAATTTCAATTCACCCGAGTTCGGATCGATCGCAAACGAACTGACCGATCCTTCGCGATTGTTTCCCACGCGATCGGTTTCATTGGCGGAATAGAGGTGTGTTCTAGCGCGGTTGGCGGCTAGGCAACTCGGGCTGGTCCCGAGATCGAATGTTCCCGACGGGATCATCGAACCATCGCGACGGTTGATTTGAAACAGGTGGATGCCGCGACCGTTCCCTGGGGGGAGGTCGACTTGCGTAGGTAGCGTATCTTTGAGTGGCGAGCTGAAGGTACCGACATAAGCCATCAGTGGCCGTTCTTGCTGAGTTGCCTGCAATCGCGAGAAGGTCCCCATGGCCATGGCCGTTGCAAAACCTGTGGTGCCATGAAGGAAGTGGCGTCGATCGAACATGTCATTGCTCCTGAGATCGCTTGCGGGGGCCGAGTCGAAGGGGCTAGGACTTGACCTGCCAAGTGGTGCCCGACTTGCCGTCTTGAATCGCAACTCCGATGGCTTGCAAGCCGTCCCGGACCGCGTCCGAGGTTGCGAAGTCCTTCCGCACTCTGGCATCGGCCCGCAACTTGATAATCAGTCCCATCAACTCGCCCACCAGTTTACCTGACGAGTCGTCCGATGAGGACTTGGGGACCGGTTTTAAGAAGATTCCGAGTAGAGCGGCCATTTCCCGAAGGATCTGCATCCCTTGCTGCAAAGCTTCGATGCCTACGGGTGATTTGTTTTCTTCGAGCGACTGTCCGTCGATGAATCGGTTGATCGCACGGGCCATTTCGAATAGGTCGGCTGTTGCACCGCCGGTATTGAAGTCGTCATCCATCTTCGACAGGAATGACTCGCGAAGCGGGAGCAATTCGCTCACAAGCGGATTGGGGATCGATGGGGTTGTGAAGTCAGCGCGTCGGCTTGCAAATGGAAGATCGTAAACGCTTTTGCCCGTGATCCTTTGGAATCGATCAAACAGGCGATAGAAGGCTTCGAGAGCAGTGCCCGCTTCGAGCAGTGGTTCATCGCCGAAGATGGTGGTAGAGCGATAGTGGGATCGGAGAAGGAAAAAGCGGATCCGTTCGCCGGTATGCCGAGCGATCAGAGAGGCGAGTCCTCCCGCACCTTTGCTGCGCGAGATTTTTCCCGATACGGCATCTGTGACTGTTGCGGGTTCCGCCCCTGCATTTGGTTCTGTTCCCGCATCGCGTTCCGACCGACCGCCAACTTTGCCCGCTTCGGTTGACGCTCGCATCAGTCCATTGTGCAGCCAGTAGCGGACCATCGGTTGGCCATGGCAGCATCGGCTTTGAGCCAGCTCGTTTTCATGATGCGGGAAGACGAGATCGAGCCCGCCACCGTGAATATCGAACGTTTTACCCAGGATGCCGCGGCTCATGGCGGAGCATTCGATGTGCCAGCCAGGGCGACCGTCACCCCAGGGACTCGGCCAACTCGGTTCTCCAGGCTTGGCAGATTTCCACAGGGCAAAGTCTCCGGCGGATCGTTTTCGAGAGGCCGCCCCGCCCCCTTCACCTTGCTGTTCGTCGGCGGAACGGTTGCTCAGACGTCCGTATTCCGGGTCTTTGGCCACATCGAAGAAGACGTCACCCTCACTCTCGTACGCGAATCCTCTCTGGATCAATTCCTCGATGAATGCGATAATTTCGTCGATGCTGTCGGTGGCTCGCGGCATGCGGTCGATCTGGTCGACCCCGAGCGATTGAAGATTGGACAAGTAGTCCGCTGTCATTTGGGTCGCCAATTGAAACATTGAGATCCCCCGTTGTTGGGATCTCTGAATCAGCTTGTCGTCCACATCGGTAATATTCACCACCCAGGTGACCTGGTAGCCGCAGAAGGCCAAATACCGTTTAATGGTATCAAATATTACGGGTCCGACCATGTGGCCGATGTGTGCCTCGGCATAGACTGTCGGGCCACACAGATACATCCCCACCCGACCCGGCTCGATCGTTTCGAATGGCTCTTTGGTTTTCGTGAGCGTGTTATAGACCCGAATCGGATAACGAGTTGGGGAGTCCGTCATGGCTAGCGTCTGACAACACCGTTAGGGGCAAACACAAACAAAGAACTATGCTATATCATTAAACTCTTCCGAAGGTTAGCGATTCGCTTTCGGGCCGTCCATCGCAATCCCGTTCTGCGCAACCAAAAAATACCATAGAAGATGGCTGCTTCATGAGCAACGAATTTCAGTTCGAGTCCGCTGGTATCTCCGATTTAGGTCTCGTTCGAACGGAGAACGAAGACCAATTCCTGGTTGCGGAACTAACGAGATGCATGCAATCTGTGTCCAGTTCACTCCCCCTCCAAGCGGGAAGGCAACTGACCGGTGGAGTTCTCGGTCAATTGCTTATCGTTGCCGATGGCATGGGAGGTCACCGCGCGGGCGCGGATGCTAGTCGTGTGGCTGTTGAGTACTTCGTTGCCTCAATCCTAAATCGATTGGGATGGCTTTTTCCGAAAGTTGACGCGGACGAAACGGCGCTGATCGAGGATTTGAAGCTCGTAATGCGGCAATCCGATCGCGAGATCGAGCGACTATCGCAAGAGAAGCCAGAATTAAAAGGAATGGGAACCACCTTCACCATGGCCTACGTGGTTTGGCCTCGCATGTATATCGTTCATGCCGGGGACTCTCGCTGTTACCTGCTTCGACGAGGGGAACTGCAAGTATTGACTCGCGATCACACGTTGTATCAGAGGCCTAATATACTCACCAACGCCTTGGGGGCCGGTTCGCAGGGAGTACATGTAGAAATCCGAACCGTTCAACTCGAAGAAGGGGACTCGGTGCTCCTATGTAGCGATGGCTTGAACAAGCATGTCGACGACAAGTTGATCCAGCAAACCATGCTCGAGAACACCGATCCCCGCGCGGTGTGCCGATCGTTGATTGACCATGCAAACAAGGGGGGTGGCAGCGACAACACGACGTTGGTAGTCGGCCGGTGGGGAAAATCGTCTGAGGACGAAGGCATGCCGATTTTTGAGAGCCTGCCAAGCGATCGTACCCTGTTTTGCGAAATCGCGTTTCCACCCGAGGAAACCGAGACCGCAGATATTGAAACCTTGCATCTCTCCTCATTTGATCTTCGAGAGTTCTCGGTGGAGTCCGCAGAAACCGCAAGCAACGAGGGGGAAGGCACACCAAAGGATGAGAAAAATCCTGAGAAAGGTGAGCAGTAACCTTCGGGAGAGTTATGCATCCAGCCGTTTCCGATGCTTTGTTCCCACCCACCTTTGCCTGGAATTATTGCTTGGCGAGGGTTCTTCGGCTGAGACATTGGTGGGATCCCGTTACCGACGACGTCTTCTTGGGGGCCTTGCCGCTGAGGCGCGATGTTCCCAAACTCGCCGAATTGGGAGTTCGAGGCGTCATCAACATGTGCCGCGAGTATCGGGGGCCGACCCGCGAATATGAACGCTTCGAAATCGAACAACTCTGGTTGCCGACCGTCGATTTCACCCATCCAAGCCTTGCGGACGTTGCGAAAGGGGTTGACTTTCTCGATCGAATGACGACAGCAGGAAAGAAAGTGTACGTCCACTGCAAGGCGGGACGGGCACGCAGTGCGACGGTTGTCCTCTGTTGGTTGGTCCGTTCCGGTCGGATGACCCCCGAAGAAGCCCAAACCCATCTGCTGCGGGTGCGACCGCACGTCAACCCACGGCTACTGGAACGACCGGTGGTACGAACCTTTCTGAAAATTTAGAATAGTCGATTCTTGGGATGGTTTGGCAGAAAATTTCCGTTCGGGTTTGCTTATCTTCTTTTTTTGGAAAAGCCCGATTTATCCACCATTTTAGGGGGATTTTTCCCGGTCCCTACCATCCTTTTTTTCCAAAAAGTCGCGGTGGTGGAACTTCTTTAGAAAATCCTGCTCTAACATCGTGAAAAATTGGATTGAGCATCACGCGTGGTAAACTCGCGCGCCAAACGGAGTTGATTTGGCAAACTGGGGGACCTGCGCAAGAAGTGCATTGCATTCGAGTCTCCGTCCAACTAATTTCAAACCTACGGAATTGGCGTTTTGGTTTTGCCCGGCCGGCATTTCCTACTGAGAGTTGATCCCCCTCCTTTTCGTTTTCAAGGTGGAAGAACCGATGAACGTTTCCCCAACGTACAAGAATCGCAAGGTTAACGGGAACAGAAAAAGTTTTAAGAAGCGGTTTCTCCGCCAGATTCACCTCGAGCAACTCGAGCGACGCGAGTTGATGGCGGCAGATGTCGCTCCATTCCACAACTTTATTTATCCGCATGACGTGGATGGCGACTTCCAACTGAGTCCCTTGGATGCGTTGGTGGTGATCAACGAACTCAATGCATCGGGACCGGGCTCGCTCGCTGGTAAGCCCGAGCCTGAGAATTTTAATTGGAACATCGATGTCGATGGGGATAATTCGCTGAGCCCGTTGGATGCCTTGGCAGTTATCAATCGTTTGAATTCGGGCGAGGGGGAATTGCCGCCAGTGGTCGGCGTGAAGTACGAGTTTTACAGGGTCAATTCGGATGGCTCGATCGGTGATTTGATTCCGGACTCCGACACCTCGACTTCGGAACCAGACGCCGTGATTGGAACGGGCGAACGCATCATCATTCGAACAAAGATGAAGGATTTGCGAAATGGTGGAACGACCGGTACCCCAGTTGGAATCTTCAGTGCTTACCATGATTTAAATTTCGCCAATGCGGATAACTCTTCGGCGGAAAAACTCCAGTTTCAGTGGGGGGAGTTCAACCGATTAACGATCAACCCTGCGGTCACTGGCGGGAGTTTCACCTTACGCTTCGGAGAAAGAACAACCAGCCCTATCGCTCCGTTGTTTTTTGAAGGGACGACGTTTATTGATCCAACCGCGACCCTGGGTGTGATTAAGACCAGGCTCGAAGGTGTTTTCGGAGTCGGAAACATTAAGGTATCGTTTGCGGACCCCAGTAGCGATTCCAACCCCGATTATGCGATTAACTTCATTGGAACTGAGGCACGGAAAGATATTTCCCCTGAAGGAGTGGTTTTTCAGAACAACCTGATTTCTTCGGTTCAGCCGAGCCTTAATTTCGTACCACTTCAGAGTCCTTCGCCGGTCTTGGACGCAGTGACTCGCGCGGGACTGAACCATGACATAGATAATGGATCACGCAGTACCCCCACCGGACCTATGCAGAACCCACGCTTTACATTTGGTCGATCTGGGGCACTCTTGGATGTGGATCCCAACACGCCTGCGAAAAGAACCATCAATAGAATGGGTGGTTTCGTTGACAAGACAGCTAAACAGCCCATCAACGTAGCCACGGCTTTTCAAGGGGTAGTGGATGCTCTCTTCGTTGGAGCCCAAGCCGGACTGATCAACCTGAACGGGACAATCACTCCTCTACCGACTGGCAACACCAGTGGAAACAACCTAGGTATTGCTTTGATTGGGAACGCAGGCGATAGAGCTGCATACTTGACAGCGGACCAAGTCGTTCTGCCTACCGGAAAAATCAATATCGTCGATCGCCTGACGGCATCCAACGACAGCTTCACGATGGTGGAGGATGCGGCCGCTACCACGCTGAATGTCGCAACACCGCCAGGTGACTTCGAACGGTTTGGTAACCCCTTCGGAATCATTCAGGTCTCAACACCCACCAACAGTGGTGGAAGCGTTGTCATCGGTACTGGAGCAAACCCCAAGAGCGTTGTCTTCACGCCAGCCAAGGATTTCTTTGGGCAGACCACCTTCACTTACACCACACAGAGTTCGCTGAATGACCGAGCCACTGCCACGGTGACCATCGATGTCACCCCCGTGAACGATGCTCCTGTCATCGTAACGGGTGGTTTGAACTACAACGCAACGGAAGATCAAACGACTCCGCTCGTGATTGCACCGACCCAAGTCTTCTCGCCCGGACCAGCAAACGAAAGCTCCCAAACGATATCTCTCGCAATCGTCACAGGGCCTACCGTAGCACAGGGAACGGCAACGATCAATCAAACGACCGGTAATCTGGAGTTCACACCAACCTCCAATTTCTTCGGTGTTGTGAATGTAGTCGTTCGCGGAACGGACAGCGGAGTCACTCCTCCAGGTGTCAACAACACGCTAGCAACGCTGACGATTACCGTTGCTGGAGTGAACGATGCTCCACAAGTCGTTCAACCAACTACGTTCACTGTGAGCGAAGATCCTACGTCCCCGTTGACCATCACGCCTGCACAACTGTTTACTCCAGGTCCGAATGAAGCCTCGACACAGACCGTCACGCTTTCGATCGTCACAGCCCCGAGCGCTGCTCAGGGAACGACGAGTATCGTGAATGGTGCATTGCAGTTCACACCTGCTCTGAATTTCTTTGGCGAAGTCAAGATGGTCGTCCGGGGAACAGACAATGGAACTCCACCCCTTTCCACCGATTCGGAAATCACGGTCAATGTCACGAACGTCAATGATCCACCGATCGCCGTGGACGACCCTGCATTCACAGTGATCGCTCTAGGGGATCCGAACACTCTGAATGTTCTGGCAAACGACTTGCCAGGTCCTGCTGGTGAACCGGGGACGATCAGGGTCGTTTCGGTAACATCCGTCACCCCACCTGCCGCCGGTACGGTATCGGTTGCTCCGCTCGGAGCAGGCGTCGTGTTCACTCCATCCACCGATCCAATGTTTTTCGGTACCACAGCAACGTTCAATTACACGATTCAAGACCAAAATGACTTGCCGGCGACCGCAAAGGTTACCGTCACGATTCTGCCTCCTGCTTCCCCCTTCGCCGTCGATGACGATTATCGAGCCAACTCGACGCTGAAGATCCTAGAAGGCAACTCTGCGACTTTCGACGTACTGGCAAACGACTTTTCTCGGGTGCCCTTAACCAAAATACTCACTGCGGGAACCACTCCTCCACAACCGACCATCACCAACGGCGGCCCTGGTACCGTAGCGATCGAAGGAAACCTGATCCGATACAATCCCGAAGCGCATCGCAATGGCGAAGTTGTATTCACCTACGCAATGGATGACTCGGACACTCAAGTAGAAAACAACGAACGTCGGCTCGCCACGGTCACGATGTTGGTCCAGGAACGCAATGATCCACCCGTTGCTGTGAATAAAGCCATATCGGATGGCACAGAAGACACCGATAAAGTCATACCGAGTTCGGAGATCACCCAAGGTTTGAGCAAGGGACCGTTTGAAGACTCACAAACTCTTACTGTCATCAGCGCGATCGTGCGATTGGGTGGTGGTAGCGTTTCTCTCAACGGCGGAAACATCACCTACAAGCCTGCTAAGGATTACTTTGGCCCGGTAGAAATTGAATATACCGTTCAGGACAATGGCACCACTGCTGGTGCACCCGATCCGTTGTCCTCAACAGCCAAGGTGAGCTTTACCCTCGCACCCGTCAATGATCTGCCGGTTGCGAATGCGGATCCGGCACGCTCGGTCGCAGAGAATACGCCCTTCGCCCCGACGTCTTTGACGATTGCCACCGCTGATCTGCTCAGTAACGATACAGTCGGTCCGGACAACGAGAGCGGACCGCCACTCAACCAGATCGTCTCCTTTGTCCCGCTTACTAGTCCAATTACTACGCTCAAGGGTGGGACCGTTACACAGGTAGCCGGTAACCTCATCTACACCCCTGCTCCATCGTACAACTCTTCGGAGAACCGCGGCCCGGATTCATTCACCTACCAAATAACGGATGGCCAGACGGTAAACCAATTTGCTACTGGTACGGTCACCATCAATGTCATGGAAGTAAACGATCCGCCCGAGGAGAAGACCGCTCCGGAAAAACGGGTCAAGTTTGAAGTTTTCGCAGGTCTGCCGACCCTGATCGATCTGACCACCGCCCTGTCCGCAGCCAATTGGTCTCGCGGTGCGGCGAATGAAGCTTTGCAGACGCTGGTCTTGAAGCAAAAGGTCAGTGATCCGAACGTAGGTACAGTCTCGGACTTCGGCTCGACGCAATTCACCTACTTTGCACCGCTGAATACTGAAGCAACGACTACCTTCACGGTTTTCGTCGAAGACAACGGTAGCACAGCAGGAATCGGTTCGGATCCGAAGGGAGCATTGGGGGTCATCGAGATCAAAGTTCTTCCATTCCAACCGAGTTCCTTCCGCGGAACTGTGTTCCTCGATGATGACGCAGATGGTATTCAGGACCGAGTAGGTAACGATCCTATCGAAGCTCCGATCGGTGGCGTGGAAGTCACTTTGTCTTTCATCGATCCGATTACAAAAGTGCTAAAGACCGTGACGGAAATGACTGCAGCGGATGGCTCCTACGATTTCGAGTTGCTTCCGCCTGCGGAGTACACAGTCACCTACAGCACTCCTCAACATATGATCAATGGCGCGAATACCCAGATGTCGCGAACCAAGAAGATCGATGCCCCTGGCGGTATCAACACCGTCTTCAACTTCCCGGTTCAAAGCATCCGGTCTGATTATGTAACCTACCTCGAGTTCCTCTCCTCGTCGTTCAACCAGAATGACCCAAGCCGTCGTCGTGGTATGCATGCCGCAATCAGTGCCCAAGGAACAACGGATTGGGTCGCCCACTACGGTAGACCAACCACCGCATCGTTCTATGAAGTGGTTCTGAGTAATGATGGCACCAAGGCCTATCTCTCCGAAGTGTCGGCTAATGGTAGTAGAGTGCGAACGGCAGAACTTGGACGCCGCGATTTCTTCCGCATGTCGACCGATAACGGCGGGCAAATCATTCGAATTCTGAAGGATCCAAGCGAATTTACGAACTGGGTGGATGTGAATCGAATGAGTCCGTCGATCACCGCTCGCGGTTATCTGGATACGGTAGATGATTTCTTCACGCAAGAAGGATGGAACAACTAGTCATCAATCGGCAAGGGCCATCAATCGGCAAGGCTTGAGAAACAGCGATCGAGCAAGTCACCCTCGGATACGAACCCGAGGGTGATTTCATTTGGGCAAGGTGGAACCGGTGATCTGCTCGTAGGCCGCTAAGTATCGCTCGCGGGTTTGC
>JAGWWZ010000227.1 GCA_018970165.1 Planctomycetota bacterium | reverse complement strand
CGTGCCCCATCGCCTCGGCTCAAGAAGCAGCGACACCTGCGGCACTGACCAACGAGCAAGTAGAGTTTTTCGAAAAGAAGATCCGCCCGATCTTGGTGGAGCGGTGTTACGAATGCCACTCTGGCTCGGAAACCAACGGAGGTCTACGGCTCGATGATCGGGATCGAGTTCGGCGCGGTGGCGATACGGGGCCAGCCCTTGTCGAAGGGCAACCCGACGCGAGCCTGATGATCCGCGCGGTTCGCTACACGAACGCCGATCTGCAGATGCCTCCATCGGGTCGTCTGCCGGACGACGAGATAGCGACTCTCGAGCAATGGGTCGCAGCCGGTGCCTTCGACCCTCGCCAGTCGGTTGCAGATACTCCTGCTCCGTTGACTGGGATGAGCATCGAAGAGGGGCGAGACTTTTGGTCGATGCAACCTTTGAGCGATCCTCCGATCCCATCGGTCGAGCATGTCGAATGGGTTCAGAATCCGATCGATTCCTTTATTCTGTCGAAACTGGAAACCCATGGATTAATGCCTGCACCTCCCGCATCGCGGCGCGATTGGCTTCGCCGGCTGTGGTTGAATCTGACTGGAGTTCCTCCGACTGTCGAGGAATGGCAACTCTTTGAACAAGACACTGCGCCGGGGGCGCATGAACGAGCGATCGATCGATGCATGAGTTCGCCGCAATACGGAGTTCGATTCGGTAGGCATTGGCTCGATGTTGCTAGGTATGCCGACTCCAATGGTCTCGATGAGAACATCGCTTATGGAAACGCTTGGCGGTATCGCGATTATGTGATCGGTTCCTTCAATGCCGATAAACCTTTCGATCGATTCGTCGAGGAGCAGATCGCTGGCGACTTGTTGCCAGATGCCGATCGCGAATCGACAACCGGCACAGGATTCCTCGTGCTGGGAGCCAAGGTGCTAGCCGAGCCCGACCGAGACAAGCTCGTGATGGACACCATCGATGAACAACTCGATTCGATCGGGAAATCCTTTATGGGAATGACTCTCGGTTGTGCCCGATGCCACGATCATAAATTCGATCCGATCAAGCAGCGGGATTACTACGCGATGGCCGCGATCTTCAAGGGGACCAAAACGTTCGGCGATACGAACTTCGGCGCGATCAAGCATTGGAATGAAGTTTCTTATGCGACCAGCGAGGAGCGAGAGAGACTCAAGGAAGTGGATGCCGAGATCGCCAAGAAGCAGGGGGCATTCAACTCTGCCAAGGGAGCTGCCATGCAACAGCTTCGCGATCGCGTCCGGTCGCAGGCAGCGTCGTATCTCGCAGTCGCAGCGACCCTTCCACCTGAGGCGACACTGACTCAGTGGAGCGAAGCGGGCAAAGAGGACGGTCTCCATCCGCGCGTCCTCAGCCATTGCCGACGGCACGTCGAGTTTCATCGGGACGATCCGATGTTTGAACCGTGGCATGCGATGGCTGCTCAAAAAGATATCGATGGCATCCGCCGCCACTACGAAACCCTCTTCAGCTCCGTGAAGACCGCCTGGGATGATGCCAAGAAAACAGATCCGAACACTGCAAAGCTGCCGGACGCCTCGATGGAGAGCGTGCGTTTGGCTCTGCAGGATCCAGGAGGATTTCTCGCGATTCCAGCCAAAATGGAACATGCCCTCGACGAGGAAACGATCACCAAGCTTCATGCCTTGGCCGACGAAGCGAGGCTCTTTGAAAGTGCGGCACCCGATGCGACGTCGGTCATGGGAGTTGCCGATCGCGATGTCGTAGACGGCATCCCGCTGCATATCCGTGGCAGCCATCGTCAACTGGGAGAACGGATCGAGAAGGGGTTTCCGGAAGTGATGCGCGATCCGCATCGCAAACCGATCTTTTCGCGGCGCGGCAGCGGTCGACTCGAATTGGCCCGATGGTTGGCCAATCCCGACCATCCCTTGACCGCGCGAGTCATCGTCAATCGCGTGTGGCGTTGGCATTTCGGACGCGGATTGGTTGCTTCGACCGAAAACTTTGGCAAACTCGGAGACCGACCCTCGCATCCGGAACTGCTCGATTACCTCGCTCGTTGGCTTATCGAATCGGGTTGGTCGATCAAGGAACTCAATCGTTTGATCCTGAGTTCGAGCACCTATCAAATGCAATCGCACCATGAATCTTCCGAGCGGGCACTCGTTGTCGATCCCGAGAATACGCTTCTTTGGCGATTCCGTATGCAACGCATGGGCGCGGAACAAGCGAGGGATTCGATCCTGGCATGCGCTGGCATGTTGGATCAGCAAATGGGGGGCAAATCGGTGCCACTGCGCAATAGGCAATTCGTGTTTGATCATACATCGATCGACCATACCCGCTACGACAGTGTACGGCGCACAATCTTTCTACCGGTGATCCGCAATCACTTGTTCACGATGCTCGAGCAATTCGATTATCCCGATCCGACGATGCCCGGTGGAGATCGTCAGACAACCACGGTCGCACCTCAAGCGTTGCTTCTGATGAATGCCGATTGGGTTCTCGATGCCGCTAGCACGCTTGCCCGTCAAAGCGAACAGGCAGCAAGCCTCCCTGCCGATCGTATCGATTGGTTGATGATGCAAACCATTGGCCGGCCCCCGAACGAACGGGAGCGGGAAGTCTATCTGCAATTCGTGATCGAACCCTCAGTGCCTATAGTTGATCCCACATCGACAACTTCCTCGACAGCAACTTCCTCGTCAGCAACTTCCTCGTCAGCAACTTCCTCGTCAGCAACTTCCTCGTCAGCAACTTCCTCGTCAACTAGGTGGGAGATGCTCGCGCACAATCTGCTGATCTGCAACGAGTTCTTTTACATCCAGTGAGAGATTTTACATCCAGTGAGAGATCGCATGTTTGGAAATAGTCAATCGCAAGAGATGCAACAGGTCGCTGCCCGGCGACATTGGTTGAAAAGGGCAGCGCTCGGCTTTGGCGGTCTGGCGTTTCATTCGATGTTGCATAGCGCATCGGCTGACGAGGGTGGTGCGAGAGGGGCGAACCCGTTGGTTCCTCGGCAGCCGCATTTTCTCCCTCGCGCCAAGCGGATCGTCTTCCTATTCATGAAGGGTGGCCCATCGCACGTCGATACGTTTGACCCAAAACCACTGCTGCAGCGCGACGATGGCAAGCCACCTCCGTTTGAATTGCCGCGGGTGGTATTCGCACCGCAAGGGAATCTGCTCAAGAGTCCGTGGAAATTCCACCAGCATGGGCAGAGCGGACTGAGCGTCAGTGAACTGTTCCCGAATGTCGCTAAACATGCCGATCGATTGTGCGTGCTTCGCTCGCTGTACGGGAGCAACCCCGCGCATGGCGGCGCGCTGCTGAAGATCCATACCGGCAGCGATCAATTTGTTCGACCAAGCCTCGGCGCTTGGGTAACCTATGGCTTGGGGACTGAGAATCAGGACCTTCCTGCGTTTGTGACTATTTGTCCCACGTTAGCGCATGGGGGGGTGAACAATTGGGGAGCCGCGTTCCTACCGACTTATTGCCAGGGGACACCGATCGGCAATGCCAGTCTTCCTGCCTCGCAAGCCACCGTCAATCACATCGTACCCAAACGGCGCAACCTAGCCGATCAGCGATCACAGATGGATCTGCTCGCTCGCATGAACGACGAATACGCCCGGGCGAATCCGCTTGAGGCCTCGCTCGAGGGGAGGCTCGGATCGTTCGAGTTAGCCTACCGTATGCAGTCCTCGATGCCCGAGATTCAAGATATCTCCGGCGAGAGTGAAGCGACGTTGCGTTTGTACGGGATCGACGATCCGATCACCGAGAACTTTGGCCGCCAATGCTTGATGGCACGAAGGTTCCTTGAGCGAGGTGTTCGCTTCGTACAGGTCACGCACAGCGACAGCGAAGTGCAATGGGATCAGCACAGCGATTTGTATCAAGGACACACCAAGAATGCGGCCGAAGTCGACAAGCCCATCGCGGGATTCCTAAGCGATTTGGCGGCCAGTGGATTGCTCGAAGATACGCTTGTGTTGTGGGGTGGCGAGTTTGGCCGCACTCCGACGTCGCAAGGAAACGGTCGCGATCACAATCCGCATGGTTTCTGCATGTGGATGGCGGGTGCAGGGGTGAAGGGTGGCTATACCTATGGAGCGACCGACGATTACGGATACTATGCGGTCGAGAACAAGATGCATGTCAACGATCTGCATGCCACGATTCTGCATTTGCTCGGCTTGGATCATGAGCGATTGACTTATCGCTATGCAGGCCGCGATTTCCGATTGACGGATGTCGCAGGTAAACCCGCTCTCGATATCTTGGCGTGATTGGGATACCACGCGCGACCGGAAGGCTTCGGCGCTCCGTTATTGAATGTGTCTCGGTCCGTTGGGCCGAGGGATTCGAGCCTTCGGATGGGATCTGTGGCATGCGTTGTAGCGGATCGAGCACTTCAACCCGGATGCTTGCGCATCTCGCCTAACAATTTGATGTTCGCAATTTGATCTTCTGTTTGCCACTTGGTTGAAAAAGCGATGCGATTACTTCAGGACCAATAGCAGGTCGCCTGCCTCGACTTGGCTGCCGGATTGGACCAGCAACTGCGCGATCTCGCCGTCGCGGTCAGCGTTGATCACCGTCTCCATCTTCATCGCTTCGAGCGAGAGAAGTTTCTGCCCCTTGGTAACGCGAGTCCCCTGTGTGACGACCACGCCAATGACCATGCCGGGCATCGCGGCGGCGACTTGAGTTGGGTCGGCGGGGTCAGCCTTCAATCGCTTCACGGCCTTGGTTTCGATCGAGCGGTCTACGATCTCCACTTCGCGCGGTTGACCATTGAGTTCGAAGAATACGGTGCGCACGCCGTCAGGACGTGGTTCGCCGACGGCTAAGAACTTGATGATCAATCGCTTGCCCGACTCGATGTCGACCGAGAACTCTTCAGAGATGTATGGTCCAAAAAAGAAGATCGGAGTTGGGAGGAGCGAGACATCTCCAAACTCATGAACATGCGCGATGTATTCGTCGAAGACCTTGGGATACAAAGCGCTGGTGACGACATCCTGCATGCTCGGCTTGCGCCCCATCTTGGCCTCGAGCTTCGATGCGGTTTCGTCAAAGTTGTGATCGGGAAGTATTTCGCCAGGTCGGTTCGTAACTTCGGGATTGTTGCGGAGTATCGATCGCTTGACTTGGTCTGGAAAACCACCGGGAGGTTGCCCCATCATTCCTCCTACCAGATCCAACACCGAACCGGGATAGGCCAGTTCCCGTTTCCCTTGTGCCACATCTTCGGGAGAAAGATCGTTAGCCACCATGAAAAGAGCCAGGTCGCCGACCGCTTTGCTGGTCGGTGTTACCTTGACGATATCTCCTAACAGGCTGTTGGCTTCGGCGTACATTTTGCAAACGCGATCCCAACGATCGGCCAGCCCGAGCGCCTTGGCTTGTTGATACAAGTTGGTGTATTGACCGCCGGGCATCTCATGTTGATAGAGATCCCCTCCGGCGACGAGCGATTCCCCTTCGAAGGGTGCATACAACTGACGTACCCCTTTCCAATATTCCGATAACTGAGTGAGGGCATCGGTGTCGAGGCGACTTTCGCGGGGTGAGAACCGGAGGGCTTCGACGAGGGTGTTGAGGTTGACCTGGGATGTGCCACCGGACATGGAAGCGAGAGCGCCGTCGGCGATCTCGAGCCCTTCG
>JAGWWZ010000047.1 GCA_018970165.1 Planctomycetota bacterium | reverse complement strand
GATTTTCGCTCTATCTTTTTCGCTTCAAAGCGTTGACCCCAGTGCCACTCGAGTTGAATTCCCGTGTTGACGTCTCCTGGCAACAGTCGAAAAGCACCATATAAGTGGGTGGCACGTAAATGTGAGTTCTTGCTAGCAAAAGTGAGTTCTTGCTAGCAAAAGGAGGTGGATGGCTTGATCTTGACGCGTGGGATTTAGTTGTGGGATATCCTTCTGTTCGCCGCAAAGCCCATCGACCCAAGAAAATTTTGAACCCAAGATGAAGCCGTTTTGGAACGCGATTCGCGATTCGCTCCACCATACCCCTGCCTTGATTCTCGCCACGGTGTGTTCGCTGGGTATCGCTTTCTTGTGGGGATCCAATATTGGAGCCTTGTACCCTGTCGTCGAAATGACACTGAATGGCGAGTCGATTCAGACGTGGCTCGAGAAAGGGGTCGACGCCTCGAAAGCCGAGTTGTCGCGCATAGATTCGGAAATCGCACAAGTTCGAGCCGACGACGAGGCAACCTTAGCGATTCTCGAACGTCATCATCGCCATGAACTTTGGGTCCTGTCATGGCGGGAGTGGACCCTTCGATCTGCAAACGCCACACTCCCTCGCGATGCGTTTAGCACCATTTGTGCCATCATGGGCTTGCTGATGGTGACAACTATGATCAAGCACCTGCTAATGCTCAGTAACGACCTGATCATAGGACATGTTTCGACGAGTATCGTTCGCGATTTGCGCATGCGTGTTTTCGATTCTGTTCTCAAGATGGATCGCACGACCTATCAGGGCTATGGAACCAGTGGTTTCTTAGCAGCAATCACCTCGGCAGCCGATAGTTTGACGGTCGGATTAGTGCAACTCTTTGGAGCTGCGATTCGCGAACCGCTTCGAATTGCATCCTGTTTGATCTTCGCGGCGTTGATCAATTGGCGGCTCTTGGTGTTGTCGCTTATCTTGGCACCGCTTCTCGTAGGTATCGTCGTTTTCTTCAATCGAAGGATTCGCGCTATCGCTTCATCGATCTTGAATCGCAATGCTGGATTTCATGAGGTCCTTCTCGAAGCTTTGAGCAACATCTTTACCGTTCAAGCATTTACGATGGAGGCCCACGAAAGGGATCGTTTCGGACAGGCTACTCGCGACATGCGACGCGTAGGGATGAAGATGATTTTTTGGAACGGGGTCGGCAAGCCATTTACTGAACTCGTGGGTGTCGCAATGGTCGCGATCACGGTTTGTGCGGGCGCTTACCTGGTGGTCAACAAGCAAACGCATCTTGGACCGATACGGATATGCGATGCTCCGATGAGTGTACCGGACTTGCTGATTTTCTTTGGCCTGCTGATCGGGGCCAGCGACCCGCTCCGAAAACTATCGGGGGTCTCGGTCCTAATTTATCAGGGAGTGGTCGCAGCGAACATGCTTTACGGAATCGTAAACGCTAAGCCTGTTCTGACAGAGGCTCAGCAACCCAAAGCAATCGCCGGGCGGCATCACTCACTGAGTCTACGCAATGTTCGATTCCACTATCATCCCAGTCAGCCAATTCTATCGGACGTTAACTTGGACATTCCTTTTGGCAAGACCATCGCAATTCTCGGGGCCAATGGAAGCGGTAAATCGACACTGATTCATCTGCTGTGCCGCTACTACGATCCAGCTGCCGGGTCGTTAGAGCTCGATGGGATCGATTTGCGGGATTTGGCGCTTGCCGATATCCGGCAACGCATCACGCTGGTCAGCCAAAACACCGAGCTTTTCAATCGTTCGGTTTACGAGAACATCTGCTACGGCAAACCCGAAGCAACTCGGGAAGAGATCGAACACGCTGCGAAATTGGCTCACGCCCACGACTTTATCACCAACGCTCTCAGCGATGGCTATGAGACCATCGTGGGCCAGTCCGGTCAGAAGCTCAGCGGTGGCCAGCGACAGCGCGTCGCCTTAGCTCGAGCGATCCTACGAAAACCCGAAATCCTGATCCTGGACGAATCGACCAGCCAAATCGATATGGCCAGCGAATTGCAGATACGCGAGACGCTCCAGGCAATGAAAGGCCAGATGACGATCCTGATCATCACCCACCGCGAAGCGCTGATCGCCTTGGCAGACGATGTTTACACCATGAATTCCGGTGTATTGTCCCTGTCCGAAATCCCCCGTTCAGCCGCTGCCTGACGGGTAATGACCGCGAGTCGGTCGGAGTGTACAACGATAGCTTGCGGGAGGGCGCACTCCCGCACCATCAAAGCTTGTACCTCCAATCCAAGGGATCGAACCGGTTGTGACAACGAATGCAAGTGTGAAGAGCAATCCAAAGCGGATCGACGTTTCGTTAGAAGACACATGGAACCTTGAGAGCCTGTTTCCGAGCGACGATGCTTGGCAAAAAGCCATTCCCGAGTTGGAACGCTTGATCGAAGGTTTTGCTCCCTACCAAGGAACCCTTGCCCAGTCGGCCGATCGTTTGGCCCAATGCCTCGATCACGATGTCCGGACGGACCGTCTGGCCGAGCGAATTGGGACCTATGCCTTTTTGAAGACAACCGAAGACCAGGCCAACAGCACTTACCAGGCGTTCCAAGCTCGCTATCAAAACCTCGCAACGCGAGCTGGCCAGGCCGCCAGCTTCATCCGCCCCGAAATCTTGGCGATTCCCTCCGAGCAGATGGATCGCATGCTCGAGCAACCTTGCTTGGCACCGTATCGCCTTGCCTTGGAAAGGATCAACCGCTACCGAGCCCACACCCTCAATCAATCGGAGGAGCGTTTGCTCGCCATGCAGGGAGAGATGGCTCAGACCGCAGGCAAAGCATTTCGGCAATTGAGCGATGCCGACCTCAAATTTGGGCAGATTGAAAACGAACGAGGAGAATCGGTCGACTTGACCAACGCCTCCTTTACGTCGTTCCTCATCTCGCCGAAACGGGAAGTTCGACAACAAGCTTTCCATCAATACTACGCCCAGTTTGCAGACCATGAGAACACCCTTGCGGCTACTCTCTCAGGGAGCATTCATACCGATGTCTACTACGCGCGAGCCCGCAACTATCCCAGCGCGTTGGAGTCTTCGCTGTTCGCAGACAATGTCCCGGTCAGCGTTTACGACAATCTCATTGCAGCCGTGCGTTCGAGCCTACCTGCCGTCCATGCTTACTTCGATATGCGGCGACGCAAAATGGGACTCGATAAAATTCATCACTACGATACCTATGTTCCTATTCTATCCGATGTCCCATCGCACCATACCTGGGACGAAGCGGTCGAAGTGGTCCTCGATTCTCTCAAGCCCTTGGGAGAGGGATACGGTCGGGTCCTGGCAGAAGGGCTTCGCGGACGATGGTGCGATCGATATCCCAACCAAGGGAAACAAAGCGGAGCGTTTAGCTGCGGCACCTACGACGGCGATCCATACATTCTGATGAACTACAAGCCCGATGTTCTCAATGACGTTTTCACATTAACGCACGAGGCCGGGCACTCGATGCACAGCTACTATTCCGCCCGTAGCCAGCCGTTCCAGTACTACAATTACACGATCTTCGTAGCCGAAGTAGCCAGCACCTTCAACGAACAACTCCTAGCCGAGCATTTGATTCGCAACGCGGAATCCAAGGCTCAGCGAGCTGCGATCATCAATCATGAAATCGACAGCATCCGCGCAACGATCGTTCGTCAGACAATGTTCGCGGAGTTCGAGAAGAAGACTCATGCGATGGCCGAAGCCGGAGAACCGCTCACCGTGGCTTCCTTCAAAGAAGTCTACGGCGAACTGCTGCGCGATTACTTCGGACCCGAGTTTGTCCTCGATGAACAGTTGCAACTGGAATGCTTCCGTATCCCTCACTTCTATCGCGCATTCTACGTTTATAAATATGCGACCGGTCTGTCGGCGGCGATCGCTCTGTCGCAACGAGTCATGCATGGCGGTGCGCATGAGTTGGAACAATATCTACATTTCCTCCGAGGCGGATGCTCGAAATATCCACTCGATCTGCTGCGAGACGCCGGGGTTGATATGACCAAACCCGAACCGGTTCAGACCGCTCTGAATCGATTCGCCAGTCTCGTGGAAGAACTCGATCGAATCCTGTGATCAACAGTCTTGAACCGCAATCGACTTTATGAAGGTAATCAGTGACACGATGCTCGCGACAAAAGAAAGCATTCAGCGATGTCCCAGGCTTCTAAGAACATCGTATTTCCTCTTCATTTTCTATTGTTTTGTCTTTGCTGACTTCGGCGCATCGACTTGTTATTGCCAAGGAGTGTCTGCGCAAGCAAGCTCTTTAGAAAATGGACTCGCAGCAACGAGTTCAGGTCTAAAGGTGGGTTATTTCGATGTCGATGCAACCCCTCCGATCGGGAGTCAATTGGCCTACAGCCCAACTCGGTCGGTTGTGGAGACATTGCGATGCCGTGGGATTGTGTTGCTTGGGAGCGATCGGCCCATCGTCTTGTGCGCAGTCGACTGGCTCGGGATCGGCAATGAGTCGAACCTGGTATTCCGCGAACGATTGGCGATCGCGGCTGGAACGGATTCACAACATGTCGCGGTCCATACGCTCCATCAGCACGATGCACCATGGTGTGATTTCTCGGCCGATACGCTGGCTCGCGAGCACGGTGCCAGCGGGATTATTTTCGATTCAGGTTTTGCGAGAGTCGTTCTGGAACGAGCCGAACAAGCGGTCCGAAACGCGGTGGCTAATGCACAGAGCGTCACTCATGTCGCATTCGGTCAAGGACGGGTTGAGAAGGTAGCTTCGAATCGCAGAATCCTAGGTCCTGACGGTCGAGTCCAAGCAGTCCGATGGACCGCTACCAAAGATCCCACGGTACGTGCCGAACCGGAGGGGGTAATCGATCCCTGGGTGCGGTCGGTCAGTTTCTTTCGAGGGGATGAGCGTTTGGTCGTGCTAACCTATTACGCGACCCATCCGCAGAGTTACTACGGCAAGGGGGACGTGAATCCCGATTTCCCAGGCATGGCGAGGAATGCTCGCCAAAATGCCACCGGTGTTCCTCATGTACATTTTTGTGGAGCAGGTGGGAATGTCGGTGCGGGTAAATACAACGATGGTTCACCCGAAAACCGACCTGTACTGGCCCAAAGACTCGAGGAAGGGATGCGCCTTGCATACGAGTCCGAGACCCGATCTGCGATTTCGATTGGCGATGTTTCCTGGAGGACTACTGACGTGCTGATGCCGGTGACCGAACGGCTGCAATTGACCGAGGTGGAAAAGATTGTGCGCGATCCGTCTCGAACGTTGAAGGAGAGGATCTATGCTGCTACGCAAGAGATTTGGATGCGGCGATGCGAGGCCAAGGACCCGATCACGCTTCAATGCCTCAAGCTGGGGGCTTCGAGGATCCTACATATGCCCGGGGAGTTATTCGTCGAGTATCAACTGGCGGCAAACCAGATGTGTCCCGATGCGTTTGTTGCGGTTGCCGCTTATGGCGATTATGCCCCCAATTACATCGGCACTTCGATCTCGTATCAGCAAGGGGGCTATGAAACGGAGGCTCGGTCGACGCTCGTCGCCCCAGGAGTGGAAACAGTCCTCATCCAGGCGATGCAGCAAGTCCTCGATGCGGAAAAGAAACCCTGGCCCCCTTTGGGAGCTTTGAGATAGGGGAGCTTTGAAATAGTCGGATCCTACTGAACCTCTACGAGATTCTTGATCTCGGCGTCCCCGTCGACCTTACGAATCGCTTCTTGGATCACCTGCTTGTGAAAGAACGAGCGAACGGTTCCGCGGACGACGAGTTCATCTTGTTGGCGTTCGACGAAAATGGGTTGTCGATTCAGGTGTGGGTGATTCCGCAAAGCTTTATCGAGTCGGTACAGCAGCGGCAAATCGGCCATCAGGAGAGCTCCGGAGGACAGGGTGAGATGGGGAGAGGTAGGAGCGGTCGCGAAAGTTGCTCCACCGAAGTGTGGCACCAGACTGAGAGGTATTTCTCGGCATCTGCACGCGAAATACCAATAAATTCCCATGTAGTGGCGTTGCGGATCAATCACGGGAAGAGGGTGGAATGTGCCGGTTTTTCCGGGGTGCGGACGGCACGCGAGCGATGAGATACAATAGAGATCTTCGAAAACCGCAGAAGCGGTGCCATTAGGAGGTGTTTTTCTAACCACAATGACAGACTGGTTGCCGGATTCCGCAAAGATCCTTGTCGCGTTGATCCTGGTCTTGGTAAATGGTTTTTTCGTGGCGGTCGAGTTCGCTCTGGTCAAGGTCCGCCTGAGCCGCATCGAACAAATGGTGGCCGAGAAGCGGCTATTCGCGAGAACCGCCCGTTGGCTCGCCCAGCGGTTGGAACATTCCCTATCTGCTTGTCAGCTTGGGATCACCATGGCTTCGTTGGCGCTCGGAGCGATTGGCGAACCTGCCTTCGCGCATCTCATTGAGCCCTTGCTCAGCAAGATCGGCATCCAATCCCCCGCCGTGGTCCACGGGGTGGCCTTTGCGTTCGCATTCACGTTGGTGACTGCGTTGCATTTGGTAGTCGGGGAACAGGCACCCAAAGTTTTTGCGATCCGAAAACCTGAAGGGCTCCTCCTGGCCTGTGCGGTTCCCTTGACTGTGTTCTATATCATGGCGTATCCGCTGATGTTCGTCCTGAGCGTATCGACCGATTGGCTTCTGCGAATTCTCGGTGCCGGAGACAAAACGAAAAGCTCGATCCCGTACACCGAAGAAGAGATTCGCGCGTTGCTGCGAGAAGCCCACGTTCACGGCAATCTGACTCGCAGCGAACACAGCCTGATCAACGCTGTGTTCGAGTTCGACGATCTGGTCTGCCGACGGATTATGGTCCCTCGCAACGATGTCGACTTTATCGATAAAAACGACGAGACTGATATCATCCTGGGAATGATGCGACGTACGAAGCATACGCGCTATCCCGTATGCGATGGTTCCCTGGACTCGGTGCTCGGGGTGCTCCACGTCAAAGATATTACCGGAGCGAACATCCAGAAGGGATTTGATTGGACCACCTTGATGCGTCCACCGAAAAAAGTTCCCGAGAACATGCCGATCAGCAAACTGCTGCGGCATTTTCAGGGAACGCATCAGCACATGGCGTTCGTCGTCGATGAATACGGGATGATTATTGGAATCGTCACCCTCGAGAATGTGATGGAGGAAATCATCGGCGATGTTGCGGATGAATTCGATGTCGAGGAACCCGAGATTGTCCCCGATGGGCCTGGAGCGTACGTTGTTCTCGGATCCACTGCGGTCGAAGCGGTGGAAAGTCGACTGGGTATCAAATTCGAAGAAGCCGATGTCGACACCGTCACCGGCTTGCTGGTTCACAAAGTTGAGCGATTGCTGATCGCAGGCGATGTGATCGAGTTGCCAGGTGTGACCGCCAAAGTATTATCGGTATCTGACGATCGCGCCACCAAAGTGCGTTTTACTCTCCCCACCATAAAGGACTAATTCATGAGATTTTGCAACCTTGTTTTTCTCAGCGCGATCGCTGTCGCGTCCCTGAGTTCCGTGTCTGCCCGAGCTCAAGAGGCGAAAGCGAATGAACCCAAAGCGGTCTCGATTTTCGATGGCAAGTCGCTAGCTGGCTGGTCCGGCTTGACCGCCAACTGGCGCGTTGAAGACGGCGCGATCACCGGTGAAAACACCGCCGCTGCTCCGATTTCACAAAATACATTTCTCGTTTACGAAAAACCGGTCAAAGAATTCGAACTCGAGCTCGATTTTAAAATTCAAGGTGGCAACTCGGGCATCCAGTATCGGAGCAAACTCCTCAACAAAGAGAAGTTCGTCGTCGGGGGGTATCAAGCCGATATCGATTCGGGCAAACGTTTCATGGGGATCAACTACGAAGAACAAGGACGCGGTATCCTGACCGACCGAGGTGAGATCAACGCCATCGATAAGGATGGCAAGAAGTCTAAAGTCGGCAGCGCCGGTGATCCCGAAGCACTCTTGTCACGCATCAAGTGGGAGGATTGGAATCACTACCGCGTCGTTGCTCGCGGTCCGCTGTTGCAACACTACATCAACGACACTCTGATGTCGGAAACCCGCGACGAAGAATCAGCCAAGGCCGCTGCCGAAGGAATCATCGCCTTTCAGGTCCACGCAGGACCTCCCATGAAAGTTCAGTTCAAGAACGTTCAACTGAGGACTTACTAAACGAAGAGCGTATTTGAAAACCATCAGCCGCCCAGGCGTTAGCCGCGGTTTGTTCTCAGCATCAAGAATGGGCTGCGAGAAGCGGTTTCCAGGGACAGCTATCGGCGGCATCTCGCGATGGTGCTGCCGATACGATCCTGCCATCTCGAATTAGGCAGGCACCCGACATTTGGAAGCCATCCCCGACCAGTTTGCCAAAACCGTAGCCTTTTAGGATCGCAGCTCGAAAACCTTCGATCCAAACTCGCAGGCCGAACAGTTGACCAAACGTCCCGCGAGGTAGGTGATAGGCTTGAAACAATCGGCATTCGGGGTCGCTGATATGGGGAATATCTGACAATCCCCAGCGGGCCATCATCGCGCTGCCTTCGTCCGGGCTTCCCATGTGGACTACGGCCGGCTGAATCTTCTTCGCAGTCCATTCCTCGCGCCGTTTGCTCAACTCATCGAGTGTCTCGCGACAAAATGTACAGCCCGCATGTCGCAAGAAAACGACGAGCACATCCCGACCGCGGCTTATCTCCGCTAGCCCTTGCCCATTGGAAGCGACCGCTTTGTGATTCGCTTCATCGAGCGACCAAGTGTCAGAGGATCGGCGTTTTGGATCCGTGTTGTCCTTGAACGCCAAATACAACATGGCTCCAAACGGGATCCACCAAATCAGATCGTTGGTCACGATCGTCAATCCCCAAGACCACGGCAATGCGCCGGTGAGTGCGGACTGGATAAACCCGATGGGTCCGAAGATCTTCCCGAGAAAGCCCACCAACACGATCGGCCAGTGGCGACGGAAATCGGATGCAGCAAACCAATAGCCGACACCGTAGACACCTACGATCATCCCTACGCATTGCCAGATACCTGGGTAGTTGGGTCGCGCGATTCCCGTCCAATCGAAAAGATGGTTGGGAAACAGGATGACCCAAGTTCCCCAGAGCAGGTTGTAAATCGCAGCGATTCTCAGGACAAAGCGTGGCCAAGTTGGTTGAGTATTCATGCCGAATTATACCTTCGGGTCAACGATCAGGCTCGCTCCAGTTCGACAATCTGAAGCCGGAAGAACTTATTCGACGGCGTGGGCTCGGAGATCGTCCAGGTCGACGAACTCCAAAGTGGAGATATGGGTCGACTCCAAAACTACGGGAGGAGCGACTCCAGCTTCCAAAGCTTCGCGCCACCGCAAGACGCACAGGCACCAACGGTCCCCTTCCTTGAGTCCCGGAAATCGATACTGAGGGACCGGGGTAATCAGATCGTTTCCTCGCCGTTTGGAGAACGCAAGAAACTCGTCGGTGACCTGGGCGCACACCAGATGCAATCCCAGATCCTCAGCTCCGCTGCGACAGCATCCGTCTCGAAAGAAACCGGTCATCGGATCCATCGAGCAGGACTCTAGGGTCTTTCCTAACACGTTCTTCGCGTCCGCCATACGATTGCTCACTTCCGGCCAGGATTCAATGTTTCGTTTGATTGTACCAGATCGTCATGGCATCTGTCGCAGACGCTCGAGAGCTTGCTCGGTTGCGGTTCGTTGGGCAGTCAGTTCATTCAAGGCCTGTCGCTCTTTTTCGATGATTTCGGGAGGCGCCTTGCTCACGAAGGCTTCGTTGGATAGCCGCCCCTCCTTGCCTTGGATCTGTTTGATCAGATTCGAGAGGAGTTTTTCGTTGCGCGAGATTTCCGCTGCGACATCGATGAATTGACTGAGATCGACATAGACATCCATTTGATCGATAGCGATATGAGCATGCACGCTCGGTACGGGAACCTCGGGTCCCCACGCCATAGCATCGGCTCCCGCCATGCTTTCGAGAAACGGTTGCATGGGACGAAGCAATTGCTCCATATCCTTTTGGCAGCGAACGGAGTAGGGAACTCGTTCCTTGGGTGGAAGATTTTGTCGGGAACGAATTTCCCGAATTGCGCCGATCAGTGCAGCGAAGTGGGAGAACTGCGCTTCGACTTCTGAGCGTTGGAATCGCGTTTGAGCTGTCGGCCACGGGGCGCGCATCAGCCAATACTGCGCAGGTGCATTGTCGAACAGGTCGCGATGAGGAACGATTTTGCCCAATTGCTGCCAGATCGCTTCGGTCACAAATGGCATCATCGGATGAAGCAAGCGGAGCATATGATCGAGGCAATGGGCGAGAATGCGTTGCACCTGGGGTCGCAGACTCGGATCCTGCAATCGCGGCTTGGCCATCTCGACGTAATACGAGCAGAAATTGTCCCAAGCAAAATCATAAGCGGCTCGTGCCGCCTCGGCATACCCGTACCGATCGAGTTCCTGATCGACGGTTTGCGTCACCGACGCCAATCGAGACAGAATCCATTGATCCTCCAGGGGCAGTCGATCCCAATCGACAGCTACGGGTGCGTATCCATCTAAGTTCATCATGACGAATCGCGAGGCGTTCCATAGTTTATTGACAAAATTGCGGGCGTTCTCGAATCGTTCGCTGACGACCGGTGCGCGAGGCAACGCTTTGTCGACTTCGGTTTCCGCCCATTGCGTCGAGAAGGGTTTCTTGCACTTGTCGCATGCAACGCGCGGAGCGGTACGATTCTCTTTAGTTTGCTGCACCAACGCTTGGCAGTGAGGACATTCATACTGAACCGGCATACGGACATCCTGCGTCTCGGTCGTGAGCCATGCGAGACCGAACCGAAGGGCATCGGCACCGAACTTGTCGATCACATCGATCGGATCAACACCGTTCCCTTTGCTCTTGGACATTGTTTCGCCGTAACCGTCCAAAATCTTGGGATGGATATAGACCTCGCGAAACGGAACTTCGCCAATGTTATTGAGTCCCATCAACACCATACGTGCCACCCAAAGGGTGATGATGTCGCGCGAGGTGATAAGCGTGCTGGTGGGATAGAAGTATTTGAGTTCCGGTGTCGACTCTGGCCACCCAAGGGTCGAATGGGGCCACAATGCCGAGGAGAACCAGGTATCGAGCACGTCATCTTGGCGGACCAATCCGAGAGCTTCGAGCGCGGACTCGAGATTCGGATCTTCGTTTTTTACGCAAACGTGAACGGTGGCAGGCTCCTCGATCGAGACCGCCAGAAGACCGATCGCATGTTGAGGCATCGCCTCAATCTGGAACTTCATCGATCGAGCCTGGGCGTTGGAGTCAAGGGTCTTGCTCCAGATGGGGATCTGATGTCCCCACCACAGTTGGCGACCGACCGGCCAGTCCCGTTTTTCGCTCAACCAATCGACATAACCGCTTGTATAGCGAGCGGGATAGATCTTCACGCGTTGCGAAGTGACCGCATCGATTGCTGATTGAGCCAGATCGGCCATCGCCACGAACCATTGGTCGGCCAGATAGGGTTCGATCGGAGTTTTGCTCCGATCGCTGTGCTTGAGATCGATTTCGCGATCTTCGACCTGTTCAAGGAGACCGAGAGCATCCATGTCGGCAACCACACGTTGCCGAGCCTTGGCCATCGACAATCCCGAATAGCGGCCTCCCTGCTCGTTGATCGTGCCATCGGGATTCATGATATTCAGCCGCGGCAGTTGGCAACGCGTAGCGACATCGTAGTCGTTCGGATCGTGAGCCGGGGTGATCTTGACGCAACCCGATCCGAGCTCTGGTTTGGCCCACTCATCGACGACTAGGGGAATTTCCCGATCGGCCAAAGGCAAACGGATCATGCATCCTTGCTGTGCCATCGTAGCGAGTTTCTCGAGGGCTGGGAGTATGTCGCGTTGCCTCGCTTCAAGATCGGCCAACTGCGTCTCCAGAGCGGGACGGTCTTTCACTCCAGCTTCTTCGATGCGTTGCAACAACGCTTGTCTCGCGGTTTCCAGAGCAGCCCGCGGCGCAGGATGGACGGCAACGGCGGTGTCTCCGAGCATCGTCTCCGGACGCGTCGTCGCAACAACTACGTAGGTTGGCTCACCCGGACCTGGGTTGATCACCGGATAACGGAAGTGCCAGAAGTTTCCTGCAACCTTCTCGGTGAACACCTCGTCATCGCTGACCGCAGTCTGAAGATAGGTGTCCCAATTGACCAATCGCTTGCCTCGATAGATCAAGTTTTTCGAGAAAAGATCGAAGAAGGTGGTTCGCACGGCCCGAGCGCACATCGGATCGAGTGTGAATCGGGTCCGTCGCCAATCGCAGGAGCATCCCATCCGCTTGAGTTGGCCGAGGATGCGGGTTTCATATTGATCCTTCCATTGCCAAATGCGCTGAACGAGTTGCTCGCGGCCCAGGTCATGCCGTGTCTTGTTTTCGAGTTCTTTCAAACGGCGTTCCACCACCGCTTGGGTCGCTATCCCGGCGTGGTCGGTCCCTGGCATCCAAAGAGCAACCTCACCCATCATGCGGTGCTTGCGGATCTGAACGTCCTGCAACGTGTTGTTGAGGGCATGCCCCAAGTGCAAGGCTCCGGTGACATTCGGCGGAGGGATGACGATCGTGAATGGTTTTTTACCGGCATCCACATCCGCATTGAAACAACCTGCATCCTGCCACTGCTGATAGATGCGCTGAGATGCTTCGGAGAAATCAAAACGATTGGGGATTTCAGTCGATTCGGTCATGAATGGCTGACGCCAACGGCGTTCCAGGTCAGATGGAAGGAAACGAATTCGTAGCGGGTTCGAGGTATTGTGGAATCAATAGCCATGCAACGCAAGACGCAGAACCATCAGGGAGTCACACGCTTGCTGTGTCCCCCATCAAGGTCAACACCCCCCATCAAGGTCAACACTAGGTGCCTCGATGAAGCTCGGTCCCGATGTTCGCACAAGTAGATACCTTGCCAGGTTCCCAAGCAAAGGGTCCCATCCCGGATGGGGATGGTCAAACCCGCTCCCATCAACGACGACTTGACATGGGCAGGCATGTCGTCCGGTCCCTCGATCGTGTGAATATACGAGAGGTTTTCAGGAACGATGTGGTTCAGAGCGGTTTCGAAATCGACCCGCACATCGGGATCCGCATTTTCGTTGAGGGTCAAACTGGCCGAAGTGTGTTGAATGAAGACATGCAACAACCCGACACGGACACTGGTCAGTTCCGGGATCGCGTCCACCACCGATCGAGTGATCAAATGACATCCACGAGCGTAGGGTCGGAGGGTCAAGGTGCGATGATGCCAAACCATAAGGCTATCATAGCGATCTTGCCGGGTGCCCAGGGTCGGGGTTGCCGGTTTTTCAGTGGCAGTTTGACGCGGAAACCAAGGATTCCGACGCTGGACCTCTCTTGGTTATTGACGATCGAGGATTCCTTTGGATACTTCCAGTCCGATTTCCGTCATGCAACCATCATTTTTCCATCGGGAGATCTGACCCATTATGCGCCGCGCAAAGATTAGCATCATCGGAGCTGGAAACGTTGGGGCCACATGCGCCCATTGGTGTGCCGCCGGAGAACTCGGCGATGTCGTCCTTTTGGATGTACCTCAAACTGAAAACATGCCCCGCGGCAAAGCCCTCGATCTGATGCAAGCTTCGCCAATCATGGGCTTCGACAGCAACGTTGTCGGCACCACCGATTACAACGACACCGCCAATAGCGATGTCGTCGTCATCACCGCAGGTGTCGCACGCAAACCAGGCATGAGCCGCGATGATCTTCTGAGCATCAACGCCAAGATCGTCACCAACGTCGCCGAACAAGTCAAAACCTCCAGCCCCAATGCAGTCGTGATCGTTGTCAGCAATCCGCTCGATGCGATGGTACAACGCGCCTTCCAAGTTCTTGGCTTCCCGTCTAATCGAGTCATGGGGCAAGCGGGCGTGCTCGACACCGCCCGTTTTCGAACCTTCATTGCGATGGAACTCGGAGTCAGCGTCGAAGATGTCTCCGCCATGTTGATGGGTGGCCACGGCGATACCATGGTCCCCATCGCCAGTTGCACCAGCGTCGGTGGCATCCCTGTCTCGCAATTGATCTCAGATGCCAGGATGGCCGAGATCGTGCAACGCACTCGCGATGGCGGTGCTGAAATCGTATCGCTCCTCAAGACTGGCTCAGCCTACTATGCACCCGCAGCCGCGACCGCTCAGATGGTCGAAGCCGTTGTGCGAGACAAGAAGCGATTGATCCCCTGCGCAGCGATGTGCGGCGATGAATACGGTGTCGGTGGCTACTATGTCGGTGTCCCAGTGGTCCTCGGCTCCGGCGGTATCGAAAAGATTATTCAACTCTCTCTCACCGACTCCGAAAAAGCTGCGTTCCAAAAGAGTGTCGATGCCGTCAAGTCGTTGGTGGCATCCATGGAATCGCTTCTCAAAGCGTAACGGTTGTTGATCATCAAGAAATGCTAGCGATGACTTCGCAGTTGCTAGCATTTCAACTTGGATGATTCTTATCTTGGCGGGATTGACTCAACCTCGTCTGTACCCTTAAAACCGCACCCCGGTATTCATCTCTCGTTCACGGTACCCGTCGAGCGTTTGCTCATCGCAGTTACACTCGCAAGCCCCGCTCGCGATATCACTCGTCGTAAAGGACTGGATGGAATGAATCGATTGCAACAGTTGCTTGAAGGTCGCTTGGGTCATGAGTCATGGTTGGATGCGAGCGATGTTTTGACAAGCGACAAGGGATTGAGTGGCGAAGGCTCAGCAGCCTTGGGCGCGATGGATTCCACTCAGCTCGAGATACCCCATCGTCTATTCGTGCCTGAGCACTTTGAGCCGCGTTACGACTACCCGCTGATCGTATGGTTGCACAGCGATGACAGCAGCGAGTGGGAGCTGGATGTGGTGATGGAGGCGATCAGTCTTCGCAATTACTTGGCGATTGCTCCTCGCGGCCATCGAACCTCACCCAAGTCGAATCGATTGTTCCGATGGGGGACGCAGATAGCCGATTTAGCGTTTGCTGAGAATTTGGTGTTTGAGTGCGTCGATGCTTTGATCGATGGGTTGCCGGTTCATACCGATAGAATCTTCTTGGGGGGCATCGGTTCGGCGGGGACGGTAGCGCAATGGATCGGGCTTAAAAATCCAGATCGTTTTGCGGGGGTAGTTTCGATGCAGGGCGTATTTCCCAAGCACCGGTGTGCTCTGTCGGGATGGAAGGTGGCTCGCCAGTTGCCGGTCCTTTACATGCAGGGAGAACCGACCTGCGGGTGCAACGACGACGACGTTGTTGAAGCCATGCAGCTTGCCCATGCCGCAGGTTTGCAGTATCGATTTGTTCGCTTTCGGGACGATGTGGCCGGTTCGAACCGGGATCGCCTTTCCGATGGTTCGGAATCGGTGGACGCAGAGATGTTTTCAGCCGCCAATCGGTTTCTGATGGGAATCGTCACCCAAACAGACATCTCGCTGGATCCGGAGAAGTCGGCCTATCCAGGCACAGCGGCCAACTCGCTTCCTGCATCGTTCGGCTGGAACTGAAGCCAGGACGGAACTTTGACTGAATTCTGATCAAAAATCCTTCTAGATTCCCTAGAATTCAGCGAAATCATCTACGGTGTCCTCGTTTGCCGTGCGACTGCAACATGGTAGCATTCCCGCCCCAAAAAGTTTAAATGAACTTTTTCGGGGTGTTAAGCGTCTTAGAAGGACTCGGTTTCGATTCGAGCGGCGTTACCGCGGGAGGGCTTCACCTGCCGATAAACTGCTCAGTCACTTCATTTCCCGTTGGATCGGGTTGGAATCATGCGTAAGAAAAAGACTATCGGAAAGCCAGCTCCCAAGGATTGGGACTATTTCCATTTGCTCGGGCTGAAGCCTGGAGAGAGTGATCCGTCGACGATTCGTTCTGCGGCCAGTGCCATGTCCGGCACGATCGGGGGCTACGAGGGTCAACACGGTATCGAGGGATTGATTCAGCGTCGTTCCGAAATCGCTTTGGCGACGTATCGATTGCTCGATCCGCGACGGCGCGATTCGTTCTTGGAGCGTGTTCAGCTGTCCTACCCTGTCAACCATGAGGAGCGGAAGACTGAAATCCAGCAATTGGACCTCAAGAAAACATCGCATCCAAACCCGTGGGTTGAGACTCGAGCCGCCGAGGGATCTTCGGCGATCGGTCCGGAATTGATGAATCGGCCAGTGATCGATCGAGCGATTCGAGAGGACGTAGCGAATCCGGTAGCTTCCCAGGTGGCGTCGCATAATATGTCTTGGAGGGATGAACGTCGCGAAGTGATCCGCTCCTTGAGGGATTTGGATCCGAGCGCCAATGCATCGTCTCCGTTTTCTTGGATTCGGTCCGTGTTGGGTTGGTAATTGAGTTCGACAGTTCTAGTCACCGGATACGGCGGTTTTTTGGGAGCCGAGATCTGTCGTCAACTTCTCTTCAGGGGCTTTCGTGTCCGCGGCGTTGCCAGGCGACACTACAACGCGATTTCCGATTCTGGGGTCGAGTGCATTGCCGGTTCAATCACCGACAAAGATCTATGCCGACGGGTTACCCAGGGTGTAGATGCTGTGATCCACACAGCGGCCCTCGCCGGCGTATGGGGGCCGCGCCGGGACTATGAAGCGACGAATGTTGAGGCTACCGAGTTTCTTCTGCAGTGGGCTCGCCGATCGAACGTTCGAGCCTTTGTATTGACCAGTTCCCCCTCAGTCACGTTCGACGGCAGTCCGCAATGCGGCATCGATGAGTCGGTCCCTTATCCGATGCGATGGTTATGCGACTATCCGCGCACCAAAGCGATCTCGGAACAAGCGGTCCTTTCGGCCAATAACTCGAAGGACTTTTTTACCTGCGCTTTGCGGCCCCATTTGATTTGGGGAGTGGGTGATCCGCATTTGATTCCTCGCGTGTTGGACCGATGTCGTACTGGACGTCTTCGAAGAGTCGGAGATGGAATGAATTTGATCGATACGGTACACGTCGAAAACGCAGCCCTTGCACATGTCTTGGCTTTGGAAAAATTGCTCGCAGGTGATCTGCGAGCTTCGGGCAAGGCCTACTTCATCACCGATGGCGACCCGGTGGGATGCTGGGATTGGATTTCAACGATCCTTCACTGCGGCGGACTGGTGCCGCCCAAGAAATCGATCTCGCTCGCGGGAGCGTATCGTATCGGGGCGATACTGGAAGGGTTCTATCGCACTCTGGGTATTCGATCCGAGCCGCCGATGACACGGTTTGTTGCTTTGCAACTCGGTGTAGATCATTATTTTCGGATCGACGCAGCTCGAAAATATCTCGGTTACGAACCGCAGGGAGATCGCCATTCGCGCATCGATGCCTTGCGAGCATGGCTCTCGCCTGGTTGAAAGAAGTCAATTATGTGCAGCTTACCGTCGGATGATGATCTGATGGTAGCGGGTGTCATCGAGTCCCACGCCCGTCGCAAAGCCTCCGACGAGCATGTGTTGCCTGATGAACAAGCTTTTCGGCTAGCACAAGTTTTAAAGTTGTACCACGAACAGCGGTTCCATTTCACGATCTACCCCAAACAAATCTTCTCCCATTCCATTTTTTGGCCCTCCATCTTTTGCTAAGCCGACCGCGCGAGTTCTCTGGGGTTCGTCCCCATCGGAGGCTCGTCGCAAAGAGCATGCGATCGCACTAAATTCGAAGCATCGATAAAACCAGCAAGAGCAGTCCCAGGATCGCCAGCATCGCTGCCACGATTCCCGCAGTTGAGCGTGGCAGTGAAGGGTCCAGTTTTCGTAACGTCTTAAGGTCTCGACTGTACTCGATCCAACCAAACAGCAACGACAGCAGACCGATCAGGATCATCAGGATGCCGAATTCATACGGTCCGATCCAGTGTTTCGTCTGAGGCTTGCCGTTTGCATCGAATTGAAAAAATTTCTGAACGGTGAATCCGAGGGCAATGAGTGAGGTAGCCGTTCGGGTCGCGGCCATCACTGTGCGTTCATAGGCAACGCGTGTTCGCTCGATAGCCAGCTTCGTCGCTGTATCCAAAACGATCTGATTTTTGGGGGCGTTTGCACTTTCCGACATGATCGGGCCTCGCATTCCTATGGCGACGATAGGGTTAACGCAACGGGTGGTCTTTTGCCAAATGCCGATAGCGTGTTACCCCTCGGGGCTCTAACTGTAGTCCCATTTCCAGGAGAATCCCTTCCTGCAATGGTAACTTGTCGAACACGTTCGCGGATCTTTCCATTCCCAATACACACAGCGCGGTTGCTCCCGCATCGGCATCGATCGCTGTATCTGCAATCGCCGTGGCACTCTGACGGCGTGGTACCGGATCGCCTGTTCTAGGATCGATGAGATGGCTATATCGAACTCCGTCTATCTCCACAAACTGATTCAAGTCTCCCGAGGTGGTGACTGCGCAGTTCTCGAGCAATCGTTGGCTCAGGGGTGGTGCATCCTTGCCCAAGCCAGCCATATCGATTCGCCACCCCTTGGATCCGGGTGGCGATTCTCCAACGCGGATGTCGCCGCCGATATCGATCAGGAGCGATTCGATTCCGCTCTCTCGAATTCTTTCGAAGGCTTGATCGATGATGTATCCGGTCGCGATCCCTGACACATCGATTCGCATGCCCTCTTGCAGCAACTCCAAAGAGAGTAGTCCGGAACCTGACGACTCCTCGTCGATCCAGCGAATATGGCTCCAACCCGAACGCGAACGCGCTTGATCGAGCGATTGGGGGGTGGGTAGTTTGCGTTCGCGCCGCGCACTGGACCAAACTCGGGTCAGCGGTCCCACGGTGACATCGAAAGCACCCTCAGAAAGCTCGTGCCAATTCTTCGCATGTCGGAGTACCGACCCAAGATCCGGGCTCAGCTTCACCGGCTCATGAACCTTGCTTGCAAGTCGCGAGATCTCGCTGGCGGGATCGTAATTGTTTAGCAAGGGAATAAGGCGTTCGATTTCGTTGAGTCCTGCATCGATCGCGCTTTGTGCTTGTTGTTCATTCTCCGCATACAGAGCTACTTTCAACATTGTGCCCATCGTAGGGGCGGTGTATTCGTACCGTTCCAACTCGCTCATGGTTTCTCGAATCGCGCTCGATAGACGGGAAGTCCATTCAGCCGTGTTCGCCGCTCGAAGTGTGTTCGGTAATCCATCGTGTGCTCTGCGACCGGTTCAGGCACATAAAACGGACCTCGGAACTGAGTCAGTTCCATGATCCGTGCGACAGCTTCTTCGTAATAGTCCAACACATCGGTCCAGAAGTGAAGTTGACCACCGGGAATGAGGGTCCGTTGAATGTTTACGATCGTTTCGTCGCTCAGTACACGCCGCTTTTTGTGTTTGGATTTCCACCACGGGTCGGGGAAATAGACATGTACGGCTGCTAGTTTGTTGTCAGGCACATCGCGATCGATCACTGCTACGGCATCGCATGCTATGAAGCAGGCGTTGGCGATACCCAAGCGTTCGAGCTTTGCTTGAGCATCGCGCGCATATTTGGTCGCCAACTCCAACCCGATGAAGGTGTGATGGAGTTGTTTCTGTGCAGCTTGGGTCAAGAACAAACCCTTGCCCGAACCGATCTCGAGTTCGATCGGGAGGGATGAGGCTAACGCATTTGCAAAACGGGACGTATCGGACGGGTCGCAGAAGCGGGACCGAGGGGAGAATTGAGGATTTCGATCCGGGACCTGGGGTGGCCTGTGTTGCATGTCGTGGTGGTTGAGTTATAACCGAATTGAGTTTCGTTCGATGCGTCGAACATGACAGGATACGCATTCCCTCCCAAAACGATACCCGTACAAGGTCCCGCCTTCATGTCTACCGTTCCAGTTTCTCAACAATCTGACTCCAGTACCACCGCCAGCCCGTCATCGCGACGAGATTTTCTCAAAACCGCCTCCATCGCGGGTGCGGCGACAGGCATGTCGGCCAGCTTCCTGCAACGCTCCGTGCATGCTCAAGGAACCGACATCATCAAGGTCGGATTGGTCGGAGCTGGCGGCCGAGGCACCGGTGCCGCCAAAGATGCCATGGATGCCGATTCGGGATGTCGACTGACCGCCATCGCCGAGATCACGGACGACCGTTTGGACGGAGCCAAGAAGAATCTCAAGCGATCTCTCGGTGATCGATTCGCAGTCCCCGATGATCACTGCTTCTCCGGTTGGTACGCCATGCAGCATCTGTTGGAGACCGATATCAATGTGGTGCTGCTCGCAACCCCTCCCGGTTTCCGTCCGATGCAGATGGAGGCTGCCGTCGCAGCGGGCAAGCATGTCTTCTGCGAGAAACCGGTCGCAGTCGACCCGGTGGGAGTTCGAAGGGTGATGGCGGCATCCGAAGCGGCCAAGGCGAAAGGTCTTTCGGTCGTATCCGGTTTGTGCTGGCGTTATGACTACGGTGTGAAAGCGACCGTCGAAAAGATCCTCAACGGAGCGATCGGCGACATCATCTCCATTCAGGAAAACTATCTCGCCGGGACGCTCTGGATCCGCGAGCCGAAGGATTGGTGGTCCCCGATGCACACCCAAGTCATGAACTGGTTGTACTATCGTTGGCTCAGCGGCGATCATATCGTCGAGCAGTTCATTCACTCGCTCGACAAGTCGCTGTGGTTGCATAACGACACTCCGCCCGTCCTGTGTTACGGACTGGGTGGTCGCCAAGTCCGAACCGAAACAGAATACGGAGACATTTACGATCACTTCTATGTTGTCTATCAATGGGCGGATGGAACTCGCACGTATGCGGCTACTCGACAGATGCCGGGCTGCTACAACGAAACCGAAGATTATGTCTTTGGTACCAAGGGAACGGCTCGCGTGTTGGCCAATGAGATCACCGGCGAGAACCCTTGGAAATTTACGGGTGAGAAGCCGAGCATGTACTATCTCGAGCACGTCGCGTTGATGAAGTCGATCCGCGAAGGAACTCCGATCAACAACGGCGACTACATGTGCAAGAGTACGCTGATGGCCATTATGGGGCGAGAGGCTGCCTACTCCGGCGAAGTGATCCGATGGGATGATATCAAGGAGAGCAAGATGTCGTTGGTCCCCGATACGCTGGCATGGGGCGATGCTCCAGCGGTAGAAATTCATCAACCCGGATCTTACTCGTTCAACCAACGCGCCTAGCCGCTTGTCCGAGTAACACTGCACCGATGTGCGCAGGGAGTATTTCGCAATGAGTCGCAAAGAAAAGATTTTGGCGATGTTGAATGAGGATCCGCACGATTCGTTCCTGCGATACTCGCTGGCCATGGAGCTTCGCAAGGAAGGAAACCACGACGAGAGTATCCGCATGTTGCGGGCCCTGGCCTACGATCCCGAAGAGAAGTACGTCGCCGCATACTTCATGGCGGCCCAGCAAATGGTGGAACTCGATCAGGTCGAGGATGCCCGCACGGTTTTGCGCGATGGCATCGAAGAGGCACGCAGACAAAACAATCTTCATGCTGCCGCGGAAATGAGTGAGTTGCTGTCCGACTTGGGCAAGTAATCTCAAATTTACCCAATGAGGATTCCAATGACCCTGCGTTCCCTAGGATACTCTCGTCTAGCAGGTTGGTTCCCTGGACTGTTTTGCGGTGTCTGGGTCCTCGGACTCTTCGGTGCCAGCATCGCTCAAGGGGAGGAGCCGAGGGGCTTGCGACTATGGCCCGAGTTGGCTCCAGGTGACAAAGGAGACCTACCCAACGAAATCGACTCCACCAAGCCGACCGACGGTTTGGTCGCCGGCCAGCGAGTGATCCGTTTAGCCAACGTCCAGATACCGACCCTGACGATCTATCAACCCTCGCCGGAGAACCGCACCGGGGCAGCGGTCTTGGTTTGCCCGGGTGGTGGCTACAACATTCTCGCCATGGATTTGGAGGGGACCGAGACATGCCAGTGGCTCAACTCAATCGGTGTGACTGCGGCATTGCTCAAGTACCGAGTCCCTCGCCGCGAAGGACGGCCACCGCACGAAGCACCCTTACAAGATGCGCAGCGAGCCTTGAACACGCTGCGATCGCAAGCAGGGGAGTTGGGGATCGATCCCAAGCGAATCGGATGTCTCGGTTACTCGGCGGGAGGAAACCTGTGCGGACTGCTCAGCACTCGATTCAGCAAACTTACTTATGATCGAATCGATGCGGTCGATGATTTGATTCCTCGGCCTGACTTCTGCATGCTGATCTACCCGGCTTATTTGATCGACTCCAAAGATCGTTCCAAGCTCGCCGAGTCGTTTCAGATCCCAACCGATGCTCCGCCGATGTTCTTAACGATGGCTCAGGATGATCCGCTCGGGTGCGAGAATGTCTTGGTCCCTGCAATGGAACTAAATCGTTTGAAGATCCCATTCGGTTTGCATCTGTTCCCATCCGGCGGACACGGATATGGACATCGTCAAACCGGCAAGCCATCCGCTCAATGGACCGATCAAGCGACGGCGTGGCTGCGCGAGCGAGGTTACTTGAAACGGGATTAGTCGATTCAGAAAGTGTTTTCTACTTCGGATCCGAGAACTGAATGGTTGTCTTGACGGAGTTTTTCTGCACGGATTCTCCGGTCTGTTCCTTCTTCTTGATTTCGAACACTTGGTTGGAGATACCTCGCACCATCAAGCCGCGCTCTCGATCGAACCAAAGGGTGCTGTCCCCTTCCTGCTTAGCCAAAGCGCGCGAAGACTCGTTGATCTGAAAGGCTGGGGTGATTTTGAATTTGCTGAGTGTAACCCCTTCGATCTTTTCATCGCCGACGTACTGATAGGTGGTTGTCGTCGAGATCTGACCGAGTCCTTCGATGGGAGATTGCGTCGTCGAAGACCAAGTGGCACCTACGTCTAAGGGCCGAATGGGGAAAAGAATCGTCTCCTGAGCAAAAGTTTGCTGCACAGTTTTCTCATCAAGGCCGAGTTGATCGCGCAATCGGTCGAGGACCTCCGGTTCGAACTGGACTCCGATGATCTCGCCGCGCGGAGTAGTCTCAGCGGTGAAGCGAACACGCATCAGGGCTCGCAACCGTGCGGCGATCGGCGAGTCGTCTTCCTGGGGTTCAGGGTTGTCCGTATCGATGACCGGTTTGTTGTCGACCGACATCTTGAGGCGGCGAACCGACTGCTCGACATTTGCGGTCCCGTTCTCGTCGACTTTCTTAATGTGCCATCGCAGCCACATGGTTTGGGACGTTTCGGTCCGTTTTTCGTTCATTTCGTGAACGATTTCTTGGGTCATCTCCATATCCCGCGTCTCACCTTCCCGGAACTTCCAACGGAACTCTTGCTGTGAGATGCCCTGGGCGGCAAAACAGAACCACGCGAGAACGACCAAGGGCCAAGTGCGAAACATCAATCCTTTGACTCCATTGAAAAAAGATATTCCGTGGGACGCTCTTTCACTGTACACGTTATGCGGTTTGGGGGAAGCCGAATCCAAAAGGCTTGCAAATATTCGCAGCCTTAATTCCTTCTGTTACAATCACGATAGCGATGTGTGGTTAGCGGAAAGAAGGCTGGTTGAGACTCGGGTAGGCATAGACTCGGCCAGCCATAGTCGCGGGCCATCATTCGATGATTTTGAAGGCAAGTATTCGATAAGGTTCATTGTGGTCCAGTGGTTGATCGTTTCTGTCATCGTCATCACATGTGCGATGCTCGCCATTCGAGCATTCGTGCGTAGCATTCGGAATGGTTTCGACCCGAGTCGCGATGGGGATGGGAATCGCTCGGCATGCGGTAGCTGTGGCGGTTGCGGAAATGGCCAAGCGAATCGAATCGTACAGATCGTGACGCTGGATACCCACACCCGCAGTCCCCGGGGTGCAGCTATTCCCGATGAAGAGACACATCCCGTGAGTGGGCAGTACCGATGAGTGGGCAGTACCGATGAGTGGGCAGTATTCATGAGTGGGCAGTACAGTGTTCGCAACTTGATGATCGCGACCGGCGTTGTGGCGGCGAGTATGTTGCTGCTGGTTTATACGCTGCGCAATCAGGACAGCAACCTCGCTCTCTCATTGACGGTTGGTTTGGCCATGATCGCGTCTACCTTTCTTTTGTTCGCTATCGCTTTCGCATTGCTGTTGCCGCTGGGTGTGATCGATGCCCTGGCGCGCGAGTCCAGTGCGCCGAGCGAGAGTCCCTTTGCAACCGATCGTTTGCCTGAACAGCAACTCCTACCCAAAGATATCGAGCCGTCGCATTAAGGGGATGTTGCTATGAACATTCATGTTGCACAGACGGAGCCGGTGATTGAGTTGCGGCGGGTTCATCGCTTCTTCAATCAGACCAAAGCGGTCAACGACGTGTCCTTTGACGTCTACCGGGGGCAAGTGTTCGGTTTCATCGGACCCAATGGAGCTGGCAAGACGACCACGATGCGTATCCTGGCGACTTTGGACTCGCCCAGCTACGGCGATGCGTTGGTGGATGGTTTCTCGGTGGTCAATGATCCTGACTTGGTGCGACGTCGGTTGGGGTTCATGCCCGATGGCAGTTCCCTTTATGCCAATATGAACTGTGTCGAGTATCTCGATTTTTTCGCTCGTTCGTATGGCTTGGTGGGCCGAGAGCGGAACGATGCACTTCGAAGGACCCTGTCGTTCACCGGTTTGGATAAGATTGCCTCCAAGTCGATTACCGGGCTCTCGAAAGGGATGCGGCAGAGGCTCAGTTTGGGACGTGCGATGATTCATCGGCCATCGGTCCTGATCTTGGATGAGCCGGCCAATGGACTGGACCCTCGCGCGAGAATCGAGCTTCGGCACTTGATTCGCCAACTCGCCTCGGAAGGGACCACCGTCTTGGTTTCCTCCCATATCCTCACCGAATTGGCAGAGATGTGCGATCAGGTGGGGATCATCGAGCGGGGCAAGCTGCTCGCAGTCGGGAGCGTCGCTGAGATCTACAATTCCATGCAGGCCGCATCGCAGGTGCGAATGCGGCTGCTCGGGCGAGTCGAGGAGTTGCTTGGTGTGTTGACTACGCACGAAGAGGTCTCCAGCGTTCTGCGCAAAGGGGACTGGATTCAGCTTGAACTTCGAGGGGACGATGCGGCGCAGGCATCTTTGCTTCGTTGGATCGTTTCGTCCGGTTTCGATGTGCTCGAGTATGTATCGCACCGCGAGTCGCTGGAGGATGTCTTTATGAAGGTGACGACAGGGGCAGTCCAATGAGCGACTCAGCGTTATCGGATCCGATGCAACGCTCGCACGATGAAGTGATTCGCATCGTGATCGATGGAGAATCGAAGTGGGATCAGCGACTGATTCGTGGCAGTTATTGGCTCAACCCGATCCTGGTCAAGGAAGCGCGCCAGGCACTCAAAAGCAAGCAGTTTGCGTGGACTTTCATGTTGCTGATCGTCTTCACTGCGGCATGGACCCTGTTCGCGGTCGCATCGAGTATTCCGGATGTTTACTACGATTCGGATGGCACCGTGTTTCTGATGGGCTACCTCACGATTCTGTTGGTCCCAACGATCATCGTGATCCCTCAGGTAGCCTTCCGCTCCATGGCGTCGGAATTGGAGGACGGGACGTTTGAAACGCTGTCCTTGTCCATGTTGACCCCGGGGCAAATCGTGTACGGCAAGCTCAGCATGGCGGCTCTGCAGTTGATCGTTTACCTTTCTATCCTGGCTCCCTGCATCGCGTTTACCTATCTGCTGCGAGGGATCTCGCTGGGAGTTATCGGTTTTCTGCTGGTGCTGATTGTCGTCAGTTGCATGTTTCTGGCAGCAACGTCGATCATGCTTGCCGCGATTGCTCGCACTCGAACCCTTCAGGTTCTATTCTCGATTCTGATGGTCCTCGGGCAATTGGTCGCGTTTGGATTTCTGTTTGGAATTGCAAGCAGCGGAATGAGTGAACAAAACGCCCTGCAGACGCCATCCGCTTATCTCAACATGTTTTGTTTTCTGGGGATCATTCTTTCGTATGCTTGGTTGTGGTTGCGCTGTGCAGCGAGCTTGATCGATATGGCGAGCGCCAATCGATCGACACCGGTACGCTTTGCGGTTTTCGCGGTGGGGATGATCATTGCCGTTGGTACAGTTCTGACTCTGATGAACCAAAGCTCAGAAGGAGGCAGCGTAAATCGACAGTTTGCCGCCAATGTTTTTATTAATCTTTGTTGGTTTCATTGGGGGATCGCCGGTGCATGGATGATGGGGGAGAGCGGCATTATCTCGCAACGGGCGCGACGATCCCTGCCCGATTCGTACTTCGGACGCGTTTTTTTGACATTGTTCAACCCGGGAGCCGGGCCAGCGTATCTGCTTGTCGTTCTAGGATTCTTAGGACCCTGGGTTGGGTACTTCGGAGCAACCGATCTGCTCGCGATCATTCAAGGTCGCTATTCGGGATCGATTGCGGAAGCCTACCGTAGTTGGCTAAAGGTTTTGGCACTGGCCGCCTACCTCGCGCTATATCTGGGCATGACCAGGTTGTTGTTGCTGGCTTTCTATCGGAATAAAAGGGCGTCACGTCTGTTGGAAGCGTTCGCAATGACGGGTGTTTTGGTGATCGCCGGGGTTTTCGCAACACTCTTTGGGAATCTGGCGGCCAATAACTTTCGAGATATGTATTTCGATTGGTACTGTTTCTTGAATCCCTTTTGGATGCTGTCCGAGTACTCGTCGGATAACACGATCCAACCGTCGATGCAGGATGTTTTTAGTAGCGCTGAATTGTTTTTTGCATGGCTTGCCTTGATCATCAGCGGATCTGTCGTGTTTTTCATCAACGCGATTCTGACGGCCCGCGATGTGATGATCACGCGCGTCGAAACACCACCGCGTGTGAGAGCGGAGCAATCCAAAAAGAAACAGGTGGATGAGGTCGATCCTTGGAAAGAGCCATAACCGTGACTGAAAAAATACTTGCAGCAGCTTTCGTAATCCTTTTCTCGGCCAACGCTATGTCGCAAATACGTCCTCCTAACTACGACGAAGCTCTCGTTCCCAAGTTCGCGCTGCCGCATGTACTGGAAGGCAAGGATGGAACACGGGTTGCGTCGGTGGAAGCTTGGCCTGCACATCGCGAGTATCTGGTGAATCTGCTGGCGACTCATGAGTATGGTTTCGCACCCAAAGATCGAGTCGAAATGAAAGTCGAAAAGATCGACGACGGCAGCTACACCCACGGGAACGACCAACCCGGCAACGGCGCGGTTGGAAAAGAGGCTGATGATACGATTCGGCGACGTCAGTATGCAGTGAGTCTGACCCGAAACGATCGATCGGTTCGAATCGATTTGCTGGTTTGGTCTCCTCGAAATCCAAGCAAGAAGGTCGGTTGTTTTCTCGGCTTGAATTTTCGGGGCAATCAATCCACCAGCGACGATCCGAACGTGCGGATCACGACCAGTTGGTGCGATGCCAGGCATCCGGGGGTAGTCAATAATCGAGCTACCGAGGCGAGCCGCGGCAACCAAGGAGAGTGTTGGCCCATTCGCGATGTCGTAGGAGCTGGCTATGCAGTCGCAACCGCTCATTACTGCGATATCGACCCAGACTTCGACGATGGCTTCGAAAACGGCGTTCATGCTTTGTTCCCGGAATTTCGTTGTTCAAACGAGTATCCAGACCGATGGGGAACCATCGCCACATGGGCTTGGGGTTTGTCCCGGTTGGCCGATGCATTGGAGCAAGTTGAGGATATTGACTCGGGACGATTGATGGTCGTCGGACATTCGCGACTGGGCAAAACGGCGCTCTGGGCGGGAGCCAATGACGAGCGGTTCAAGCTGGTGATATCGAATAACTCGGGATGTGGCGGAGCGGCGCTCAGCAAGCGATGCTACGGCGAGTCGGTGGCAGCCATCAATCGTTCCTTTCCCCATTGGTTCAACCGGAACTTTCGCGCTTACAATGACGCCGAAGAAAAGATGCCTTTTGATCAACATCAATTGATCGCGGCTATCGCGCCGCGACCGGTCTACATCGCCAGCGCCAGCCTCGATCGATGGGCCGACCCGCGCGGTGAACTCCTCAGCGGCCATTACGCATCTCCGGCGTATGAACTGTTCGGCAAACAAGGGCTCACGGCGACTGAACTTCCCGAAGTCAATCGTTCGATCGGAGGTTCGATCGGTTATCACATTCGCGAAGGAGAACACGACCTGCTTCCCTTCGATTGGAAGGAGTTTGTCGCCTTCGCGCAGAAGCACGAGGGTCATCCCAACCCGAAGCGTCAGCGAGGGACAGAGACAGAATGAAAGCCGCAGTGCGCGAGCACTCGGGTCCGGAAGTGCGGCAAACGTCTCGATGTTTCGCGCGGTTCAACCCGGATGCTTGCGTATCTCGGCTTATATAAGACCGAATCGCAACCTTATCATGAAAAAAAGAGGGCTCATGTGAGCCCCCTTCTTCGTGTTTTAACGCATCTTTGGTTTCTTTTGCCGTACCGCAGCGATACGACTAGCTCACTGTGCGGATCGTCTTGACCAATCGCGATACGATCTTGTACGGATCGGCTTGCGAGTTGGGGCGACGATCTTCGAGGTATCCCTTGTAGCCGTTGTTGATAAAGCTGTGGGGGATGCGGATCGAAGCACCGCGGTCGGCGACTCCGTAATTGAACTTGTCGATCGACTGGGTTTCGTGCAGACCGGTCAATCGCAGATGGTTGTCTGGACCGTAGGCGGCGATATGTTCATCGCGATACTTGTCAAAAGCTCCCATGAGCTTCTCGAAGTACTCCTTGCCACCGACATCGCGCATATGTGCCGTCGAGAAATTGGTGTGCATACCGGAACCGTTCCAGTCTCCCTTGATCGGCTTGCAATAGAACTCGATATCGAGTCCATACTTTTCCGCGAGTCGAATCATCAGGTAGCGGGCAACCCACATGTCGTCTCCGGCCTTCTTGGAGCCTTCGGAGAAGATTTGGAATTCCCACTGGCCCTTGGCGACTTCGGCGTTGATCCCTTCGAGCTTGATACCGGCATCGAGGGTGATGTCGATGTGCTCGTCAACGATCTGCCGAGCGATGTCTCCTACGTTCTTGTAGCCGACACCGGTGTAGTATGGGCCTTGAGGACCGGGGTAGCCGTCAACGGGGAAGCCGAGCGGATGACCGTCGTCAAAGAAGAAATACTCTTGCTCGAAACCGATCCAAAGATCGGACATGTCGTCTACCAATGCTCGGAAGTTGGATGGGTGGGGTTGGCCGTTGGGAAGCAACACCTCGCACATGACCAAGAAACCATTTTTCCGGGTACTGTCCGGATACATGGCGACAGGCTTGAGCAAGCAATCGGAGCTCTTACCTTCTGCCTGTTGGGTCGAGCTGCCGTCGAATCCCCACATGGGAAGATCCGAAAGACTGCTGGGCTCTTTTTCGACGACCTTCGTCTTGCTACGCAAATTGGGTTCGGGTAGATACCCGTCCAACCAAATGTACTCGAGTTTGAATTTGTTTTCCGAAGACATTCAGCTAACACTCTCTAAACAAGGGAACTATACGAACTGGGTACCGCCTACCCCCGGGCTTCCTCGTCGAAGGTACATGGGTCCGAGCGCACACTCGAAACGCCCACGCACAACTCGCATCCGCATTCACGGGAATGATTCAAAGCCACAATTTCCGAATCCCCGACCGTCTACCCTTCGGTCATAGATCCGGTTTTGCCGACTGTAGATTCCCGACTCCTCTTCGTCTGGACGAGTTGCCGAAATCGTTGCTGATTCCTGCGGACACACATCCAACGACGGGAACGCAAATGCTAAGCTGATATCGCGTTACAGGCTCCATACTGTACCTACATACCCGTCCCGGGCAAGCGACCCGCACAGTTTATTTAATCCTCCTGCTTACGGAATTGAAGATCCTTATGCACGCGATGCCATTGCTGTTGGGAGTCGTGGCGGTGATGGCGATTGCGTATCGCTACTACAGCGTGTTTTTGGCGGCTCGCGTTGCGGTACTCGATGCTGGCCGGGTTACCCCTGCACATCGGCTTAATGACGGACAAAATTACCATCCGACCAATCGATGGATATTGTTCGGCCATCATTTTGCGGCTATCTCCGGAGCAGGGCCTCTGATCGGTCCGGTTTTGGCGATTCAGTTTGGGTACATGCCGGGGCTGATCTGGTTGGTGATCGGAGTTTGCTTGGCAGGAGCGGTTCAAGATTTTCTGGTGCTTGCCGCCAGCGTGCGTCATGACGGAAAGTCGCTGGCGCAAATTGCTCGGGAAATGATGGGGCCCAAGCTTGGGATGCTGATTTCGATCGCCATCCTGTTCATTGTGATCATCGCACTGGCGGGCTTGGGAGTGGTGGTGGTTAAGGCTCTTGGCGGGGAAAGAGTCCCGTTAGCACCAGGAAGTGTGATTGAGTCGCCGGAGGACTTGGTGCGTGCGCCGATCACCTCGGAGCTTGAGAGGATCGAAGTCTCTCGCGGAGCAACGGTCCGATTCCCAAGTGGCGCATCGGTGAAGCGATCGGAACCGTTTACGATCGAAGTGCCATCAGCGGGTTTGGTTGCAGGTGAATCGACCGATAAATCGACCGATAAGGCGCTCAAGGTTCCTGCCAAATCGATGGAGATCGTGCGCGGTAGTTCGTGGGGGACCTTCACCATTGCGTGCACGATCCCGATCGCTTTGTTGGTGGGCCTGTATATGTATCGACTGCGCAAGGGTCGCGTGGTCGAAGCTTCCTTGCTCGGAGGCGCGGGGGTTTTGTTGGCAACGTTCGTCGGGAGTTGGGTTCCCGGTTCATGGGCCGAGCCCTATTTCCTTTTTTCCCGTGAAGGGATCATTATCGCGATCTGCGTTTATGGTTTCATCGCATCGGTTCTTCCGGTGTGGTTGTTGCTGTGCCCACGCGATTATCTGTCGAGCTTTCTGAAGATCGGAACGATCATCGTTTTGATGCTCGGGATCGTGCTCGCCAATCCCAAGCTTCATGCGCCAGCCGTCAACGAATACTTTGCATGGGGAGGAGGGCCATACTTCAATGGCGGCATCTTCCCGTTTGTATTCATCTGCATCATGTGCGGAGCCGTGTCCGGCTTTCATGCGCTCGTATCGTCAGGGACGACACCTAAGATGGCGAACTCCGAAACCGATTTGCGCATGATTGGATACGGCTCGATGCTGATGGAAGGAATGGTTGCTGTGTGCGCCTTGATTGCGGCCGCAGCGATGCCCCAAGGGGATTATTGGGCGATCAATATCGATCTTGCGAAAGCGGAAAAGTACGCCGATACGTTGACCAAGATGCATGCGAATATCGATCACCTTGACCGCATCGAATCGCAAGTCGGCGGAGAGACCCTACGTGGTCGGACCGGTGGGGCGGTGACGCTGGCCGTGGGGATGGCGCAGATCATGTCGGATGCCACCGCGAAAGTCACCAGCGCTGTGTCCCTCGATGGGTTGGTGAAATACTGGTTTCATTTCGCCATCATGTTCGAAGCATTGTTCATCTTAACGACCAT
>JAGWWZ010000226.1 GCA_018970165.1 Planctomycetota bacterium | reverse complement strand
GTCGGGTTGGGAATATCTCGACAATAGCTAGCATTCCACACGCGAAGCGTGTTAACATCCCAACCCGAAACGTAAGTGAGGGATGCCCTGGCGCTGGCGTTGCCCACGCGTTCCCTCACGTGTCCCTCGCTCACGCGTCGGGTTGGGATAAGTCTGTCCCTCGCTTACGTGTCGGGTTGTGGTAAGTCTGTCCCTCGCTGATGCGTCGGGTTGGGGTAAGTCTGTTCCTCGCTCACGCGTCGGGTTGGGAATATCTCGACAATAGCTAGCATTCCACACGCGAAGCGTGTTAACATCCCAACCCGAAACGTAAGTGAGGGATGTCTCGTTAGCAAAGAAGACGTCTCACCTCATAGGTCCTCGCTTGCGACGTCTTCCCTCCTGCGTCCCTCGCTCACGCGTCGGGTTATGATGATCCCTGGCAAAAACTAACTGCTAGCAATCGCGACCGCTTAAATCGCAACTTCAAAACTCACGCGTCGGGTTTTCCTAAACGTTTAGCGAGTCGTCATAGTTTTGGTCGGTCTTGCCAATCCAACTCGTGCGGAACTCCGACGCGTTGGGAACATGTCTTCTACATCTTCGGCCATCACCTGATCGATTGCTGAGGATGTCAATCGTTCGTTTTGGCTATCGGCGGGTTCTCCCTCTCCTTCTCCGCCACGATTGCGGTTCAGGTCGTTGACCACGGCAAGAACATCCAACGGGCTCAGAGAACCATCACCATCCGGATCATAGAATCCTGCCGGTGAAGAATTGCTCCTGGGCGGAAGTGTTCCCCCTGGAAAAGTATTGCTGTTGATCGCATTGATCAACGTCAATACGTCCAAAGGAGAGACCGATCCGTCGCTGTCGATGTCGAACGGAACCACATCGTTTCGCCAGGGCCGTGCGCCAACCACCTCCAACGTCGCATCCCCTTGAGTGTAAGGCTGAATCCATACGCCCGACTCGAGACGACCGGGAGATGCTAACCAACTCGAAGAGGTTGATAGGGTGTCGTTTGCATTCGTCCGAATCTGCAATCGTTTGGCTCCGTTCATCGATCGTACATCCGCAGGGGTCACCAGCAATGTGCTGGACTCCGAGGACTGCAGATCGATCACCTCGATCCCCTTCAGTTTCTGTGCACCATATTGAGTCACATCGATCGTGGAAGCGGTACCCACCAAGGAGACCATACCTGCAGGGCCCGGATAAAGGATTGTACCAGGCAATCCGCCTCCGATTCCGGTCAAGTCGTAGCGCACCAGTCCACCCGTTTCGATCCCTAGCACGCGGGCAATCTGCGCCATGGGCACATCGCCGTAGATTGCTCCCTGGTTTCCGATCAGGATCCGGCTACCGACCACACTGACCTGATGGGCGCCCAGTTCGGTGGCTTGAACCGTCAACTCCTTTCCCATTCCACCCACGAGTGTCACAGAATAGTCTTCAACTTCCCCATCGACTGCAGGGCCTGTTGGGTTTAATCCGCCAACGCTGCTCAGTCGAAACCGTGCGTAGGAGATACCTGTCAGCGCACCCGCTGGCAGAGTAAAGCTCTGAACACTTCGGCCAGCGGGTATCGTCAAAGAATTGGCGATTTTCTCACCAGAGTCGTTCCAGTCCCCATCGAGATTGAAATCGATCCAAGCGTCTAACCGTCCTGCGTTCGATGAGGTGACGATGTAGCTGGATTGCGTCATGGTCGTCGGGCTGACGATTACAGTCATCGGAAAGACAATTCCGTCTTCGTCATTCACTCCATTGGTATTATCCCCGACTGCATTGGAACTGACCTGTCCATCCAACTCGGCATCGATCTGCGTTCCAAGGAACAGAGAGCCTCGGCGGTGGAACGGTCCGTTGTCGACAATCTTCGTCGGATAGGGTATCGGTGCATCGCCTAAGTCGCTGTCCGTCGTATCGACATACCGAACAGTCACAGTATCGGATGCCTCGTTCGGCCAATTATTGCTATCCACGACACGAATCGCCGGGAGCGTCAAACCAACGTCTCCATTTACGCTACTGGTAACATGTATTCGATACTTGCCTCCGCCGAGATCACTGATCGTCGCCGTCCCATTGGTAACCTGCAGGTCGGACACTTCGAACCCACTGACAACCCGACCAAAATCCAGTTCAGCAACCCAATTCCCATTGGGGCTCGGAGACCGCTCACTGGTCGTCAGTAGCGGTTTGTAGCTCGAAGAACCGGAATTGACGGACCGAATCAAGGGACTGGGTGACGAATTGGGGTTCCCAGCTGCATCATGCGCCACTGCGGCAGGGAAGCCCACGAAGACGACACCATCGGACTGTGCATTGAGTGTTGCTGTGAACCGTCCCGGTTGTGGCTCGCTCCAGTTGCTGAGGGTCGCGTTCCCCAGTACGACATCGCTGGCCTCGAATCCGAGAACTGCTTCGCTGAACTGAATCACTATGGGAAACGATAGACGAGCCGTCGGGTTCGGCTCGGTGGTCGTGATGGCAACCGAAGGAGCTACGGTATCGACCGACCGTGAGAAAGTCGCCGAGGCGACGCTATCGTTGCCAGCCAGGTCCTTCACTGCATTGGCGGGTATCGATGCGCTAACGCTACCGTTGGCGGTCGCAGTTAAACGAACGCCGTACTTGCCATTCCCGAGGTCGCTCACGTCGGAAACGGTGGCGTTGGTCAGCATCAAGTCTGTCAAAGCAAAGCCCGTGACCAATTCGCCAAAGTCGATCGCAAGATCGAAGCTGGATTGGTTGGTTGGATTAGGAACCGTCGCCGATACCATCGGAGTAGGTGGCGTGGTATCAGGGAGAGCTGTCACCGTGATTTCAAACGTCTTGATCAAAGACAAGTCCATTCCCCCGTTGGCCGATCCACCGCTGTCACGGACTTGGACAGAAACAACGGCGGTTCCCGTGCGCGTTGAGGAAGGAGTGTAAGTGAGAGTTCCGCTATTGCTGATCGCAGGAAGCACAGAGAACAGTTCGGGCTTGTCCACTCCAATGACGAAGCCCGCGATGGCCTGAGTGGTTTCATCGGGTCCGCCTCCAGGCGAAAAACCCGTCGCAAAATTCGATACGGTCCGACCTGCGTTGCCCACTTGGACCGTTTGATTGCCGCCTAGGTTGATACTCGGTGCGTCGTTGACCGTATCAAGGATCAATAGGAACTGATCGCTCCGCGTCTTGACGCCCCCGTAGGCCGTATCGCCATTGTCGGTGAGGCTGACCGTGACGATGGCCGTACCTGCCGCATTCGGTGCCGGGGTGAAGCGAAGTGTGCCATCGGGATCGATGGCAGGTGCAACGCTGAAGAGTGCGGGCTTATCGACAGCAACAGAGAACGGAGAAAGGGTTTGTGAGGTCTCGAATGCCCCGGGGCTGATTCCCGTAACGAAGCTGCCAATCGTTTGGGCCGAGGAATCTTCGAGGCGATTGAGACTGCGCGGCATACTGAACGTCGGCGCATCATTGACTGGCCGAACCGTCACCGTGAACATTCGGCTCAAGACACCATCGTCGGCGGTATCCACTGTCTGATCTGCTCCCGCATCGCGCAGGGTCACAGTGATCGTTGCTTGGCCAAATTGATTCTCACTGGGAGTGAAGCGAAGTTGGCCCGTCGACTGGCCAGCCACGTAGGCCACGGTCGGATTCGAAACGATCGCACCATCGCTGCTGGTAGCGGTGATGCGAAGGGCGGGTCCCCCCTCGCGCCCCTTGGCGATACCGGTCAGCTCGATCACTTGCTGAGGTGAGTCCTCGACGATCGGCTCGGGGTTGATGATCGGTGTCATCGTAGGCAAGAGGACATCGGGACGCGTGCCAAAGTTCAAGCCGGTCACGGTCTCGACTCCCGTCGATTGGATCCGCTGCGCACCATTGACCAGCGTGTTGCGGAAGATGCGGAGCGACTCGGACAAACTGTTGACCAAGGCGATATCGGTGGTTGTGTTGCGATCAAAGTCGGCGGACGCGAAGGCCAAGCGAGGGGCTGTTTGGAACTCAGCCACACCAAAGCTCTCGGCGGGCTCGAAGCCACTGCCTCCCTGGCTTCGGCGATTCCGCAGAATCGAGATCGATTGGGACATCAGGTTCGTTACCAGAATGTCACGGTCCCCATCCCCTTCGATGTCTGCCGTGGTGACTTGCAACGGACCTTGACCGACTCCCAACGGGTTCGCATCGATGGTAAAGCTTCCTGAGCTTGATCCATAAAGGACCGTAGCGGTATTAGCCAGGAAGTTCGCGGTGACCAAGTCGGCGAAGCCGTCGCCATTGAAGTCACCACTCGCGATGCTGATCGGACCGAAGCCCACGCCGTAGTTCACCGGCGTCTCGAACGTACCATTGCCGCGTCCCAGAAGAATCGCAACGTTTCCAAAATCGGCTCCGTTGGGATGCGTTCCGTAGTTTGCCACCGCGAGATCGAGGAAGCTATCGTTGTTGAAGAATCCTGCAACCAAAGCCGTTGGTTGATTCCCTCCCGAGGAAAAGGGAGTCCCCCGGGTAAACGAGCCAGCGCCGTTGTTGACCAGCATCACCAATTGGTTCGTCCCCTTGAGCGCTACGATCGCATCGAAGTCGCTATCCTCATCAAAACGCCCCAGGACCACATCCGTGGGCTGGTTCCCGACGGCCAGCGTCTGCTTGCTGGCAAAGCCCGTCCCGTTGAAGTCCAGGAAGATCGTCGATGTGCCGTTGAGTTGGTTGGCGGTGATCAGATCGAAGGCACTTCCTGAATTCAACTGTCCCGTAGCAAGCGCGATGGGTCCGAGTCCTTCGGGGGCGGTCGCCACGTTGACCGGTGCCGAGGCAAAGCCACCGGAACCGTTGTTGAGTCGGATGGAAATACTGTTGCCCGAATAAAGGGCGGTCGCAAGATCGGTCCAAGAATCTCCGTTGAGATCTTCGGCGAGGATGTCTTGCGGGTTGGCAAGCTGCGTTGAGGCTGAGGTCAGCGGCAGGGTAGTGATCGAGAACTTGGACCCCAGCGGAGACGATTGACTGGTACCTGTCGGGAGAACCGTGCGGACGGTGTACGCTCGATTCCCGAGGCCAGCGAAACTATAGTTGCCGTTGGTGTCTGTGATGACTCGTGGTTCATTGAAGTCACGAGTTTCGTTGTTGTTGAGATCGAGAAAAACGGTGATGTTGGGCACACCCGCTTCACCCGTCTGAGGGATCCCATCGCCGTTGAGATCGCTGAAGATCCGTCCGCTGAGGGTTCCGTTCTCAAATTGACCTCCTGTCTTCGTAGGAACGAAACCGAAGTTTCTATCGGCGATCGTACCGCCAGCGGGCAAGTAGATTTTCCAAGTCCCTTGTGTTTGAGCCGAAGGAGCAATCAATGAGATACCCGCAGGAATTTCAGCTGCTACAACGTATTCCATTTCGGCATCGAGGTCACGGAATGCGTAGCGACCATCACTACCTGTGACCACGGTAGGCTCTGCAGTCTCTCGCAGTCCGTTGAGATTCAGGTCAAGGTAGACGTTAATCCCGTCGCGAAGTGGCTCACCAAGTTCATAGAGTCCATTGGCGATCACATCAATGAATATGGTGCCGTTGATTTCACCCGGGTTTGGAACTAAGCCGAAATCAACGCCGGTCATGATTTGACCCGCTTGTGGACTATACGTTCGAATCGCGCGTTTGTTACGGCGAAGGAATAAGTCTGCCGAAGAAGTCGAGTCTCCAGGAGCAATATTCAATGCATATGAGTAAAAAGCGACGCTTTTTCCGTCCGCACTGATAGAAGGAAAGACACTCCCTCGATCTCCTATTTCCCCATCATCCGAGACACTGAAACACTCCATTGT
>JAGWWZ010000046.1 GCA_018970165.1 Planctomycetota bacterium | reverse complement strand
CTCGATGGCGGGCACATCGCTCAGCACACGATCGCCATCTTTCGACGGACCGATGGTCTCTACGAAGCCAACATCATCGGCGCTGTGGTCGGATTCTTGGTCGCATGGTGGTGGTTCTTTCAGACCGGTAGCATCATCAATGCGATGCTTATCGCGTCACTCGCGATGAGCAACGTTCAGGCGATTCAACAGCAACAGGGACCTCGAATTTGGTGATCTCAGAAAAAAATTTCAGAAATTTTTTCTCGCCATCGCATGCCTCAAATCAGCTCGCGACGCAATCATCAACAACCCTTACTAGTCATGCGACATCATCGATTGCATCGTGACAAATACGCTCTGTTTCAATGCCTTGCATCACTCGGAATTCGATGCCTTCAGAAGATTCGTTTCACCTCGCAAACATGCGACTTCACATCCTGAAATGCAATCCCACCTCCGAGTTCGATTGCGCATTTTCCATTGTTTTTTATTGATCAAATTCATCAGCGTGATCAATCGCATATGACTGCGAACAAGTCTTCATGAAGATTGCGATCCCTCTTGTTCCACGCGTTTTTATCCGCTGAGGGTCAAGTGATCGAGCAATGGTCTTTCGTTTTGCAACACGATGCGGACTTCGGCGCATCGATCTGTTAATGCATGGTTCGTCCGGTTCCCCAAACGTCCACGCGAGCGGTTCACACGGTGGAAAATTCGTTTCATGTTTGTGGAAAAATTGTCGAAAAGATGTTGCATTACGTTGCGAGTTTTATAAGCTACTCGCAACTAAGGTCGTCCTTAGCTCAATCAGTCGATCATGTCACGGAGTGACAGGTCACGAAGCCAGATCGACTGTTTTGTTGCGAAGGATATTTTGTATCGGTTGTCGGGAACAGGACTCTTGTCTGCTGCTTCGGAGAAGAGCACCCTGCGGCAACTATGTTTTTGGTTTTTTTGGAGGATGTATCCGTGGCCAAGAAGAAAGCTGGAGCAACCAAGAAGAAGGTAGCCAAGAAGAAGGCTGCTAAGAAGGCAGCACCCAAGAAGGCTGCTACCAAGAAGAAAGTAGCCAAGAAGAAGGCTGCTAACAAGACCGCGACGAAGACTCCTTCGTAAGCCGTTGCTCTCGTTGAATGACTGCACAGAAATGTGAAGTCTCTGTTGTCAATCAATCAAACCGCCAAGTGGCTGCAAGCGACTTGGCGGTTTTTTTTGCTACCATTCCGGTTTGCCTCCCCGCCCGAGTAGAATGTTGAAAGGGGATTTCGAGGTAGCAATCTTTTGATAGCAACCCCTCGACTCCCGACGGATCTTGATCGCATTCAGGAGAAACAACCAATGAAGTTAGGGGTAGCCAAAGAGTCGTTTCCAGGGGAGAAACGGGTTGCAATCACGCCCGCTAGCATTCCGAACTTGAAGAAGCTCGGACTCGAGGTCGTCGTTCAGTCAGGAGCGGGTCTGGCCGCTGGCTATGAAGACTCCAGCTACCTCGACAAAGGAGCACAGATCGTCCCGTCCCGATCCGATGTCTTCCAAAGCGACATCATTGTGCAAGTCCGGGCCGCGGGGGAAAACCCAAACGTTGGTTCCAAAGACATCCCCCTCATGAAGCATGGACAAGTCGTCATCGCGTCGTGCGATGCTCTTTCCAGCTTGCCTCAGATAGAACCGATCGCTAGAGCAGGGGCAACGCTGTTCGCGCTGGAACTGATCCCGCGGATCACCCGGGCCCAGAGCATGGACATTCTCTCTTCGCAAGCGACGATCGCGGGCTACCGCGCGGTTCTGATGGGAGCGATAGAACTGCACAAGATATTTCCGATGATGATGACTGCCGCAGGGACTTTGTCTGCAGCACGCGTATTCATCCTGGGCGCCGGAGTGGCTGGCCTGCAGGCGATCGCCACCGCAAAGAAACTCGGAGCCATCGTGCACGCGTACGATTTACGCCCCGCATGCCGCGAGCAGGTAGAGAGTCTCGGTGGAAAATTCGTCACGCTCGATATCGATTCAGGAAGCTCCGAAGATAAGGGGGGCTATGCCAAAGCCATGGATGACGCGTTCTATCATCGACAACGAGAAGAACTTGCGAAGACCGTCGCACAGAGCGATGTGGTGATCACCACGGCAGCGATTCCAGGAAAACGATCTCCGCTGCTGGTAACTGCCCACGCGGTGCGAGCGATGCAAGAAGGTTCCGTAATCATTGATCTGGCGGCCCAGCGCGGCGGGAATTGCGAACTGACCAAAGCCGACGAACGAGTGATCGATTCCGGCGTAGTGATCCTCGGACCGACCAACATAGCCTCAGACGCGGCTTATCACGCTAGCTCGATGTTCAGCAACAACGTGACCAAGTTCCTTCAAAATCTGATCGCTGAAGGGAAGCCGAATATTCGCATGGAAGACGAAATCATTCGAGATACTCTCGTCACCCACCATGGAAATGTGGTGCATCCCAAATTGGTGACGGCCGCCGCTTAGCGAGCCCTCACGCAGCCAACTCCACGCAGCCAACCCCACGCAGTCCAATGGTTGCGTTGCCCGATTACCCCAGTTTATCTCGCCAAACATCTCGAATGATGTCATCCAGGGAATGCCGTGGCTGATAGGCGATCGTTTCGCGGATTCGGCTCAGATCTGGAACGCGTCGACGCACGTCTTCGAAGTCATGATCGTACGCTTCGGCATAGGACTGAAACTCGATCGTCGCGTTCGAATTGACGATCTCTACAACTTTTCGCGCCAGATCGTAAATGGAAATCGGGGAATCGGACCCGATGTTGTAAATCCGTCCGAAAGCGGGTTCGGTGTTCATGAGCGTAGTGATCGCTCGAATAACGTCGGCGACATGGGCAAAGCATCGCTCTTGGTGACCGTCATCGTGGACGATCAGTGGACCTCCAGCAAGCGCGGACGATACGAAACGTGGCAGCACCATACCATATGCGCCGGTCTGTCGCGGCCCCACCACATTGAAGAATCGACCGATCACAACCTTCATGCCGTATTCGCGCACGCAGGCGAGAGCCAGAAACTCATCGATCGCTTTGCTGGCACCATAACTCCATCGCGGTTTTGTCGTCGCTCCAAAGACGAGGTCATCCCCTTCGCTCCAGATCGATTTCGGATTCTTGCCGTAGACTTCGCTGGTACTGGCAAGGAACAATGGTATCGATTTCCCCTCCAAATGCTGCCGACGCAATTCGTCCAGCAACAGCTGGGTTGGGTAGATGTTGCGGTGGATTGTCTGTGTCGGTTGCTTGGCAATCAACGCTACGCCGACCGCAGCCGCGAGGTGATAGACCGCATCGATTCCTTGGCATACGCGTCGCACCAACGCGGCATCACCGAGGTCGGCAATCACGGTCTCGAGCAGAGCATCCGACGCAACATGAGCGAGATTGTTCCGTGATCCGGTGCTCAGATCATCGACGATGACTACCTCATGGCCCTGTGCGAGGAGTTGTTCGGTCAAATGCGAACCGATGAATCCGCTGCCGCCGGTAACTAAAATGCGCATGCGTGCCGAACTTGGGATGAGTGACCTGGATCCGCCAAAGCTGTCATTCTAGTCCCTGGTGCACAGAACTCGAATGGGTTCCGCAGAACTCGAAATGGTGCGAAATGGTAATTTGCATCGAGTTTAACGCGGCAGGTAGCAGGTTGTTGTCTGCTCCGGCGATTCGGCTCATGCGGATTTACCAAGCTTTCCGATTCGCACCTAGTAGGGTAAATTGTTGTGACGGTTCAACATATGGGTGGGATGTTCTTAAAGGCTATGAATCGTATGGGATTCCATCGACTCGGTAAACTGACCTGGATTTTAGGTTTTCTCTGGCTGATCCTGGCCATGAGTGCGGACTATCTGCCGGTAGCTTTTGCTCAGGAAAAAGCTGCCAAGGGGGGGCAATCCACCAAGGGGCAGTCTCGCAAGATGACTGAACAGGAACGCCGAGCGGAACGAGCTCGCGAAATGTTTGCCGACGCTGCCAACGCGCAGAACAACGGCGCATACGATCTGGCGATTGAACAGTGGAACAAGATGATCGCCGATTTTCCCGACAATCCACTCGCCTCCAGCGCTCGTCACTTCCTCGGGGTTTGCTACCAGGAGAAGGATCCTCCCGAATACGGCAAGGCGACCGAAGCCTTCCGGTCCGCGTTGAAAGACCCTAATCTGAAGGAACGTGAGGAATCCTTGATTCATCTGGGCTGGTCTCTATTCCAAACGGCCGTTTCCCAAGAGCCTGCCAACACGGATATGTTGACTGAGTGTTCGAAGGTCTTTGCTTCGTTCCTCGAAAAATACTCCGACAGCCCACTCGCGGACAAAGCGATGTTCTATGCGGGCGAGGCCGAGTCTCGTCTAGGCAAGAGCGATCGAGCTATCGCGTTCTACAACCAACTCCTGCAGAACCGCAACTTCGCTCAGTCCTCCTTGCGTCCTGATGCGATGTTCTCTTTGGGATTGTCCTATGAGGAAGCGTCCCAACGGAAACTGGCGATGGAGACCTACGAAGGATTCATCGCGGCCTACCCGAAGCACATTCTTGCAACCAATACTAAGGTTAGGCTCGCGGAACTGGCTTTGCAAAGCGAGCAAATCGACAAGGCTGTCAAACTGTTCGCGTCGATTGTGGATAGCTCCGACTTGCAGAAAATGGCCATCGCGGACTACGTGATGTATCGATACGCATTCGCGTTGGCAAAGTCAGGACAATTCGCGAACTCTTCCGATGTTTATAAGAAACTTGCCGAACAGTTTCCCAAATCTCAATATGCGGCCAACGCATCGCTGGCGATCGGCCAAACATTGATGCGAGATAAAAAGTACGACGAAGCATCGCGATCATTAGAACGACTGCTTGGTGCCAAGGACGAGCGGGCTGTCGAAGCATCGCACTGGCTATGCCAAATCGCCATGCTCAAAAATCAGCCGGCAGACGCGATACCGATCGCGCGCGAGGCGCTGCAGTGGGCGGCCAAATGGGATCCCAAAACGATCAGTCCTTCGACCGCATCGATGGTGACATGGCTTCGCATGGATTTGGCCGACGGCTTGTATACTACCGCCGATGGGAAAGCCGAAGCTCGGAAACTGTATGAACAGATCGCTGTCGAGGCACCCGACTCACCGATTTGCCCGCGAGCCACCTACAACGCTGCTTTCGCAGCTCTCCAAGCAGGCGACCATGCGGAGGCCCAGCGGTGGAGCGAAGCATTCGCCAAACGGTTCCCGAACGATGAATTGGCGCTCGACGTCGCCTACGTCCGCGCCGAATCGCTCCTGCAGTTGTCTCAGTTTGAATCCTCAGCGACCGCATTCGAGCAATTGGTTAGCTCTGCTAGCAAGCATCCTTCGCTGATCGCTTGGGAGCTTCGAGCCGCAACGGCCAAGTACCTCGCAGGCAATTTCGAGGGTGCAAGCACCGCAGCCACGGCCCTTCTGAACCGTTCGCTCGAACCGGCCGCCCGCGCCGAAGCCCTCTACCTGAAGGGTGCTGCACTCCTCAAACTCAACAAGACTCAGGAGTCGATCCAAGCTTTCGAAGAATCGCTCCAGGCCAATGCAACATGGACTCAAGCAGACGAAACGCTTTTGCTGCTCTCCCAAGCTTACGATGCACTGCAAGACAAAACCAAATCCAAGAACGCACTCGAGAGACTACTCAAAGAGTTTCCGAAATCACGTTTCCGTCAGCAGGCAGAGTTTCGACTCGGCCAACTCTCTGCGGCGGCGAATGATTTTCCTGCGGCCTTGATTTGGTACGATCGCGTCTTATCGCAAAGCATCGATCCCTCCCTGGCCGATTTTGTTCGCTACGACAAGGCATTTGTCCTAATCCAGACCGAGCGTTTCCCTGAAGCATTGGAGATACTGAATCAAGTCTCCGGCTCCACTAAGAATCCATCTCTCCTGGCCGAGTGTGCAATCGCTAAAGCAATTTGCTCGCGACGAACCAATCGCGCCGCCGAAGCGATCGCGACTCTCGAAAAAATGTCGCCCCCCGAGTTGCCGGCATCCGCAAAACCCAAAGTCCTTTACGAATTGGGTTTGGCGTACAGCGAACAAAAGGATTTCGACAAGACGATTCAGGTGATGACGGAATTGGTGGAGAAGTATCCGAACTACACCCTAATCGAACGCGCCTACTTTGAACTCGCCTGGGCTTACAAGTCGAAGGGAGATGTCGCAAACGCGAAGCAATGGTTCCAGAAGATCGCGGAACAGTTCCCCAACAGTCCGCTCGCTGCAGAATCCTACTTCCATGTTGGGCAGACCGAATTCGAAAACGCCCGCTTCGATTCCGCAGTGAAGGCGTACACCGTTGCTGCCACCAAGACAGCGAGTCCCGAGATTCTAGAAAAGTCCCTCTACAAGCTCGGACTGTCGCTGTTCCAGCAACAGGATTACACAAGTGCGTCGCAACAATTCTCTAAGCAATTGAAGACGTTCCCCAACGGATCCTTGAGCATGGATGCGAGGCTGATGATCGCCGAGTGCTCATTCAAACTCGAACAGTTCAGCACCGCCTGGCCGCAGTACGAACAAGCCCGCAAGGCGTTGGAAAACCACCCCGATGCGCCATCGATCAACGACCAAGTCAAGGCGCTCATCTACCTGCACGGCGCACAAACGGCTCGCGAACTGAAACGATGGAATGATGTCGATGATTGGACTGGACGCTTGCAAGAGGTCCTACCCGAGTCGAACTTCAAAACGGTTGCCACCTATGAACAAGCATTTGCGCGGCAGAACCTCAAACGAGTCGACGAAGCGATCCGACTCTTTGAACAAGTTGCGGAAAGCGAACGCAATGCCTTGGGTGCTAGAGCCCGTTTCATGATTGGCGAAGCCTATTTCGCGGATCGAAACTTCGCCAAAGCCATTACCGAATTCCAGAAGACCATGTACGGGTTCGGTGGTACGCAAGCTGCCGAGGATGCAAAGAACTGGCAGGCCCGTTCTGCGTTCGAAGCAGGCCGTTGCAGCGAGATCTTCATCGCCGATCTCAAGGGAGAACGACGCAAAAAAGCAATCGACACTGCGGTCAAGTTCTACGAGTACATCCTCGAGAACCATCCGAAGCACGAGATGTCGGAACAAGCCCAACAACGGATCGCGGAACTCAAGAAGTAGCCCACGCGATATTGCACTCCGCTATCCGTTCGCTCTGCCGAAAACTTATTTCGAGCCGACCCCCGCGTGCTTGACTCGAATCGTATAGATCGAGTCCATCGCGGTAATAAACAGCGTGCGGCGATCGTAGCCTCCGAGGCAAACGTTCGCAGACCACGATTCCGGCACACGAATCGTTTGGATGTGGTCTCCGCTCGCGTTGTAAACGTAGACTCCATCCGAACCGGTTAGGTATACGTTCCCCTGCGTATCCAACGTCATACCATCCGAGCCGCGTCGACAAAAGACTTCGCGATCGAGCAGACTGCCGTCGGTTGCGATCTTGTACTTGTAAGTCTTCTTGTCGCCGATATCCGCGACGAACAAGATCCGCTTACCCGAATCCCCGATGATGCCGTTGGGTTGCACCAAGGCATCGTCGACACAGACCAAGTTGGAACCGTCTCGATCCACCTTGTAGACCGATTGCTTCTTGAGTTCGGATTGTTCGTGCTCCCACCAGGGTCGCTGATAATAGGGGTCGGTGAAGTACATCGTGCCGTTGATATCGATCCAAACATCGTTAGGTCCGTTGAGACGCTTCCCTTCGAACCCCTCAAAGAGGACACGATGCGAGCCATCGGATCCGATTTCCCACATTTGATTAGCCTCGTCAGCACACGCGATCAGTTTGCCGTCGTGGGCGAAATACATGCCGTTGCTTCGCCCTGCCGGTTTCAAAAAATCGACGACTGTGCCATCGGTCTTCCAAAGTGCGATCCGATTGTTCGGTTGATCCGTAAAATAGACATTTCCATCCGTGTCGACGGTTGGCCCCTCAGTAAACTTGTATTGATCCGAAACGAGTTGTACCTTAGCGTCTTCGGATTCGGTCACCCACAGTGTCACATCCTCTTGCGCCGAAGCGAGCTGGCTCAAACAGCCGCTCGCGAGCAAGACCCAAGCCCCAAAGCATTTCTTACCAAAACGAGTAACAGTTCGCATGCGATTGACTTTCAAAACAACTTCGAAGCAGTTCTGGATTAGCACCCGATTGTACTCCCTTTTTGCGGCAATGAATGTTTCTTCTGCGGCGAAACGAATGACCCTTGCCGTGACGTTGGGGGGGTGCTCGGTAGGTAACACAACCCGCAACGTGGCGGCCGATTGGCCTGAGTTTCGCGGCCCGAACCAAAATGGAACGATTCCTGCCGCCAAGGCTCCGGCCGAGTGGAGCGAAGAGAAAAACATCGTATGGTATACCCCCACGCAAGGACTCGGTTGGTCTTCACCGGTCGTAGTAGGCGATCGTATCTTCATCACATCCGCCCGCAATACAGATTCCGGTGATGCTGCGCTCGCTGGTCCGCAAGCCCTTCACCTAGAATGTTATAGCGCCAAGACCGGCAAACCGATCTTCGATCGTATGCTCATCGAACAGCCAAAGGATGCGCCGAGTATTCACAAGAAGAACTCACACGCCAGCCCAACGGTTCTGGCAAGCGACGGTCGATTGTTCGTCCACTTCGGTCATCAAGGAACGGTATGCACCGATCTCGAAGGGAAGATTCTTTGGCGCAACCTAGATCACTCCTATTCCCCAGTGCATGGGAACGGTGGTTCTCCCATCCTGTTTGATAAGAAACTGTTCCTCACATGCGATGGAGGAGATACGGCCTATACTCTCGCGCTCGATGCAGCGACCGGTAAAGAAGTCTGGCGAACCCCGCGCGGTATCACTACCGATCGCCCGTTCTCGTTCTGCACCCCGCAAGCGATCCAAGTCAACGGCAAATGGCAGATCGTCTCTCCAGGGTCCGATATCGTGCAATCGCTCGATCCGGAAACGGGGAACGTCATATGGTCGGTGTCTTACGAAGGTTTCTCGGTCATCCCTCGGCCAATCTTCTATCGCGGTTTGGTCTTTGTCTGCACAGGCTACATGACTCCCAAGTTGCTCGCGATCGATCCGACCGGAACAGGGGATGTGACCGATACTAACGTTCGCTGGACCTATGGCACCGGTGTTCCAAATACGCCATCGATCGTTCCAGTGGGCGACCAGATCGTGATGGTCAGCGATGGAGGGGTAGCTAGCGGTGTGAGTGTCGAGACTGGGAAAAAGGTTTGGCAGAAACGACTCGGTGGCAATTACTCCGCGTCTCCGATCGCGATCGGAAAACAAGTCTACTTCCAGAGCGAAGCCGGGGATGCCATCGTAATGGAAATCGGTGATGAACCAAAAGAGGTTTCCCGCGGCACGCTACCGGGTCGAGTCTTCGCTTCGTATGCATGGCTCGATGGCGATTGGATCATCCGGGCTGAAAACGGTTTGTACCGCATCGGCGAACGGTGATGCAGATCCCGCAAATCCGAACAAGCCGTTGGTTCATTTATGCCTCCTCCGGCTTGCTTGTATTTTTGTGCCTAGCCGTCTTGCTCGCCGGTTTGATTCTCTTGTCGCGTTCTTCGCAACCGCTCGCGGGACAAATCGCGGGCAGTTCCATGGAACCCACGCTTCAAGGCCCGCGCCTGCTCGTCACCTGCAGCACCTGTCAGGCTGTCAATCAGTTCTCGATCGACGCATGGAATCCCAATCGACCAGCATCTTGTCAATGCTGCAGTCGATCGATTCTCACCGAGGATGAACCTCCGATTCAGCATGGCGACACCGTTCAGTACACGCTATTGCGATGGCTCCGAAACGACAGTATTCAACGGGGCGATATCGTCGTTCTTGAACGCGAGGCCGGATCGCTTAAGGCTTTGAAACGCGTAATGGGACTCCCCCATGAACAGATCACTTTTCGGGACGGCGATTTGTGGGTCAATGACCAACGACATGAGAAGACACTGCGCGAAACACTGCGGCAATCGGTGTTGGTCGCTGCCTGGGACCCACAATTCTGTACTCAAACGCTTGAGCACTTCTTGGATTCGCTATCGCTGCCCTTAACCAATCAACTTCCGATCAACGCCCACGACTCGCACGCGATCATCCCAACCTACGATGTCGGAATCGCACTGCGATGTGTCGAGCCGATGCAGAACGGGCAATTGACCATGTGTCTGTCGGACTCAAGCCATCGATACGATATCGATGTGCTCGCGCGCGAGGATTGGTTGGTTTCATGCAATGGCAATACGGTTCCGAGAATCTCGGCGGGACAGGGTCGTGGAGGAGGTAGGCCGCAGTGGATCATCGCGGCATGCATCGACGGTCGGTTGTTGGTTGGCGATGAGTTCGGAACATGTTTTGCGTCTCCTCTTGAATCCGTGCGATCCGCCCCCCAAGATAATCCTGCGACGACCGTGAAACGGTCGATGACGATTTCTTCCATGGCGGGACTACCCAAGATCGATTTAGCGTTGGTATTTCGGGACTTAGTTTATCGCGGCTATGGTGATACTGCGGAGGGGACGATTCCCGCTGGACCGGGTTATGTGGTTCTGGGAGATAATATCTCGATCTCCGACGATTCGCGTGGACCGGTAGGAGGTTCGGTGCGATGGGGCAGTGAGCAAATCAAAGGAGTCCTGCTTCGAGATTCCAACGATCTCGCAAGCCTCCTCCGGCAGAGCGACCAGCTGCGAAGGTGCGGTTGCAGATCGAATGAGTTAGAATAGAGCTCCATTGTTGATTGCCAATGGTTGCTCTCTGTCACCAGTCTGCCCGAGGTATCGCCCACAAGCGAACCCTATCCAACATCGCGTACCCAAAGCTTAAACTCGGTAGGACCAAGACGACTTTTGATAACACTTATCGCAAACCTCGGAGCCCTAATTACCTTCATCTTAGGATGCTTGGGAGTGATGTTTCCAGAGCGTGTCAGTCGAATCTTGGGAATCCGCCCCGACGGTCCGCTCGGCGTTTCGGAATTGCGAGCCACCTACGGCGGTTTTTTTCTCTGCCTCGGAGCGGGATGTCTCGCAACCCAATCCGATACCGTGTTCATGGTAGCCGGCTCGGCATGGTGCGGGGCTGCGATTGCCAGATTGATGTCGGTGGCCGCTGACAAAAGTCGGTCTCGCGAGAACATCGTTGGATGCATCATCGAAGCGACCATCGGCTTGATGATGCTCTCTGCGATCCTCAGGTTTTCATGAATCGCGATGGCTGAAATCCTATTCTTAATCCGCGTACCTTGATCCTGATCGATATCGCTGGCGCCTTTTTGACCAGCCTGATTTTGCTGGTGCTCTTGGCCACGAATAACTTGCGCACAGGGATGCCCATAGGGGCGCTCATCTTTTTGGGTGTTGCTGCAGCGATGCTCGGATCGTTCGGAACGTATCGATTAGCGACCTCGACCAATCATTTGACCACCCTTGGGATCCTCGCGTTTCTGAATCTCGATTTCTGCATCCTCTCGGGAGTGCTGTGGTGGAACAACCTTGAGCGACTTACCCTCCTGGGTCGAGTTTATTTCCCAGCGGAGATCGTTGTCATTCTAATACTCGCTACTATTGAATTGCGATGGTCGATTGGTAAGAGCTAATGCGATGGACTGAGTTCGGGTGGCACGCTCGGAGGCTCTGCGTGGGTTCGATAGGCTCCCCAGTGGCCTTGTGCCACTGGAAGCCAAGCCTCATCGCTAGCAACGGACTGGCACCCATAACGCCCCCCGGTTGCCTTGTGCAACCGGAGGCAAAGCTTCCTTAGCTAACGTTGGGATCGGACGCTTCCCTAGCTGAAGAAACTGAAGTGATCGATTGGCATTTGTGGCGAGACACCTGCTTGGTAGTTGCAAAATGCAACATACTTGAACCTTGAACTCCCCTGATAACACTCATGCCCTGCGAGTTCTTCGATCAATAACCACAACCTTGTCTTTGACACAATTCGGCATGCCGTTTGCTAAATCAACGCATTCATAGAACGGTTGATTCTTGGGGCAACTCACTTTTCAAAGGAGATGGACCGCTATGTGGAAATCGAATCGCAGTGGAATCCTCGTCTTTGCCTTGATTGCAGTTCTAGGGCAGGTGGTAGGGCTCGTTAGCGTGAAAGGAGTGGCTCAAGAGCTTGCCGCAGCAGTAAGCATCGCAGATGAGCCCAAGTACATCGATCCGATTACGTTGGTCCCTGAGCCCCTGCGTGCCAAGCTTACGTACACATTCCAGGATGCTCCACTGACCGAAGTAGCCACATGGATTCAGTCACAGACAAGCTTGAATGTCGTTCTCGATGAACGCGCGCTCGAAGAGAAAGGTGTCTCGGTTAGCGAGCCGGTGACGGAATCGCTCGTTGAGGTTCCCATCTATCAGTTCCTGGATCGCTTGGAGCGGATCGGTGTGGATTGGAGTTTCGAACAAGGGTTGGTCACACTGATTCCCAAAGCAGCCAGCCTGCGAAACGTCCAGTACAACATCGGCGACTTGCTCGATCTCGAGTTTAAGTCAGCCGACTTGATCCCTGCTTTGACATCGACGGTGGAGCCCGATTCGTGGGTCGACGCGGGCGGTTTGGGAACAGCTGCCGTACTCGGGGATGTACTTTTCATTCGGCAATTCCCTCGTGCCCACCGTAAAGTTGTCGCGTTTTTGGAAGCGCTCCGCCATCCAGCTCGCCGGACATGGATCGATGAACCGCAAGAGCACGAGCAATTGATCGAGACGCTCAACCGAAAGGCTTCTGCGAAGTTTCAAGGGACTCAGCTTTCGCAAGTGATTCAATCGTTGGCGGATCAACACCAGCTCAATCTACGCCTGGATCGGGTTGCACTGCGCAAGGTACGGATCTCGGAGCGAATTCCGGTGACGATCGATATTCGAGACCAACCCATACGAACGATCTTGCAGATCATCGCCAGCCAACATCAACTGGCTTGGTTTCACCGCGATGGTGTTCTCTGGATCACGCCGCAAGACGAAGCCGCAGTCCCCAAGCTTGCTCTCTTCGACGTGCGCGATCTGTGTCGGGATATCAACGACTGCAGAAGTCTGCAGGCCGCGATCGAACAGCAAGCTAGTCCCGAAAGTTGGTCGAGCTACGGTGGCAATGCGATCATCTCCTTTCCCAAGTCCGGTTTCATGATCGTATCGCAGACAGAACCAAATATGGACGAGGTGCTGACGTTGCTGGAGAACTATCGCTTGGCGCTAAAGAACTCAAAGCGGCGCATTTCGCCGGAGATTGACCCAGAGGGTTACGAGACCAAGTACTATCGGATACCGACCCCCATCGCTGAGGATCTTCAAGACTTGCTCCCCAACCTCATCGCCAAAGAGAGTTGGGAGAATACGCAGAAAGAGGGAGCGCTGGGTACGATCGAAATATGCCGATCCCGGAGCGAGTTGCGACATGGGGACGCTAATAAAAACATCCCATCCGAGCTGGAATCCTACTCGGTACTGATCATTCATCAAAAGCGTAAGGTTCATCCGGAGATTTCCGCATTGCTCCAAAAAATCCTCGACGGTGATGTGCCGTTGAGTCCAGGAGCCACCGGCATGGGTGGCATGGGTGGCATGGGTGGCATGGGTGGTGGAGGTGCAGTGATGGGGGGAATGTTCTAGCTAGCGATCGATCCGCTGCTAGGCGCGAGTTGCGTGCCACCCAACTCATAAGGTGAAAGATAGCAAATTGGTTTTTAGTTGGCATGCATTGATCCGGCGGTTCGCAATCAAAGCAGAGGATCGCAAGCTCCCTGGTTGAACCGTGGGAAACATTGCAACTTCGAGTGCAGTTCCACCCGGATGCTCGCACATCTCAGCTAGCATTTGGGCGAGACGACGATCGTGGCACGACGCTCCGCGTCGTGATTTCCTGCTCAAAAAAACATTTGAGGTGGGTTGCTAATAGGCTGTGAAAGCTCGATCTCATTCCTCGACGTGGGATTATCCCCATCGGATGATGTTCTGATGGCGGCGTGATGAAACGGAAGCCACGCCCTTCGCAAAGCCTCGGGACGTGCCACCGTTACTAGTGCGATGACCAGAGGTGTCACACCCGTAGGCGATGATTTCCCCTAGTGAACTTTTTGCATGTCGTCCAACGAGAGAGATGATGGTAATCTAATGACCGGAACGTCCCAGAAGCTAGGAGGCACCCTCGTGCAACGCACCGCGAAATCCACGAAACGACTTCCCCTCTTTGAACAGCCAAGCCCGATTCGCATCCATTACCTCGGTTGGGCTCGCCCAATTCTGCATTCAGCTTGCGATTACTTGTTTGAACAATATTTGCGAGGACACGAGTGGAATCTCGATCGTGTCCTCTTAGTACTCCCCGGTTCGCTGGCTGGGAGACGACTGCAGATACTCCTCGCCGAGCGTGCCGCTCGCGAAGATGTCGTCCTGCGACCGCCGGAAATTCTGACCCTCGGAAAATTACCCGAACGACTCTACCAAGCCAAGCTACCATTCGCCAACGAACTCGATCAGGTCATGGCTTGGACCAAGGTCCTTCAATCGACCCCTGCATCCGAATTGAAACCACTTCTGTTCGAAGTGCCACAGGTTGATGAACTGGCTCCATGGATGGAGCTAGCCCGGATCCTGGGCTCCTTGCATCGCGAATTGGCATCGGACCTTCTCGATTTTTCTGATGTCGCCGAGAGCTTGACCGGAACCGCTGAAGAACCACGTTGGCATGTGTTGGCCACGTTGCAACGACGCTACTTGGATGTGCTGCACGAAGCATCTCTTTGGGATGTCCAGACCGCCAGGCAGTTCGCGTTGAAACATGGCGAAGTGCAACCGAGCGGACATGAGATTGTCCTCATCGGGACCGTGGACTTGAACCGCGCCCAACGTCAGTTCCTCGCCGCCGTGGGCCAACAGGTGACCTCGCTGATCGGCGCTCCCGATACGTTTTCTCAAGGATTCGACGCCGATGGAACACTGCGATCCGAGTTCTGGCAACGCCTCGAACTCCCGATCGATGACGATGCACTGCATGTGCGAAGTACAGTGCGAGACGCTGCGGATGAGCTCGCGGTGCAATTGGCTCTTCTGGGATCGGACCGTGCTCCGTCGCAGATTACGGTCGGGGTTCCAGACCCGACGGTGATTCCAGCCTTTCAGGAATCTCTGCAACGAGCAGGCGTCCACCTGCGCTACGGTCCCGGTTTGCCGATACAAGCCACGCAGCCGATGAAACTGCTAGGACTGATCCAACGTTATTTAGCGAACGGAGAAATCGAAGCCTTTCATAGCCTCGTTCGCGAAACCACGGTCGAGGATTGGTTGCGAAGGAAGCTTGAGCTGCCGGATCACTATCTCGCATCGATCGATGAATATCTGAATGCAACGTTGCTGCGGTCGGTGAACGTAGCGGTTTTCCCCGAAGCCAGACGGGGCAGGCCGGAATTCGAAGGGGTTGTCACGGCTTTGCGAGAGTTGCTGGAACCGCTGCGAGTCGGCAAACAAGTTCTGTCTCAATGGGCCGAACCGATCCGATCCGTGCTGCGTGAGCTTTACGCAGGATTTTCTATCGACAAAGAAACGGACGAAGGGCACTTGGTCTGGCGAGCTTGCGAGGAAATCAACGAAGCGATGCAAGAGTGGGCGCATACCCCTCCGAATCTCGATGCTGAGTTGGAATTGCGCGACGCGATGGCATGGCTGTACCAGATGCTCGAAGGAGTTCAGATACCTGCCCCGCGAGGCAATCAAGCGATCGAGATGATCGGCTGGCTCGAATTGGCGCTCGACGATGCACCGGTGCTGATGCTCAGTGGTCTGCATGATGGAGTCATTCCCGAGAGTGTTAACTCGGACGCTTTTCTCCCGAACCGCTTGCGCAGCGAACTGGGGTTGCTCGATAACGCGCGGCGGTATGCTCGCGATGCGTATATCATGATGACTATTCTGCATACGCGAGAGCAGATAGAACTGATCCTCAATCGCCTGAGCAGCGACGGCGATCCTTTGACTCCCAGTCGCCTGCTCCTTTCGGTCCCCTCCGAACATCTGGCTCGTCGCGTCCTGAGATTGATCTCTGATAACGAAGTGGTCGATGCCAAAGTCTGGACATGGACTCCCCGCATCGGCCAATCGGATATCCCTATACCACAACCGAAAATAGAAAAACCGGTCGCGGATATGGCTGTCACTGACTTCAAGAAATACTCGGAGTGCCCGTATCGTTTTTATCTCAATCGCGTTAAGCAATTGAGAGCGGTCAAGCATTTGCCGTTGGAACTCGATGGCGGTGCGTTCGGCGACCTGATCCATAAAGTGCTCGAGGATTTCCATGAGGCCAACGAAGCCAAGAGCTCTGATCCCGATGCGGTTTGCAAGTGGCTCCTCGATCAACTGAAGCTCGAAAGTCAAAAGCGTTTCGGTCTTACGCCTCCACCCGCCGTGGTCGTGCAACTCGAGCAGGCCGAAATGCGATTGAAGCAGTTTGCGAAGCTCCAAGCCGATAAGATCGGCCAAGGCTGGAAGATGATCGAAGCGGAGTACAAGGTCGAGCGAGAGCATGGCATTGTATTTGAAGTCGACAGTAATCGATCCATCAAATTGCACGGCCGCATCGACCGCATCGATGAGCATGAGGACAAAAAGCGATGGGCTGTGTGGGACTACAAGACCGGAGACAGTTCTGGCAACCCTCGCTCTATCCATCTCAAGAGATCCGGCGAGTGGACCGATTGGCAATTGCCACTCTACGGTTTGCTGATCCAGAAGCGAGACAACTACGAGGGTAAACAAGTCTCCTTCGGCTACGTTCTGCTGCCTCGCAATGTTTCGGAAACGGAATTCATCTCAGCGGACTTCAACGAAAAGGAACTCGCGGCTGCGGTGCAATCGGCTAAAGAAGTAGCGATCAAGGTCGTGGACGGTGTGTTCTGGCCTCCGATCGATAGCGGCCGACCTGAGTACGATGATTATTCAGCGATTACTCAACGAACCGTTGTCCGCCGCTGGACGATCGATGGCAAATCGGAATCGACAAAGGCCCCTGAGTGCCAGACTCCACCCGTTCCTGTTGCACGAGAACGCAGAGCGAAACCCATCCCGAACCTGTTGTCGATCGAGCCGATCGCTGTCGAGGGTGAACCACCTCCCGAATGGTTCCAACCGCAGATGATCAAAGCATCGGCCGGGACCGGCAAAACGTATCGCTTGGCATCGCGCGCCATTCATTTGCTCTTCAGCGATCAGTCCCTCGAAACCGTCTTGGCGACGACGTTCACCCGCAAAGCGGCCGGTGAAATACTTCAGCGCATATTGAGTTGGCTGGCCAAGGCGTGTGTTTCCGATGCGGACTTTGAGCATCTCGAGCGTATCCTCGCCCCTTTGGTCATCACACGCGAAGCGGTGCGTTACCAACTCGCTCGCCTCTGTTCGCAGTTGCATCGCTTCCGAGTAAGCACGCTAGACAGTTTCTATTCGCAGCTGGCCCGTTCTTTTTCGCTCGAGTTGGAGTTGCCTCCCGGTTGGAAATTGATCGATCCTGTGCAGGAGGAACAACTGCGTCGGGATGCCATTACGCGCATGTTCGAACAGGTGACGCATACCGAGCTTCGCTCGTTGATTTCTCAGCTCTCCAAGGGAGAGGCGGTCCGAAGCATCCGCAACGAGATCGACAATGTAGTCAAGAATGGCTATGAGCTTTATCAGCAGGCGAAGGATAAAAGCATTTGGACTGCGATCAACATCCCAGCCGGGCCCGGAGACGAAGCGGTGAACGAGGCTTTTAAAGTAGCCAGCACAAGTGATCTGGAAACCGATGCAAGGAACAATCGCCGCGATGAAACCCTCAAGAAATTCACCGACCAGGATTGGGAAGATTTCCTGAAGGATACCTTGGTTGTTAACTGCCATAGCGAGAAGCCCTCATACAACCGCAAAGAGATCAAGGGACCATTTCCGGGAGCCGTACGGATCCTCGCCAAGCACGCAGTCACAGCATTTTTGGCGAGCCGCATCACGCAAAACAAAGCTGCCTACGGATTGCTCGAGGAATTCGACAAGCAATTGCGAAACCTTAAGCAACAGCGAAGGATCGTTACCTTCTCAGATATCGCCCGGCGTTTATCCCATTGGATTTCCAAAGCCACAGGTGAAAAGAAGAACGAATCCGAGTCGAAGCCAACTCTCCAATCGATATCGCATCGACTGGACTGCTCCATCGACCATCTGTTGCTCGATGAATTTCAGGACACATCACCTCAACAATGGGAGGTTCTCAAGCCCTTTGCCAACGCGATCACTCACATGCTGAGCGAATCACCTCGTTCGGCATCCTTCTTCGTTGTGGGAGACACCAAGCAAGCGATCTATGCATGGCGTGGAGGAGTTTCCGAAATTTTCGAATCTGTCGGGCAAGAAATTGCAAACATCCAACTGGAGAATCTCTCGTTCAGCCGTCGCAGTTCTCCTGTCATCATCGAGTTCGTCAATGACTTCTTTCATCGACTCGCGCGGCACCCCAAGTTCCTCGGCGAAGATGACGACTCCCATGCCACCGGTACCCATCCGGTCATCGACGCATGGGTCAGCAAATACTTCGAGGCCCATACAACAGCCAAAGAGAATCTCGCCGGTTATGTAGAGATACGCAACGCGCCGGTCAGCAAAGACTCCGGAGCCTCGGATCTCAAGCGGGATCTTATGGAAACGATTGCTCAGAAAGTCGCCGAGGTCTATCGCGATGCCCCGGAGGCAACGATCGGCATTTTGACTCGAACCAACGACGAAGTAGGGGAACTGATCACGCTCCTGCGCGATCGCGGGATCGAAGCCAGCCAAGAAGGTGGCAACCCGCTGGTCGATACTGCGGCTGCCTTGGTTGTGCAGAGCGCCATTCAATTGGCGAACCACCCCGGCGACACGCTGGCTCACTTTCATGTTGTCGAGTCACCGTTAGGATCGTATTGGTCTGAAGAGCAAAGAGCAACCTCGCAAGGGATCTCGCGATTTATTCGTCGGGAAATCGACCTGATGGGACTGGGGGTAACTGTGAGCAACCTGGTCGAGCATCTTGCTCCCTCATGCAACGCACGGGATCAAGAACGGCTCAAGCAACTCGTCGAGGAATCGTACCGTTTCGTCAGTGCGCGCGGTGATGATCTGCAGGCATTCATCGAATACCTGGACTCGCATCGCGTATCCTTGCCTTCCGAGAGCCGTGTTCGAGTCATGACCATCCATCAAGCGAAGGGTCTCGAGTTCGATGCGGTGTTTTTGCCCTCGCTTCACCAGAATATCGCATCCCATCCGTCTCCGTATCTTGTCATGCGGGCCACTCCGACATCGCCTCCATCGGGGATCGTGCGCTACATGGGAAGAGAGCTACAAAGGTATCTCGATATTCCGTGGCAGTGCGCCTTTAAGGAAGCATCCTACCAGCAGCTTGGTGAAGCGCTTTGTTTATTTTATGTCGCGCTCACACGAGCGCGTCAGGCACTCTATCTGTTCACTGTCCCACTCAAAAATGTCGGACAGAACTGGGGGTCGGCAATGCATAGCCTCTATGGCACCGAGGCTAATTGCAATGTCCCCGATGCATTGATCTATCAATCCGGAAACCCGCAATGGTATCGGCCAAGCAAAGATGCAAGCTCGGTGGATCAAATGGCGGATCAAACCTCGATCGCGACACTATCGAAGGTGGATGAATTGGATAGAGAAGAGGAAACCGCAATCAGCACTTCGGAAGAATCCGTAGCGACTATCCGGTACTATCGCATTTCGCTGGCTGCACCTGCCCCGACTCAACCGATCGACATTGTCGCCCCGAGCTCCCTCAAGGATCGGGACATTGGTATCGAAAGCAGCGAAGGGAGCAATCTGGGAAGTCTCTGGCAAGCCGACGACAAACAGGGAGCGGTTCTCGGCAAGTTGGTGCACCGTTGGATGGAGGAGATCCGGGAATGGGTCGAGGACGGAGTACCCGGCAAGAAGCGATTGGCTGAGATTGCTAACGCCGATTTGACTCAAGACGAACTATCGCAGATTCGCATTGCAGAGTGGTCGGAACGCTTCAGCAAGTATCTCGAGAATACGGAAGTACGCGGGGCTTTGTCGCGATCTCGCTACGATGCCTGGCACCAACCGAAACTGCTCAGGCTTGAGGTTTCCCGTGAACGGCGACTCTTGGAGCAATTCGAAGGCAAGCTTGTGCGGGGTTCAATCGATCGCTGCGTGCTCGGCTATGACGGAGATCGCGTCATTCGTGGGGAAGTCCTCGATTTCAAGATTGATCAATACGATGGCTCCCAATCTCTTGAAGCTTGGCTTGCGGAACGAATTCGGGTCCATGCCCCTCAATTGCAGTTGTATGGTGGCGTCCTGCGCCAACAATATGGACTCCGTTCGGACCAGCTCGAATTGACGCTGGTACTATTGAGTGTGGGCCGAGTTGTTTCGGTCCCAGTGGTTGCCCACAACCCGCCTAGCGATGCATCCTCGAGAACCCAAGTATTGTAATCCGCAAGCCTTTGCATTCTTTCGGGAGTCTGTTGCAACAATCGAGACTCCGACGGGTTTGCTATCGGGAGCCGCGTCGATAGCGATTCACTTCCTGCCGAATGAACCGCTCCGGTCGTCCCTCGAATCGGTTATCGACATAGCCTCGACGGTGCGTAAGCGAGTTCACTATGCAACACCGCAGGCATTGGTTGCTCGATTGCACGAAGTGATGTTTGATGAGCTTGGTTTTTCCGGAAACGAGGAAGACTACTACGCCATCGACAACAGCTTGCTCCCTCGCGTTCTTCAAACCAAGCGAGGAATTCCGATCACCTTGAGCTTGGTCTATTTCACTGTTGGGCGGTTGATTGGTCTGGAAGTGGAGGGGGTCAACAGTCCCGGTCACTTCCTGGTGCGAGTTCATCTTGGAAGCGACACGATGCTGGTCGATCCTTTTCATGCAGGCCGCGTTCTCTCTGCGGTGGAGGGAGTCGCGATGATTGAACGAGTGGTGCAGCAACCATGGCAAGACGATGTCGATTGGTTCCCTGTGTGCCATCCGCGACAATGGCTTGAACGCATTCTCAACAACCTTCGCTCAACCCTCATCCACTCCGGGAATTACAAGGATGTGGCGGCGATGCGGGAGCTGCAATCGGTCCTGAACGAGGGACAAGCTTGAGTCTGTTTTTTCGCTCACTTTGGCGTGTTCGTTTCCTCGAAGTTGCCTTCTTCGCGTCTATCCCAACCCGAAACGTAAGTGAGGGATGAAGTTACGGCACTTTGAAGGTCTTCCCTCGTGCGACCCTCGCTCACGCGTCGGGTTGCGAAAATCCCAATCAAAACGCTTGTTACTAGCAGTCCCGATCGCCGAAAACGCAACTTCAAAAATTTCCTAGGCTTTTGTGATGATTCGGTAGAAAGTTCCCGTATCGATCGCGGGCAGGATGGATTGTTGAATTGCCCGGGTTGCGGGTACGATACCCATTCGTTGAAACCCACTCTTGGATTCAGGAAGGAATGTCGGCCGATGGCCAAACCGCGAGTCTTGATTGTTCGTGCACCGGGTACCAATTGCGACATTGAAACTGCATTCGCATTTGAGCTTGCAGGAGCCGAGACACAGCGGCTGCATGTGAATCAAATCATCGAGCATCCGCGACTCGCCGAGCAGTTTCAAATTCTCTGCTTCCCCGGTGGCTTCAGCTATGGGGACGATATCGCTGCAGGGAGAATCGCTGCAGTCCAGTGGCAAACCCGATTGAGCGACACACTAGCGCAGTTTCGAAGCGAAGACAGACTAGTGCTGGGGATCTGCAATGGATTCCAAATCATGATGCGGTTGGGGATCTTCTTTGACGACGAAGCGGACGAAACCCCAGCAACGCTCACGTGGAATCGTCAAGCGCGATTCGAATCCCGATGGGTTCATCTCAAGCCGGAATCCGATCACTGCGTCTTTCTGCGAGGAGTCTCGGAGATCTATCTTCCGATGGCGCATGCCGAAGGTCGCTTCTTGATGCGCGATGCTGCGACGCATCAAAAACTGCAAGCGGACAATCAGATTGCACTTCGGTATTGCGATCCCCACGGAGCGACCGGAGATGGGGAATTGAGTTTCCCTTGGAACCCGAATGGAGCTCAAGCAAACGTAGCGGGAATCTGCGATGCATCAGGACGGGTGTTTGGACTGATGCCCCATCCCGAACGGTTTCTGTTTCCGACCAACCATCCGAACTGGACTCGCATGGAGAAACTGCCAGAACATGGCGATGGACTGAAATTGTTCCAGAACGCGGTCACCTACTTCAACTAACGCATGAACGTTATCGCGAACTCCTACAGCATCTACAGCACGCTCGACCATCTCAGGCGAGAAGGAAAGAAGATCGGAGTGGTTCCCACGATGGGGGCTCTTCATGAAGGACATTTATCGTTGGTTCGGCGAGCCAAGTCCGAATGCGATGTCGCTGTTGCCACCATCTTCGTCAATCCTTCTCAATTCGGTCCGAACGAGGACTTTCAGAGGTATCCGCGGACCCTCGAGGCGGATTTGGCGATGCTTCATGCGGCTGGTTGCGATTTCGTATTCACACCCGCAGTGGAAACGATCTATCCGGAAGGGTATTCGACTTACATCGAGCCCCCGGAAGTAGCCAATCGACTCGAAGGAGCATTTCGGCCAGGGCACTTTCGCGGTGTCGCCACGATTGTGTTGAAACTCTTTATGCTGATCCCGGCACAGGTTGCCTATTTTGGGCGCAAGGATTACCAGCAAGTAGTGGTCATCTCGACAATGGTTCGGGATTTAGCGGTCCCGATTCGTATCGAAGCATGCGAAACGATTCGCGAAACGGACGGGCTGGCGATGAGTTCTCGAAACCGATACTTGTCCGCATCAGATCGAAAGCGTGCGTTGGGCTTGAGCCGAGCATTGCAACGGGCCCAAAAGATGGTGGATGCTGGTTGCACGAACGTATCGGAACTTGAGTCTGCGATGCGTGAAGTTCTTGTCTCCGCACCGGTTGACTCCATTGACTATGCCATTGTCGTGGACACGGAAACCCTTCAGTCGATAGAATCGATAAAACATGCAGCGGTCGCTTTGATCGCTGTTCACGTTGGCAAGACACGGTTGATCGATAACCAAACATTGGTGCGACGAGCCTAGCGGCTTCACGGAAGGAATTCCGCACATGCGTCAGACACTCTTTTACTTGCCCCACCAAATCGGACCGCTCCCTCTATTTGGCTGGATCAGTTGGGCAATGATCGGGCTGGTTCTTTATGCTGTTTTGATCATCGTGCTGAGCGGACGAAAATCGACATGGATGAATATCATCAGCGAAAACGGTCTCAATTGGGGTATCGGCGCCGTTGTCCTTGGGTGGTTGCTCCCTTCGATCGAAACCAAATTGTTCGCAGGTACTCCCGAACAGATTGCGATCGGTGTGCCAGTTCGCGGTTATGGCGTGATGCTGATGCTCGGAGTCATTTCCGCAGTGGCTATCGCTAATCGACGGATCGAGCGTATCGGAGTTTCCCGAGATGCTTTTCTCAGTTTGGCGCTGTGGGTCATTCTCGGTGGACTCGCCGGAGCAAGGCTCTTCTACGTGGTGCAGAAGTGGAATGAACTCGGAGAATCCTTGATCGAAAAGATCAGTGTGGCATTTCAATTCACCGAGGGAGGCTTGGTCGTCTACGGAAGTGTTCTTGGAGGGATGGCGGGATTGGTGATTTGGACTTGGCGAAACCGAGTGCGTCCCTTGCCACTTCTGGATGCCGTGGTCCCCGCGTTCTTTATTGGTTTGGCATTGGGACGGATCGGCTGCCTACTCAACGGTTGCTGCTACGGCGGTGTGTGCGATTCCCACTTGCCATCGATTACTTTCCCGCCGGGATCGCCTGCCTACATGGATCAACTTGAACATGGACAACTGCTGGGAATGCGAACCACAAAGGGAGAGGATGACGCCCGCCTCATCGAATCGCTCGATGAAGAAGGATGGGCATTGTCACGAGGATTGCGCAAAGGACAGATACTCAAAAAAATCAATATCTTTGTAGCACCGCCCTCTCCCGTGGATCCAACCGCGCCCCCCGAACTCGAAGCGAGTTTGATGGTGGATGAAAGGCGAATCTCGGTTCCCGCTGAATCGTTTCCCAAACGTAGCCTGCCTGTCCATCCATCTCAAATCTATGCATCCATCAGCGGATTCCTGTTGTGTCTGTGGGCGCTGTCGATTTCCCAGTGGGAAAAACGACCAGGTCTCGTGTTCGGAGCCGGATGGGTCGCCTACGGTATTGTCCGCATCCTCGAGGAGATCATCCGGGTCGATGAACATGGAGTCTTCGGAACTCCGCTCAGCATCGCGCAGTGGGTGAGTGTTCTAGGTATCGTAGCGGGAGTATTTATCCTATTCTGGTCCTTTCGATACGGATTCCGTACCCAAGAACCGCAAACAACAACATAAACGCATCGATGTACCAACTGACCAAGATAGCATCTCTCAAAAGCGTTTCGCAATTCCGAAGCCATACACAGCAGGTCGGTGCTGATATTCCGATCGACGATGCCATCGAATTGCATGCCGAGTCGAGTTTGATGCGACCGATCCGATGGGGAAGTCGATCCATCGGAAACCGTATCGCCGCTCAGCCGATGGAAGGTTGGGATGGCACGACGGATGGTGGAATCACCGAACCGATGATTCGGCGCTGGCGACGATTCGGGGAATCGGGTGCCAAACTCGTTTGGGGTGGAGAAGCGATGGCGGTCCGTCCTGACGGACGCGCCAATCCCAACCAATTGATCTTGATCGAACAGAATCGAGCAGGGATTCGAACGCTACTTCAATCGCTTCGCGAGGAACACCGAAGCCATTTCGGTAACGATGATGACTTAGTGGTCGGATTTCAATTGACCCATTCCGGACGCTACTGTCGCCCACATGATCATCATCACTGGGAAGGTCGCATTGCGCATCGCCATCCGCTTCTGGATCTGCGATTCGGCGGTGCCAGGGATGAGCAGGTTCTTTCCTCAGTTGAAGTACGAACGCTTGTGAGCGACTACGTTGCTGCTGCCAGGATCGCGGCGGAAATCGGAGCGGACTTTGTCGATGTGAAGTGTTGTCATGGATACCTGTTGCATGAGTTCCTCAGCGCTCGAGCTCGCGACGACGAATATGGCGGTTCTCTCGAGAATCGAGCACGAATTGTCCTCGAGATCATCGAAGGTATCCGGTCAGCTTGTCCCGAGCTGGGAATCGGAATACGCCTGAGCGCCTTCGATACCGTTCCCTTTGAACCGGATCCCTCGACCGCTGTTGATGGTCGGCTCGGCCAAGGACGCCCAATGCAACACTCGCACCTGCTCCCGTATCGCTGGGGTTTCGGGGTCGATCCTGAGAAACCTAACGAGATGGACCTCGATGAGCCACTTCGGTGCATCGACTTGTTTAAGCAATCCGGCGTGACGCTCGTCAATGTTTCGGCCGGAAGCCCGTATTATTCGCCCCACTTGCTTAGGCCCGCGGCGTTCCCGCCCTCCGACGGCTATCAACCTCACGAGGATCCGTTGCTTGGTGTTGCGAGGCATCTGCATGTCACATGGGTCATTAAGGAGCGGCACCCTGAGCTTGTGGTCGTAGGTTCAGGCTACTCGTATTTGCAGGAATATCTGCCGCATGTCGCCCAGTACACCGTGCGGAACGGTTGGACCGATTGCGTGGGACTCGGAAGAACGATGTTGTCTTATCCGCGTGTCTTGCGAGATGCGGTCGACGGCAAGACCGCTGCGAGAAAACTGATATGCCGAACGTTCTCGGACTGCACCACTGCACCACGAAACGGATTGCCCTCGGGCTGTTATCCGCTGGATGATTTCTACAAGGGAACCCCAACGGCAGAAGCGGTCAAGGAGATCAAGAGCCGCCTGTGATGTCTGATATGTCCATAGGCCGGCGATCACCGTTTCAAGCCCTTACAGTTCAAAGGGGTCTTCTGCGGCTTTTTCGCCGTAGATGGGGAGATAGCGGTAATAGACCTCGAGCATCATGGTTTTCATGCATGTGACGTAGAGTCTACCTCCCTGTTCGGAACTGATACTTTCGTCTGCATACCAACTCCCTGCAGCATGACCCGCTTGAACTTGGCTAGAGAGCAGTAGTTCGCGCATGCGTGTGTTCCAGCTTTCCCACTCCGGCCCGCCGTATTGCTTCATGGCTTGAGTCGCGTAGTAGTTGTAGTAGCTGTTATTGGGTGAAGGGCCATCGGCAGCGAATCTTTGTACTGCTGCTTTGATGGAAGGTTCCTCCTTGCTCCAACCGGAATACATTCTGCAAAGCACTCCGCATGCGGTCATAGCCGGGCTGTAACCTGCGGGATCTTTCATTTTGCTGTCGAAACTGTAGTGGTAACCAAAACCTCCAGGAACCATGACCGAATCCAAGAATACATTTGATCGACGGACCGTATCCAGGTCGTAGTTCAAGCCAGCCATGGCACCGCTTTTTATGGCCATCATTTGCCATCCTACTACGGAGGTATCTCCGGGCAGTTTACCAAGCGGATACGGAGAATAATGCCATCCGCCGGTCAGAGGGTTCTGCGCGTAGGTGAGAAAGTTGATACTCAGTTGTGCTGGCTCGAGCAGAACCGGATCGCGAGTCATGCCATAGGCTTCGCACATCGCAATGGCTGCGATCCCATGCGAGTACATATCGTCGAGGCCTTGGGAGTGACCATCACCGCGATACCAACCACCGATCCCTTTTTCGACCCGAATGCTCTGGATCAAGAAGCTCAGCCCCTTGAAAACCGTCTCTTTATACTCTCCTTCGAGGTGGGTTTGACCTGCACCGAGAAAGCACATCAGGGCCATGCCGGTCGCAGCATTCAAGCTATTGACACGCTTGCCAGGGTGATCGCATTGGCCGCCGCAAACGAGCGGATGTGTGAGAGTCCACGCGCCGGTCTGTGGATTTTGGTGGGCTGCGAGCCATTTCAGTGCCATGGCAACAGCGCGTTCGGTGTCGTCACTGCCGCCGAATTTCTTCAGCATATCTCGTTTGGCTTCTTTGTCAGAACGGGCACCCATCGCCGCGCGCATGGCTGCGTTGCTCTGCGCGGAGATCCCTGAACTTGGAGCCAACGCTTGACTTAGGGATGGCATCGAAACCTCCGGAGCAGATGCGACCAAGCTGCTCACGTCCAATGCCACTTCCGTCTGCACCACACTCGATTCCACTGCAGGAGCATCGCTCGGGGCTTCGTCTTCCGATTCGCTACTGAGCTCTGCGGTTGAGTTGTCGACAGAAAACTCCTCCAAGCCATTGGTGTCCGATTCAAAGTTGCCGACATTCAACAACATTTTGAGTTCTTTTTGAATTGGCTCGATGTTCCAGGCCGCCAATCCCAATAGTGCGACGACATGGACCGCAGTGCTGATGCCCCAACTGGGCAACAATGTCCAGATAGTCCCCTTGCGTTGTACTTCAAATGTTTGCGGGCCGTTGACCGTAGACTGCGATGAAGCGGATGCTTTGACAGGTTGACCGACTGCGTTTTGTTTCGCCACTTGCGACGAGGCAGCAGCAGCTTTACCCGTTTGCTTGACGGCGAATGGCTTACTCGCTCCAGGTTTCGATGGCGTTGCCCCGGAAGCAGCTGCCCCGGAAGCAGTTGATGTAGGCGATGAAGTAGAACGATTACTAGGCGTTGACGCTGAGGGGGCGGGCGCGGATGGGGTTGGTGCAGATTCGGTGAACTCCTCAAAACCTGGAAGGCCCAGCATGGGGTCTTCATTTTCTCCTGGTTTTCCCATCTTCATCCTCAATTTTCTGTTGGGGTAGGCTGCGTCGCCTTGACAAATGTTATGGTAACAATTCACAACAGTGCCGTGAACTGATTCCAGCCTGAATTTCAATAAAGATCGGCTCGCCCGTTCCCTATCAACTCCGGATAAGTCTTACACTTGAACAGACCATCCATCCCCTCGGGAGGCCACCTTCTCCCAACGCACGGGATCCTGATCCCAATCGTGTTTTTTTGCGCAATGATTGGGTGTGGCGACTTGGGCAGGGTCGACCGTGTCGAATCGTCGAAGGTCGAATCGTCGAAGGTCGAATCGTCGAAGAAGGAGCCTGCCGAATTGCAAGCGGACGGTGCTGCCTTGTCTTTGCGGCAGCATGGGGCGGTGTCGGGGAAATCCACCCGCCTGCTCGTCGAGGTTGAGATTTCGGGGTTTCAGAATCAAGAAGGGAAGTGCCGACTGGCCGCCTACGATTCTCCATCCGGATTCCAAAACCCAGACCTTGCCCTCGCGCGCAGCACGATACCTATCGATGGAAAGTCAATCCGTTGGAGTTTTGAATGGAATCGGGAAAGCGATGACACAGGCCCTGGACAGTTGGCTATCTCGGCCCACCACGACCGGAACGAAAATGGCCAACTAGATAAGAACCTTGTTGGGATGCCAACCGAGTCTTACGGATTCTCGAATAATCCCAAAAGAGGCTACGGACCTCCTAAGTTTGAACAAGTGGTCGTTACCCGACCCGACGATGCGTCGCTGTCCTCTCCTTGGCGGATCGAGATCACCATCAAATGACAGTCGCGATTCTATGACTCGATATTCCATCTCGGGCCAAGGCCATCCCGAATCCGGCAACTCCAATGTGGGACTTCGACTCAGTCAGCATGCTGAGCGAGCTCCCGAGCAACTCGCGATTGCTACTGCCGCCGGATCGCATCGACAAGGTACCAATCGATCTTACTCGACCATCACAATGGCGGACCTGGATCGCCGTTCGACATCCATCGCTGCGGGACTGCAAGGGATAGGCATTGGACCCGGCAAACGCATTGCACTGCTCGTTCGTTTCGGCGAAGACTTTATCACTCTCGTATTCGCACTCTTAAAGTCGGGGGCGACACTGATCCTGATCGACCCGGGGATGGGGCGCAAACACATCCTGAACTGTCTCTCGGAAGCTCGCCCGGACGGGTTTGTCGGGATTCCCTTAGCTCAAGCAATCGTGAAAGCCAAGCGTTCTCTGTTTCCCTATGCGCGACTCAATGTGACGGTCGGTCGTCGCTTTGGAATCCTACCGTCCCCGACTCTCAATGATTTGGAACGGACCTACCGCGCCGGTGATTTTCTTCCTCCTGAAACCCAGATGTCGGACCCGGCTGCGATCATCTTCACAACCGGCAGTACCGGTCCACCCAAGGGTGTTCTCTACACGCATCGAACTTTTCATTCGCAGATCGATATGATCTCTGCCCACTATGGCATTGCATCGGGTCGCAAGGACCTCAGCGGCTTTCCATTGTTCGGACTCTTCAATGCAGTGATGGGGACATCGACCATCCTGCCAGATATGGATCCGACACGTCCCGCCTCGGTCATTCCGAAGCGACTGCTCGACGCGATTGAGCAATGGGAGATCGATCAATCCTTCGGCTCGCCCGCCCTGTGGACGCGTGTCGGCGAGTACTGCAAAGCTTCCGGAAGACGGATGGAGTCGTTGCGACTGGTCTTATCGGCAGGGGCCCCAGTGCCAGCACGGGTACTAGAGCAAATCCGCAGTGCGATGCATCCCGACGGCATGATGTACACCCCATACGGCGCTACGGAAGCTCTTCCAGTCGCCTCCATCGAATCGCGAGAGGTACTGCAGGAAACCCGTTTCAAAACGGAAAAGGGAGCTGGCACTTGCGTCGGGAAACCATTCTCGGGCATCCATTGGAAAGTCATCGCAATCACCGACGAGCCGATACCGACACTGAACCAAGCTCGTGAAGTCGCCCAAGGTGATATCGGTGAACTCATGGTCTCAGGACCGCCAATCACACAAACCTACGTAACGCGAATCGATCAAAACGCCATTCATAAAGTCGCACAAACCGATGACCCGAATGGAGAGACAACGATCTGGCACCGCATGGGAGACGTAGGCTATCTCGATACTCAAGGCAGGTTCTGGTATTGCGGTCGCAAAGGTCATCGCGTCACCATGCGAAACCAAACGCTTTTCACCGAGCCCGTTGAAGCGGTCATCAATACCCATCCGAACGTCTTCCGATCAGCGCTCGTTCCGATCGGGACCGCTCCTGATCAACGCCCTTGTATCATCATCGAACCCTGGGCCGCGAAACGCAAAGACGTCGAAAGAAACTTGGAAAGCAATCGATCCGAATGGCTCGCTCTGATTCGCGATGCATTACCCGACGTCAACATCGAAAACTTTCTTGTCTATCCGAAATCCCTGCCGACCGACATTCGCCACAATGCCAAAATCTTTCGCGAGAAACTCAAACCTTGGGCAGAGAAACAAATACTCAAGAGGGCGAAATAGATCGCGATGCTCGTAGGCGATTCTGAAGGGATTGAGTCGGCTGCTGTTCACTCGCTCGAGGTGTGCGAGATACCGACCACTTGAGGCTCCCGTTCACGCAATCGGCGCAATTGGCCACATGCCGCTTGAATCTCATCTCCTTTGCGTTGACGGAACATCACATTGATTCCACCGTCGATCAGAGTCTTGCGAAAGAGATGAATTGCTTCGGGTGAAGGGGTTTCATAGGGCAACCCGGGGACTGGATTGTAAGGGATCACATTCAGCATCGCGGTCCGGCCTCGCAAGAGCGATACCAATTCCTTGGCACATGCCACTGAATCATTCAAGCCGCCAAGCAAAACATATTCAAATGTCAATCGCCTCCCTGTGCGTTGAAAGTACCGATCGGCTGCTTGCATGATCGACTCGATGCCAATGCTCTTATTGACCGGCACGAGCCGATTGCGAAGCTCATCGTTGGGTGCATGCAAACTGATCGCAAGCTGATAGGGAGAATCCGACTCCGCAAGCTTGTCGATTGCAGGGGGAAGTCCAACGGTGCTTATCGTGATACGGCGAGGACTGATTCCTAAACCATATTGGCTATCCTTCGCAACCCCCAGCGCTTCGAGAACACGTGGCAAATTCGCCAGCGGCTCTCCCATCCCCATCATCACGATGTGGCTGAGTCGATCATCCGGTTCGAGCAACCGCTGCAGTTTGAGCATCTGCTCAAGTATCTCCCCTCGCGACAGGTTGCGTTCCACCCCATCGAGACCGCTCGCGCAGAAGACGCAGCCCATCGCGCAGCCGACTTGACTCGAAACGCATATCGATCGTCGCGGACCGTCTCGCAACAGCACACATTCGATCCGTCCACCATCGGCCAACTGCAACAGAAGCTTCTCGGTTCCATCCACTGATTTTTGATGGGCCGCAGTCACCGAACGAAAGATTTCGAAGGCCGATGCCAATTGGGCTCGCAGTCCCTTCGGCAAATCGGTCATCGCATCAAACGAGTCAGCTCGCTTTTGATAGATCCATGTCAGGATCTGACGAGCTCGAAACTTAGGCCATCCGCGCTCGAGCAACCAATCGATCAACTGCGCCTCGCTCCAATCGAGCAGATAATGGTGCTGCCCAGTTGCATCGACCGGAGCGGACTCGACAGGAGTTTCGATTGGGTTTTCAAAGGTCATACAATTAGTGCGCTATCTCCCGGTGGAGACATAGCTCATAAAGAGGGCTTCGTTCTATTGGAACATCCTCCCCATTAGACTCTCCCACACCCAGTTTCGTCGAGTCGCAGTTTTCAGGGTGGTAACCGACCGATCGCTCAACCATCGGAATCAATGATCGAACCGGCACCGACTGCTTCCTCATTATCTTCCTCTTCCTCGACTTCCGATTCTCCGGTCCAAACATCGTAGGCATCTTCACCGCCAGTCAGTTCGCTTTGAATCGTCAGATTGGGATCGGAGATCACTCGCAGTTCCTGCGAATACTCTTTGCCGTCGACGGTGAGGGTAACGCGGTAAGTACCCGAGGAGACCGCGCGGGCTCGGCCAAAGCCGCCACCAGCTCCAGGGCCAGCACCAGCTCCGCCACTACCGCCGCCTCCGCGTGGCCGACGCGCGGCCGCTTC
>JAGWWZ010000225.1 GCA_018970165.1 Planctomycetota bacterium | reverse complement strand
TTTGCGACCGCGAATCACATCCTTGAAAATGTCCTCCAGACTCAAATCGACCACGTTGCCTCCGATCGCGTGATTCTCCGACATCAATTGCTCCGTTGGGACCGAGCAAGCCAAAGGTTGTTCCTTGCGGGACCGTAAGATCCACGGCGTCGATTGCCAGTTTCTGACCATAGCGTTTGGTCACGCTACGCAGTTCGATCGCTGCAGAGGGTTCGGGGCGAGTCAGCATGGCTTGGCCTCCACTAAAGCTCTTCGCAGGGCATCTTCAAACACGGAACGGACGGTGTCGGGGGTCAGTTTCGCCTTGAACCCCCGTCGAATCGATGCCGAAAATTGATCGCTCAATTGCTGTTCAACTGCGTTGAGTTGGCTCCGATTGACCGCCGTGACAAAGATCCCCACTCCCCGCCGCGTCTCGACCACCCCCTCGCGCTCGAGGGCTTCGTAGGCGCGCTGAACCGTGTTGGGATTGACGTTGATTTCGATCGCCATGGCCCGCAGCGACGGCAGCATCTCGCCGGGCTTGTAGACCTTGGAATCGATCGCTTGCCGAAGTTGGTCCGCGATCTGGCGGAAAATCGGCGTGGAACTCTTGGGGTCGATCAACATGAAAACTCTCCTGTTGTGGCCTTTCGCACTAGTGCACTAATGCAGTGTAGTTGCGATGCCATCAGGAGTCAAGCGCTCGATCCGATGGGGAAAAGCGATCCGGCCGACAAGACCGATCGGTCTGATCCGACCGATCCCCCTGATCGACGTCGAAAAAATTCGGCGCAACGGGGAACAAATCAGCATTGACACCTAGATATAGTCATTGCGTGCAACCTAGGAATTACCTGTCTCTTTCTGAACGAGACCTTCTACTACTGGGTGGCGAGTTGTGTTTCGTGCCTATTTTCTAAGGGTTTTACGTTTATGCTTGAGTCGATGTCTATGCTTGCGGCATCCATGCCGGATTTGTCAATTTTGCAGTACTCGATCGTGGATAATATTTTTTCCATGACGGTGGCGACCATGGGTGCTGCGGCACTCTTCTTGTTTTTGTCTCGCGCGTACGTGGACGAGCCCTATCGTCCCGCTTTGTTGATCAGCGGGTTGGTCGTGTCGATCGCCTGTTATCACTATTTCATGATCCGACACTCCTGGCATGATGCCTACTCTTTGTCGGGCAACGGTTATAAGGGAACCGGAGCTGCGTTCAACGATTTCTATCGATACGCAGACTGGATTTTGACCGTGCCATTGCTCATGGTTGAGTTGGTAGCTGTCCTGCGTTTGGAAGCCAGCAGGTCCCGATCGCTGTTGACCCGCTTGGTCATCGCGGCAGCGTTGATGATCGCTTTGGGTTACCCGGGCGAAGTAATCTCCAGTCCAGAAGGCTGGACCCAGCGCGTGATCTGGGGTGCTCTCTCCTCCGTACCATTCTTCTACATTTTGTACATCCTGTGGACTGAGTTGACCGCGTCGCTCGCCACCCAGCCAGAAGCGGCTCGCAAGTTGATCGAAATTGCCCGCTTGGTCATTTTGATCACCTGGGCTGTCTATCCGATTGCTTACGCGCTCGGTGGAACGGAAGAAGCTTTGAAGGCGAAGGCTGCGGGTCAGGGTGATGCGACCGGTATCGTCGGTCTGCAAGTCGGATATGCGATTGCCGACATGACAGCTAAGGCTGGATTTGGAGTTCTGATCTATTTGATCGCCCGAGCCAAGAGCAAGGGTCACAGCCATGCTTCCCTGGAACCAGCGGTAGCCTAGTTCCATCGTTTTGTTCGCGGCGACCGCAGTCACGGAAAAAGAGTGCGGTCGCCTGCATCCGTTTGAGAGGTCAGGTGCTCGAGTGCCATTTCCCCTACTCTACATTGCGATCTGCATCATGCTGATGACGGCAGTGTGGCTGTTCGGAGCACCCGAGTTTTCTGCCTTGGTTTTATCTGCGGCGACCTTGGTCGCCGTACTCGGAGTTCCGCATGGGGGCTTGGACCACTGGACCGGACGCAGATTGCTCGCGTCTCACTTTCGAGACCGTTGGTGGTTGATGTTCTTTCCCGGATATCTTGCAGTAGGTTTAGCGGTCGCGGCTGCCTGGTTCGCCTTTCCTGTGCTGACCGTGCTCGGGTTCTTTTTGCTTTCTGCCTGGCACTTCGGTCGCGAAGATCAACATCGAATCGCAGAAATTCAACGGACAAAACGTTCCTCAGCAACCGTCGAACACCTGTCAGCGATTGCGTTGGGCGGTCTAGTGATCTGGATCCCCGCGATCGTCCGTCCGTTTGAGATGGAAGGGTTACTTCGGATGATTGTCCCTTCCAACGATTCGCAGGACGCTGCACAAATTGTTCAATGGACACAATGGTTAGCGATGGTTCTGTGCCCGATGGCGATTCTGTTCCTGGTCAGACAACTGCTAAGTGATCGTGCGAACAGGATCGGCTCGAAGGGAAGCAATGGAGCAATTGAGTGGAGTGTTTGGGTCCCCTTGGCAACGGCAGGGATCGCTGCGGTCACTCCTATTCTGGTTTCCTTCACTGCCTATTTTTGCTTTTGGCATTCCATGCTTGGCTTATCGCGACTGCGAAGCCAAGAAGGGCTGACTCGGCCTCAGTTCATGATGGCGGTCTTGCCGTTATCCGCGTTAGCAGTCGGAGGTGTGGCGACACTCGGTTTCTTGGTCCGATTCGGCGATGGCGGACCCGCGATCCATGCGATTCCTGCTTCGCTTCAGACGTTGTTCATTGGCTTGTCCGCAATCGCAGTCCCTCATCTGTTGTTGCACGAGTGGTCCGATCTCGCGCAGCGAAAGCAAGCGAAGACGGAGGTGATGTCGTGAGTCATCCTTTGGCATCGAATGCGAAGCCTAGTTCCCTCAACGGCGAGAGGACTGACTACATCCTGGTCGGAGGGGGACTGCAAAGTGGGCTCATGGCGCTCGCGATCTCCCATCATCAACCCAACGCTCGTTGGATCATTATCGAACAGCAAGAAAAACTGGCTGGGAACCATACTTGGTCCTTTCACGAAACCGACTTGGCCAATGACTGTGCCTCATGGGCCGAATCGATCGCGGAATATCGATGGCCTCACTACCAGATCCGAGTGGGAGGTCGAGTGCGAACGGTGGAGATTCCCTATCGAACCTGTTCGTCATCTCATTTCGAAAAAGTAGTGACTTGCACGGCGCAGCAGGCTCGCGGTGAAATTCTCACTCATACCACAGTAGCCGATGTCGAAAAAAACTGTGTGGTCCTAGGTGATGGAAGACGGTTGGATGGAGCGGTCGTGATCGACAATCGCGGCCCCGCGCCCAGAAACGCGGGCTCGTTCGCGGGCGGCTTCCAAAAATTTTGGGGATTCGAGTTGGAGTTGAATCAGGATTGGCCTCACGCAAATCCGATCGTCATGGACGACCAAATCGATCAAGAAGATGGCTTTCGCTTCATCTACACCCTGCCCATGGAGCGTCGGCGCGTGTTGGTCGAGGACACACGCTTCTCGAACACAACATCGATCGATCGGGAGGAATGCCTTGAAAAAGTTCGAGCGTATGTGATCTCCCGCGGTTGCCATGATTGGCGGATCGTTCGCGAAGAGCATGGCGTACTGCCGATGCCAACCAACGGTTTCATGCCCGGGAGCGGCCTGCCGATGCTCGCGGGTGGCTATCGTGGCGGATGGTTTCACGCGGCGACCGGCTACTCGTTCCCCATGGCATTGCGAGTCGCCCAAACCATCGCGACGAATCCTATCGATCAACTGGCGGATGCCTTGCAGCGACTGAGTCAGGAACATGCGTGGAGGGGGCGATTTTCGCGGTTCCTGAATCGCTTGCTTTTCGAATTGGTCAAACCGCAGACGCGCTACCAAATCTTTCGAAGGTTTTATCGGGTCCTCGGCGAGCCAGCCATCGCTCGCTTCTATGGCCATCGATTCACAGCCCTGGATGCGTTTCGCATTGTGGTCGGTGTCCCTCCGATGGGACTGCAACCTTTGAAGTTCATTCGATCCTACAAACGGCTCCCTTCCCGTCAGGTAGTCGCTCCAACATCCAATCAACCGATCAAGGTGCCGGGATGAATCCTCACGTGAAACAACTCTTGGATCGCTCGTTGTTTGAGCCGGTTCGCGATTTCAAATGCCGACAAGGTAAACGGATCCGCGGCTCCCTTCTTCAGATCAGCTTCGAGATGGGGGGTGGCATTGGCGACGTACCTGTCTCGGTCAGCGATGCGATCGAAAGTTTGCATGCGGGCTCGTTGGTCATCGACGATGTGCAGGACGACTCGCGCTCGCGGCGCGGTCACGCCACCATGCATCACAGCATCGGTGTGCCGCTCGCCATCAACGCTGGCAACTGGATGTACTTTCAAGCCCTGGAATGCCTGAGCAATTCCCCACTTCCTGCCGAGACTCGCTCGCGATTGATCGAGGCCATGATCCATACCGCACGGCGATGCCATGAAGGTCAAGCGATCGATATCCACGCTCGAGTCGATGAAGTTCCCGTCGAGCATTGGGAAGCAACCGCCAGCGCGATCAGCCTCATGAAAACCGGCTCGTTGGTTGAACTGGCGGTGCGGATGGGTTGCTTGGCTGCCAATGCTCCCGATCGACTTCTGTCCGTGTTGCCAGGCCTGGGGCGACGGATTGGTATCGCTCTCCAAATGCGCAATGACCTCGACGAACTGGCATCGATCGCCCTGTGTCGACCAGGCGAACAAACCGACGATACGGTTCGCGACGATGATCTCCGCAACGCGAGAATGACATGGCCATGGGTCTGGTCAAGCCAACGTACCGATCATGTGCGATGCCGAGAATGGGCGCTGCGACTGGTCCGATCTCCTGAAGATCGGCGTCAGGTCGCGAGGGAGTTATTCGAGAGGATTGGACAGTATGGCGATCATGTCATCGCAACACTGATTTCCGAGCAGTTGCAGTTGATGGCGGAACATGTCATCGATCAACGCTTGCTCGATGGCGTTGAGGAAATCCTGCAGACGATTGAACGACCAAGTTGTCCGGTTTCCCTCATGGAAGAGATCCAAGCCGAACGGACTTCCGAGGTTATCCGATGATCCAAGCGCCGGCCGCCAACACGGCTCTCGTAGATGACTTTCCAACGCGAGGAGGATCGAATCGCGGTCGCGCGGCCGTGATCGGTAGCGGCTTCGGTGGCCTAGCAGCGGCTATCCGACTGCAAGCGATGGGCTTTGAGACCATTTGTTACGAATCGCGCGACCGAGCTGGCGGTAGGGCTTATGTCTACCGAGATGCAGGCTTCACATTCGATGCGGGACCAACCGTCATCACCGCTCCTCACTGCCTCGAAGAGCTCTTTGCGTTAGCTGGGGAATCGATGTCGGATCATGTCGATTTGATTTCGGTCGATCCGATGTATCGCCTGCAATGGCCCGATGGCATGAGCTTTGACTACAGTAGCCACGAGTCCCGATTGGTTGAGCAAATTAGAAAGTGCTCTCCGAACGACGTGGATGGCTATTATCGTTTCGCGGAATACACGCGACGGGTCTTCGAGAAGGGATACATCGAACTCGGGGCTACGCCGTTTCTGAATTTTCGAGATATGATTCGTTGCGGGCCGGACCTGATGCGATTGCGGGCCGATCGGAGTGTCTATTCGACGGTCTCCAGGTTCATTCAGAACGAGCAGCTGCGGCAAGCGTTTAGTTTCCATCCGCTGTTGGTGGGTGGCAATCCGATGGAGACCAGCGCCATCTATACCCTCATCCATTGGATCGAACGTCAGTGGGGAGTCTTTTTTCCGCGAGGTGGCACAGGGGCCTTGGTCGAAGCACTGGTCGCCCTATTCCAGCGGCTGGGAGGAGA
>JAGWWZ010000224.1 GCA_018970165.1 Planctomycetota bacterium | reverse complement strand
AACGGTTCCGAAGAAATGTCCGGGACATCTACGGTGGTGCCTTCGTCGGACTCCTGTGGTGTTTGCTGTGACGTAAGTTCAGCCAGGAGCGTATCGAGTTCCTGCAGGCTTGCCTCGATTTGGGCGATGGAGTCGGATGGGCAATGCGATGATCCGCTCCAACCCCAACCGCTAAATGCATCTGGATTAGGAGATCCGTTCAATGGTGCCGTATCGGACAGAGAATCGTCCGCAGACGTACCCGCTTGCTCTGACGCAACCAACTCTGGTGCTAACGCAACACCACTGTAGAGAATCCTGTCCTCGAGGAACTGGAGATCGAGTTCGCGAGTGGGAAGGGTCGGTTCCCTGACATGAAAAAGTCGACGAAGGCGCTCTTGGAGCGCAGACAATCGTCGAGTAATAACTTCCAGGACAGGCATGCGGCGTAGACCGATAGGATTCGGGATTAATCGGTATGGATGTTGACACCCTCTGAAGTGAACATCACGTCGAAAGAATACGTCGAGCCAATGGAGCTATTACATTTTGGATATGGAGACTTGGAGTTAATAAACAATCTCTGGAGGATCTGTACAAATGGTATCGATCGTATGGCCTATCTCGATTTCGCAAGCCTCTGATCCGCAGATCCGATTGCGAGGTCCACTCGAGGAACGACTCGAACACGGCAATGGAATGTGAGCATCCCCCCATTAGGTCATTGCTCGCTCCAGACGGGACCTAAGGCACGACCGCATCTTTCGTAAACGACAGAATCGCTACATTCGGCAGATTCCGCAGGGTCCTTGTCCGGAATCAGGAACCGAGCTTAACAAATCCGCAAAATCGTTCAGTGTGATCTATGTTTTAGCGCCCGAATGTCTGCCAAGCTTCTATTTCGGACCCGAACGTCGAAGAGTTTGTTCATGTTACGCAAATGTCCGCCGAGCACCCGAATCATCGCCTTGGTCGCAGTATGCTGCGCGCCAGCTTCGGTTTCTCCGTTGCAAGCACAGAGCCAATCGACATCGCCATTGGTCGCGAACCAACAACCCGAAGGGGTTTTGGAGCCATGGAAGACCAGCAACGTCGCGTGCGCTGAAAGCGGATTGCTCGAAACGGTCTTCGTCAAGCCCGGTGATCGAGTGAAGTCAGGTGAAGTGCTTGCTCAATTGGACATGGCTCTCGCCGATGTGCAACTCGCTATCGCGCAAGCTCAATCCGAATCGCAAGGCAAGATGGATCAAGTCCGAGCTGAGGCAGAACTCGCCGAGAAAAAAGTTCGCTCCATTCAGCAAGCGCGTGAAAAGAAGCACAGCACGCAATCGGAACTCGATCGAGCAATCGCCGAACTCAAGATCGTCGAGGGGCGCTTGCAAGCAGAAAAAGATGAGTCCCAGATTCTCTCGCTCCAAGCCGAGCGGATGGAGAAACTGCTCGAACAACGAAAGGTGACAACACCGATCGATGGGATTGTGGTCAAGCTATTAAAGTCCCCGGGCGAGTTCGTCTCTCCTAATTCCCCTGAAGTCGTTCGCGTCGTCGACATCTCAAAATTGCGAGCAAGCTTCTTCCTGCAGCTCCATGAAATCGCATCGATCAAGGTCGGTTCGAAGATCAAGGTGGATGTTGCTGGCGGCGGACAAAAAGCCGCGGTCGTCGAACATATGGCTCCCTTCCCCGATGGAGGAAGCGGCTTGATCGAGGTCCAGGTCCTGCTGGACAACCCCGAAATGAAGATCTTCGGATCGCGTTGCACCCTGTTGATTGAGCCATCGGCCAACCTGGTCTCCGGTCGTTGATCTCGAGATCGTGTGATGCAGGTGGGAATATAATCCCCGAGTCGCAACATGGATGGCGATAAACAACGAGCAATTAGGAAGTAGGAACGTGCAACAAGTCATCGACAGCACTACCGAGCGCAAGCCGGAAAAGCCCGTGATCCGAGCCCCGTTCGGAATCGCGCCCGAACTCCCGACTAAGCCCGCCGCGAACGGACCAACCGCGTTTATATCCAGTACAACCAGCCGTTCTGGAACCGGCAACCCTATGGGAACCGGCACCCCCGAAACAATCGGCGGCGGCCCGCGCCTGGAACCGACTCAAGCTCCCTCCCCCTTCTCGTGGACGGAGATTCCGCCCGATGGTTCGATACGAAATGCCGAACTGTTCTTGCTACGCTTGGAGAAATTTCTACAAGCGAGAGTATTTCTTTCCGTTGGCTCCTCGCTCGATCGTTTGAAGATTGTCGCCACGACTGCGTCGGGATTCGAAGAGAAGACTAAGCAGGGGAGCATGATCCGGAATGCACTGCGAGAGGCATGCTCGCCTGCCGGGATTTGCCGCTTCGCTGTCCCCAACGGTCAAACATCGCTGTTACTACAGCAAGTGTTGGAAGATCAGGATGCTTCCCTGGTTCTCGGATTCCAAGTGGGTTCGAACCGCAGTGGGGCCAACAGTGGTGCCAACGGACCACAATGTGCTTCGTTGGTCCTCATGGTCGATCGAGGATCCGAGGCAACGTCAGCATCCGACTATGCTCAGAAAGTGGACGCGATCCGCAAAATCGTAACGCCTTGGCTCGAGATCTGGTGGCTGTGTCATTGCGGAATGCGATGGCAAAAGACCACCGGGAGCATGGGGCGATTCTTGCTCAGTCGCAAAAGGAGCATCCTCCTTTCGATGGCAGCATTCCTCGCAATCCTTTGCATCCCTGTCCCTTACTGGCCGAAACGAGAGTGCGTATTAGAGCCCGCGAAGAAGAACTTCATCGCGAGCCCGATCGATGGCATTCTTAAGGATATCGCCGTAAGGCCAGGAGATGATGTCACTACAGGTACTCTGCTCGCACGACTGGATGATGAATCGCTTCGATGGGAGCTGTCGACTGCCCAAGCCGATATGGAGAGCGCTGGGAAACGTCGCGATGCAGCTCTTACCTCGCGCAATTCCGGGGACCTGCGTTTGGCCCAACTCGAACAGGAACGTCAGAGAGTAACGATCGCATCGCTCGAGAAAAAACTACAGGATCTCGAACTGCGAAGCCCCGTCGATGGTGTTATTGTCCAGGGGAATATCGATGAACACAACGGGATGCCGGTCACACGCGGTAATACCCTTTTTGAGATCGCACCCCTCGATCGCATGCGACTGGAAGTTCACTTGTCGACTGCCGACCTGGCCAATATCGAAGTGGGCCAGAAGGTCACACTGCGAGTGGATGCCGATCGTTGGAGTTACTGGACCGCGACGATCACGCGCATCGCCCCGCGAGCCAAGGTTGTCGATTCCGAAGTGGTCTTTGTTGCGACCGCGGAAATCGAAAACTCGAACAAGATCCTGCGTCCGGGTATGGATGGCAAAGTTCGAATATCCGCAGGAATGAAATCAATCGGTTGGTTGGTCTTCAGCAAACCATACGAATGGCTGATCAGCAAGCTCTACTGGTAACGAAGAGGTAATCGATGCAAACCGGACCTCTTCCACAACTTCTACCGAATCTACCGATCGCATTTCATATCGATCGCAAGGGTTCTTGGTACTCGATGCGGACCCCCGATAATCGTTTCATCCGAATAGGGAGGAAGGGATATCTGGTCGCCTGTCTCCTCGATGGAAACAATACCGCTGAGCAGGTCGCTCAAGCCGCCAAGGAGCAGGACAGCGAGGAAACGCTCGATACCATGGAGGTACTACGAATCGTAGATTGGCTTGGAAAAGCGGGTGTGCTACAAACCAACTCGTCGAGTGTGCCTAGCAGTCCCGGGTCGGCTACGTGGAATCCCATGTTCATTCGTCAGAACCTGATTTCCGGTCCAACGATGGAACTGGTCGGACGAGTCTGTGGGGTATTGGTCAGAGGTTGGCTGGCCCCTTTTGTAGTGACGCTGTGGTTGGCCGCGGTGCTTGCTGCTGTCGGTAATTGGCAAGAAATTTGGACCTTCTCCCAGACGCTTTTCGTACCCGACAGCCTCCTTTGGTGGGTCGCTACGTGGGCGTTCTTGAAGACAATGCATGAAATCGGACACGCATCGTTTGCCGTCAAATACGGATGTCGAATCCACTCGGCAGGATTGTGCTGGATGTTCTTTTCACCGGTTCCCTTCGTCGATGTTTCCGGCATGTGGCTGAATACCAATCGCTGGCAGCGGTGCCTTTGTTGCTTGGGTGGAATCATCTTTGAAATGACGATCTCGAGTATCGCGCTCCTGGTGTTCCTGACTTCGGATAACGAGGCCGTTCGTTATAGTTGCTGCATGCTCTTCACCATGGGTGCTATCGCGAGCATTGCAGTCAATGGAACACCGTTCATGAAATTCGATGGTTATCATGTGTTATCGGAATGGTTGGCTTGGCCGAATCTGTATGCGGATGGCCAAGCGGCCATGAATGGCTTGGTTGCGAGGATCCTAAAGCCATGGCGATCCGCGACCAAATACAATAATCCTCTGCTAGTGATTTACGGTCTGCTCTGCGCATTCTATCGATTTACTTTCTGGCTGGCATTATTGCTTGGTTCGTTCTTCGCCTTCCATGCCTTCGGCTTGTTTGTTGTCGGCACGTTGATCGTCACTTACGTGGTACTGCCGATGGTCCGGCAGTGGCTACGAATATTCCGACAGGGGAGCGTGCCCGGTCAGCCACCGATGAGCGTGAGGCAAAGCTTCGTCCACCACGCACCTGCATTCGCATGGAGCACCGCATTAGCCGTATCGATAGGAATACTCGTCTTCTGGATGCCCACGCCGTGGAAACCGATGATCCCTGGGTTCGTTGAATACAGTCATCCTCACTTGTTGCGAAACGAGACAGAGGGGTTTGTGAAATCGGTCCTCGTTCGACCCGGCGATCAGGTGACACAAGGTCAAGTCTTGGCAGAGTTGAGCAACCCGGAACTGGAAACCAATCGACGAATCAAAGAGCTTGAGGTGGTCACGTTGCGAGAGCAAGTGGTCTTGTTGCAGTCCCAGCTATCGATTGGGGAATCGCAAGCAGTCAAGGCGAAACTCGATGCAGCCCAGGAGCAACTGGAACAACTGCAGCAAAAAACCGCAGCACTGACGTTGAGGAGTCCATGCGACGGCAGGGTGGTCGACAGTTACCTGCATGAACGGATGGGGCAGTTTCTCAAACCTGGCGAAGACTTGGGAGTCATCTCCGAGAATGAGCAACTCGAAGTCGTAGGCTTTGTCGAACAGTCTGAAATCGATTGGTTCCGAGGAAACATAGCGAGCGAACTGAGAATTCGTCTACCCGAGGGGACGACCGCATCGGCCAGCCTCACCGAAGTTTTACCCCGGGCAAACGATTACTTGGAGTCTCCGCAGCTAGCGGCAAATTTTGGTGGTCCACTCTCCGTAGAAATCGAGAACGCGGAGGATGGGACTGACCGTTGGAAATTGCCGAAACCCCGTTTCAAAATCAAAGCAACACTCGCACCTTCGAGTGCTGACCTCATTCGGCCCGGGCAAACGGTGGGGCTTTATATGCCCAACGGTTCGGTCAGCATGTTCCGGTCCCTCGTTCGACTCGGTGAACAGTATTGGGATGATTTCCAGCGGAAGTCAACCGCCAAATAAACGCTTACGGCCAAGGATGCCAGGCGTTGCGATACCCGTGGTGCCCAGCACCGATTCTTCATGTTAGCCGAGATGCGCAAGCATCCGGGTGGAAGCGCGCAATAACATGCTCCGTTCACTGCACTTCCCACCGGACAGCTCGCGCTGTTCCGCTTTCATTTTCCGCAAGGAGTAATGTTAGCCGAGATGCGCGAGCATCCGGGTGGAACCGCGCAATAACATGCTCCGTTTACTGCACTTCCCACCGGACAGCTCGCGCTGTTCCGCTTTCATTTTCCGCAAGGA
>JAGWWZ010000045.1 GCA_018970165.1 Planctomycetota bacterium | reverse complement strand
CCGTCTGTCCCGGCATGGTCCAAACGCCGCTGAATCGATCGGTATGGCAAGCGTGGTGCGAGACTATCCCCGAATCGGACCGACTGAGCTACGAACAGTGGGCCGAGAGCAAGATCCGATCCGTTGTCCCGCTACAACGCTGGCAGAGTTGCGAAGATGTCGCTGCGATGATTGTGTTTTTGGCATCTGCACGAGCAACTCAGATCACTGGCCAAACGATCAATATCGACGGTGGACAAGTGATGCACTGGTAGCGAGGAAGTACCCGCTGATTGGAGCACTTCCGTGCAGTGATGCAAAGTGAGGCAACCTGAGCGAGGTTATTTTAGGGGTGGCATCTTCGATGCTTCGGGACAGGTTGCGGCAAGGTTCCCTGGGACGGGTGCATCGGTTTCTCGCAAGGCCCAATGAATGCCTCCCATCAAGATCGATTGGAACAGCGGATTGGTCCACACGTCTTCGCGGTGCCCCATCGACGTATAGAACACGCGGCCCTCTCCCTCGCGACGCGCCCAGGTTGCGGGATACGGAGGTCGCTTGTAATCGTCATCCACCATTCCCTCGGTCTCCTGCACCAAGATGACATGCATGTCAGGCGCAAAGTTCTTCAGGCTGTACCATTCTTCATTGAGCGTGAACTCTGATCCCGCATCTTTCAAGCCTGGAAAGTTCGGGCTGGTCACCCGCATCTTGGCGACTTGTTGGCGACCGTGCCGAATGAATTCGCCACCCAACATGGCAATGTAGGGATCTGGCTTGTCCTGCGATTGCAATCGATTGCCTGCCGTATGAAACGTGTCCGAGGCGCAGTGGCTGCCGATGAACCCCTTGCCGCTGCGAATTGCCGCCAGCAGATTCTCTTTTCCTTGAGGGCTCAGAGGTGGCTGTTTATCGTTCCCTGCTTGGGTGAGATCCTCGGTGGTGTAAAAGAAGAAGGCATCGTAATTTTTGTATTCGTTGTCGAAGACCGTGCCGTCCTTGGTGCAAGTGACTTCGATCCCATGTTTCTTGCCCAGGTCGATCATGATCCGTTCGGCAAAAGCCAGTTCGCCATCTTTGCGTCGGATCACATCGTGCTCGAAACCTGCGCTTTTGGTGTAGAACAAAAGTTTCTTCTTGGGTTTTTTCGCGACTTCTTCACGACCTGACGCCCATACGAGTCCTTGGACGAAAGTCTTGAGGAAGGTCGGGTCGGAGAAAGTCTCGTTGGAGTGTCCGTAGGTGGTGCCAAAGACCCGTGCCTTGCCATATCGGTTGGTCCAAAAGACCGGTTGAACTTCGCCGGTCTTTTCGCTGACGGTGGTGGCGAGAACCGTGGTGTTAGGCCAAATCTTTTCAACGATATAGAGTTCATCCTTCGGGGTTTTGTATTCGGAGGGAAAACCCTTCATGATCGGATGATCGGGCTGGGCAATCTTCACCGGGTAATTGCTTTGGTGTTCGTGATGGCGGCTGGTGACTCCGAGGAACTCCCGCCAATCATCGATCTTGGCCGAACGGTAGGTATGCATCGCGCAGTGGATGACAACGGCATTGACACCGTTGTAATGCGGCCCCGTGATGCGGCGGATGTAATCTTCATCGTCGGTGTCTGCAAAACATTCGTTGTGGATCACCACGTCATATCCCGCTGCCCAGTCGGCTTTCTCATAGAGCGCGATCTGTGCCTTGGTCCCTTTGCCTCCTTCGTTGACGACCGTCCATTCGATCGCGACCCCTTGTTCCTTGGCGGCCAGTTGCATCGCCTTGGTCTGGAACTCGTAATCGTGACAGCATCCGCCGGTCACCAGCAAAACTTTGATCGGCTGAGAAACTACGGGCTCGGCGGATTCCGCCTGGGGGACCAGTATCGCCGCGATCATTCCAAAAAGGCCGAGACAACTTCGGTGCAGCCATGTGTTCAAAGATGGGAGATTCATGCGAGGACCGTTGAGGGAGGAAGGTGGGTGGGGTGATAACGAGGAGTTACAGTATAGCCGCTCGCCGATTGCAGTTGCCACCAACCCGACGGGCCTGCCCAGAGCTTTTGCAGCGAGAGTGCGGCCGATCGTGGCAAACCGAGGAGATTCCTGGTATCTTCGTGACATTCCCGAAAGGCAGTAAGCTGGCCCGATAGGCGATGAGCTTGTTCGAGGAATGGAATTTGTATTGAGATATGCGTTCGTTAAGAGGACTCGCACCATGACCACGGATCCTGTTTCCCCCCCATCGACCACCACTCGCCGTACGTTTCTTGCAGCTGCCGGAGCGGTCGCTGCTGCTAGCTCGACGCAACTGACCGCAAAAAGTTATGCTCGTGTGCTCGGCTCCAACAATCGTATCGGTGTGGGGTTGATCGGTGGTGGCGTTATCGGCAATGCGCACATGGATGTGATCAACAACCTCAAGGAAAAAAACAACCTTCATCCCGTTTGTGTAGCCGACTGCTGGAAGAAGCGAGCCGAGGAAGGGCAAGCCAAGATCAAGGCCGACCATGCGGAAACGGACTATCGCAAGTTGCTTGAACACAAGGACATCGATTATGTTGTCGTCGCAACCCCCGAGCATTGGCACTGGACCATGACCATCGATGCGATGGAGGCTGGCAAGGCCGTCTACTGCGAGAAGCCTTTGACGCACACGATTCCTGAAGCGCAGGCTGTGGTCAAACGCCAAAAGGAACTGAAAAAACCGGTGCAAGTCGGCGTGCAAGCCATGTCCGATGACAGCTATATATCGGCCGCTGAAGCGATCGCAGGAGGAATGATCGGGCAGGTAGTTCAAGCGCAGATCGAGTATGTTCGTCGGTATCCAGCCAACGCGGGACCATGGCGTGAACCTGAGTTGGTCGCGCAGCATCAAACCAAGCCTGCAGACTTGGATTGGAATGCATGGCTCGGATCTGCAAAGAAGATCGATTGGAACCCGAATCATTATTTTGAATGGCGATGCTACTCGGCTTACTCGGGAGGTATCTGCACCGATCTGTTCATCCATCGCATCACGCGGATCATGAAGGCCTGCAATCTGCTCTATCCACGGCGCGTGGTCGGAATGGGTGGCATTTGGCAATGGCCGGATGGGCGGGATTTGCCGGACAACGTCGAGATGATTTGCGAGTATCCTCGCGGCATGACGGTCTATGTGCTCGGAACGATGAGCAATCGCGTGCGCGTCGACCATATCATTCGTGGCGTGGAAGGTACGTTGTTCTTCAACGCTCAGGGTTGGGTTGCCAAGGATCCGGATGGTAAGGTGCTCGGCGAGCACAAGAAAACGGGTGGCGAGGATCAGAATCTGCACCACACCAATCTGCACAATCATCTTCGAAACGGCGAGCCCCTCAATTGCCCGATCGAATTGGGATTGGCTGGCGTGGTCGCGGTCAACATGGCCAACGAAAGCTGGCGAACCAACCGCATGATGGGGTGGGATCGCAAGAACGAGAAGATGGTTCCTGCCGATCTCCTCAACGAAAGTCATGTCCCCGAACCGATCGCATAGCCGAATGTGAAATGATCATGCCCGAACTCTTCGACAAGCCCTGAACTATTCGACAAGCAGGAAGGATTCCGTCGCCTTCATTGCTTCACGTTAGCGACCATCATTCAGCTCGAAACCTTTCGATTCTGTCGTCGTTATCTGACGCAGGATCCTCGGGATTCGAATGAAAGATTCTATGATCCCAAGGGGCGTCAGTACGATCAGATGACTCAAGCCGCGCGAAGCGGTAGGCAGAACATCATTGAAGGTTCTGAGCGTTCATCGACTTCGAAGGACACCGAAATGAAGCTGACGGACGTGGCGCGTGCGAGTTTGAGCGAGCTGAGAGGTGACTACGAGGTATTCATTCTCGATCGAGGAGCGTTACCGTGGTCGGTGCATTCACCGGAAGCTAAAGAGTTGAATGCAGTATCGCTCGATCAGCCGACGTTTTCCGATGATATGGTGCACGCATCGGCCAAGCATGCGTTGGAGCAGCGACGCAAGTATGCGCGTTGGTTGGATGCAGAGGATCCGATGGTAGTCGCCAATGCAATGCTGGTGATTATTGGACGCGCAGTGAACATGCTCAAGAGTCAGATTGCGGCGCAGGGAGAGGCGTTTGAGCAGAAGGGTGGATTCAGCGAACGATTGGTCGCGCGGCGACTTGCGGCCCGCGAGGAACAGTGTCAGTCGGAAGAATCACCCCAGGATCCGCCACCTCAATGCCCGAATTGCGACAAGGGGATGCGACGTCGCAAGAGTGCCAAGGGAGAATTCTGGGGCTGTTCGGGGTACCCCGAGTGTCGCGGGACGAGGCAGATAGGTTGACGAACCAGTGACCGGATTGACCGAGATGACCGGATCGTCCCTGCAACAGAGTGGGCGGTACAGAACTCGAATCTGTGACCTCAACGATGTCAACGTTGCGCTCTAACCAACTGAGCTAACCGCCCGAACGTTTTCGCTCGCATCTGAATCGGGTAGAAATCCAAGGAATTCTTGACCCGATTACGGTCTTCATTCGACCGGCCGTGACCCACGGCAATATTGGCGAAGCATTCTGGATTGTGGATGTTCTTCCTCGGATGTCAAGGGCTTGGTTGATGAGTCGGCATGCGGCGTGTATCCTTTCCATTGGTTTATCGATGGATTTCCAGGTTCGCTTACCCCCGATCCGACCATCCCTTCGGCCGTTTCACTTTTCCTCGTCCCTATGTCCCACTCAAACCAACGCGTCGTTATTACCGGCATGGGCGTCATCGGCCCATTGGGGATCGACCTCGAAACGTTCTGGCAGAACCTGATCGAGGAGAGGTCAGGGATCACCGAGTTGGATTGCTTTCCGCCAAGCCCTTTGCCAGCACGCTTCGGGGGCCAAGCGAAGTGTTTCACGGGAGATATCGCAGATTTTGGCCCGCTCGATAAAAGTTTGCAGCGAGCGATAAAGAAGAATCAAAAGGTGATGTGCCGCGAGATCGAAATGGGGGTCGCCGCTTGTCAACTAGCGCTCCATCACTCCGGCCTGAGCGATCCCTCCGCACGCGACCCAGAACGCTTTGGAATCGTTTATGGTAGCGACTACATCCTGACACGACCGGAAGAATACGCGGACGGTGTCCGGGTATGCCTGGATGAGAATCAGGAATTCTGCTACGAAAAATGGCCCATGACCGGTCGCCCCCAAGTCAATCCTCTTTGGTTGCTCAAGTATTTACCGAATATGCCGGCTAGCCATGTAGCCATCTACAACGATTTGCGAGGCCCGAGCAACTCTGTGACCATTCGGGAAGCTAGTAGCGGCGCGTCGATTGCGGAAGCGGTTTCAACGATCCGTCGAGGAGCAGCCGATGTGATGCTGGCCGGTGCGACGGGTTCGCGATTAGAACCTTTGCGAGCGCTTCACTTTGCCGCAAACGAGCGATTGGCTAGTTCCCGCGATAATCCTGCGGAGATGTCTCGTCCCTACGATGCTTCGCGAGATGGAGCGATTATCGGCGAGGGTGCAGGTGCTGTGGTGCTAGAATCCTTAGAACGCGCTATTGCTCGCGGCGCGAAAATCTGGGGCGAAGTCGTCGCTTCGAGCAGTTCCTCGGTGGGAGCTGCACGAGGGACTCGCGACAACATAAGGCTCGCGATTCGCAATGTCGTTGGCCTGCTCAAAGAACGCTCGGAAGCCAGCGGTATCCGATTCCAGTCCGATCAGATGCATATCCATGGGTGCGGCAAAAGTGAAATCGAGGGGGATGCATCGGAAGCCGCCGGTCTTCGAGATGCCTTGGGGGAAGCCGACGTTCCGGTTGCTGCTGCCAAGAGCTATTTTGGGGGATTAGGAGCGGGAAGCGGATCGATCGAGATCATCGCCAGTTGCCTAGCTCTTGAAAAAGACCGGCTTTTCCCGGTCCTCAATACCCGGTCGGTCGACCCGCGATGCCCGATTCGGCTGGCTCAGTCGTCCGATGGCCCGGGGGCAGCTTTCGCCCATGTCGCCTATTCCTCTCAAGGACAGGCCTGCGGAATCGTTGTTCGAAAACTGGTTTCGGCTTGACAGAAATCCCTCACCGACGTACTCTGCCTGTCCCAAAAACGCGATCCATTTCGTGAGACAGACAGATGGCAGTTCCAAAGCGACGACATTCCAACGCGCGATCCGGCAAGCGGCGCGCTCATCATCACAAGAAACCCAAGCAACTGCAGATTTGCAGCCGCTGTAGTTCTTCCGTCCCAACACACACCGTATGTCCCAAGTGTGGCTTTTACATGGGACGAGTAGTGGTCGATATGGGCGAAGTTCAGGAATAGAAACGCCTAGAGGTAGCGACGACTCGTGGCCAAGACCGCACTCCTCTTCCCCGGTCAAGGGGCTCAAAGCGTTGGGATGGGAGTCGGCCTGCGGGAACGGAGTACGCGCGGACGAGAGCTTTTTTCGATCGCATCTGAAATCTTAGGCTATGACTTGGCGAAACTCTGTGCCGAGGGACCTGACAGCGAACTGGCGCGCACCGTACACAGCCAACCTGCTTTGTTTGTCCATTCCGTGGCGGCTCTGGCCGATTTTTTTGAGCAACGCCCCGAGATTTATGAAGATGTCGCGTTTGTCGCTGGCCTGAGCCTTGGCGAGTACAGCGCACTGTATGCAGCCGGTGCCTTGGGATTTGAGCAAGGAGTCCGATTGGTAGCCGTTCGCGGCAATGCGATGCAGCAAGCTGCGTCGGCGATTCCAAGCGGCATGGCGAGTATTCTCGGGCTCGAAAGGGAGCAGGTCGACAGTTTGTGCGATGCGTCGCGCAACGCTGGTGAGATTCTGCAGGTGGCAAATTTGTTGTGCCCGGGAAACATCGCAATTTCCGGCCACACCGGCTCGCTAGATCGATGCGAAAAGAACGCTTCCGATGCAGGCGCAAAATTCATTCGGCTCAACGTCGCCGGAGCGTTTCATACAGACATTATGTCACCGGCAGTAACCGATCTGACCGAGGCGATCGAACAGTCGGGTTTGCGAGACGCTCAGATACCTCTGGTTTCAAACGTTGATGCTGCGCCACACCAAGATGCTCCGTCATTCGCGCAGCTTCTCACTCGACAAATCATCTCACCTGTTCTTTGGGAAGCCTCGCTCAGGCGAATGATTTCGGAGGGTGTAGAGCAGTTCTTCGAGATCGGAACAGGCAGGGTCCTGACTGGCACGATGAAACGGACCGATCGCAAAACCCCTTGCGAAGCGTTTGGCGATTGATGTGTCGGCGTTATAGTTGTCCGCGATGAAGGTATCTGACGAAGACAAGAAACTAAAAGGGAAGGTTGCTACTAGGAAACAATCATGGCTAATCCATTAGGTTTGTCGGCATCATTGCAAGGCCAGATAGCCCTCGTTACCGGAGCGTCTCAAGGGCTCGGACAATCGGTCGCGATTCGATTGGGAGAGAACGGGGCTAAGGTGCTGTGTGTGGCGCGCAACGAACAGAAACTGGCCGAGACGGTGGCTGCGATCACGGCTGCAGGAGGTGAAGCGGTCGCGATCGCTTGCGACATGACCGATCGTGCTGCCGTAGAAAAACTCTTTGAAACGGTCGAGAACGAATACAAGCGACTCGATATTTTGGTCAACAATGCTGGTATCACACGCGATACTTTGTTGCCTCGCATGACCGATGCCCATTGGGATGAAATCATCGCGGCGAACCTGACCAGTTGCTTCCTGTGTTGTCGGGCCGCGACTCGAATCATGATGGGACAACGCTACGGGCGTATCATCAACATGTCGAGCGTTTCCGGAATCATCGGCAATGCAGGACAAACCAATTACTCTGCGACGAAAGCGGGGATGATTGGATTGACTCGTTCTCTGTCCAAGGAACTTGCAAAGCGCAAGATCACTGTCAACGCGGTCGCGCCAGGCTTTATCGAGAGCGACATGACCAAGGCGCTCGGAGATGCGGTGGTCGACGAAGTCAAGAAGCGAGTTCCGGCTAATCGCCTGGGAACCCCGGATGATGTAGCAGCGTGCGTTCTGTTTCTCGCTAGTCCTGCAGCCAGTTATGTGACCGGCCAGGTTCTAGTGGTCGACGGTGGAATGACCGGCTAGGGTCGAAACGGACATGGCCGAACCCAACGCGATTGAGGGATCGTTAGAATTCGAATCGGTTCGCATAGGAGACTATCGATGCGGGCCTGGGCAACCAATGACCCTGATCGCAGGCCCGTGTGTGATCGAGTCCTTGGATCTATGTTTGAAGATCGCGAGCTCGGTGGCTCGATCCTGCGAGGAGTTAGGGATCCAGTTTGTCTTCAAGGCCTCCTTCGACAAGGCAAATCGCACCAGCGCTGGAGGTATCCGGGGCCCGGGTATCGACGATGGCTTAAAGGTGTTGGCTGATGTAAAGAGAAAGATAGGTTGTCCGGTGACCTCGGACATCCATCTGCCCGATCAGGCAGAATCTGCGGCGCGGGTCTGCGATCTTCTTCAGATTCCTGCGTTCCTAGCCCGGCAAACCGATTTGCTTGTGGCATGCGCATCGACGGGGAAGCCGTTGAATGTAAAAAAAGGCCAATTTATGGCCCCCTCCGACATGCAGTATGTTGTGGAAAAAGTAAGGCGTGCGGGCCCGGGGGGACTGATGCTCTGCGAGAGGGGGACCTTCTTCGGGTACGGTCGATTGGTCAACGACATGACCGCGCTTCCAATCATGCGATCGTTTGGGGTTCCGGTAATCTTCGATGCCACCCACTCGGTTCAGCAACCCGGAGGGTTGAGGGGAGCCACGGGAGGGAATCGAGCGATGGTGGAACCGCTTGCCCGGGCCGCAGCTGCCGTCGGAGTCGATGGCTTGTTCTTTGAAACACACCCGGAGCCATCTCAAAGCCCGAGCGATGGCCCCAATATGGTCCCACTCTCGGAATTTCACGGGGTTCTCTCTCGCGTACACCAAATCTGGCGAACCGTGAGAGGATGGGGCTCGTAAAGTTCCCCAGAGCGGTGTTCTTTTTTGGTCAGGCAAACGTGATATGTACGGATTCATCCATCGCGGAATCGCCAACCCCTCTAAGCATTCCCATAGATCGTGGGTAGAGAAAACTTCCACCGTTCTCGTTGCTTGGCTTCTGTTGCTTGGTTCCGGATGCCAGGATCCAGCCCAACGGGTTCTCGAGGAAAACATGCTCGACGCGGTCGAGACGAAAGAGAATCGCGACTCGCTCCGAGAAGCATTCCAGTACTTGCCGCAGCTCATACGGTTGGACCGAACCGTTGCGATGCAAGAAATCAATTACCAATTGAACACATGGTCTGCGAGCGTCTCGAATCCTCCCGATTGGACTTCGTCGGAACTGCTCGAGTCGATCCCAGCTTCTCTCAGGTCTGTGGACTTCGCAAGTCGCATGACCAAACTCGAGTTCGGTGAACCGGAATGCGAGTTCATGCTTCAATGCCAACTCATGAGACAGTTGTCCACATGGGTTCTCGATCTCCCCTATCGAGATGGACTATTCGCTGACTGGCTCGAAGAGGAACGTCAACGTCTTGGGGGTAATGACGGTACGAAGCTTGAGACGGTGATGAAGCTGTTCGACTGGACGATCAGAAATGTCGCTGTTGAAGGGAGTCCCGAGGCTTCTGAACGACTGCTCTCCAATCCTGATCTTCCTCTCAGCGACGACGCTCCGATTTATCGGCAACTACCCTGGCAGACGTTGATGTTCGGCAGAGGCGACGCGTGGGAACGTGGGCGGCTATTCACGCAGCTTTGTTTCTCCCAAGGTGTCGATTGCGTCGTATTAGCGCTGCCTGGCCTGTCTGGAGGGAGCGAAAATAGTGCTCTGCGTTTGTGGTGCATTGGCGTGCCGATCGGCCAGGATCTTTACCTTTTCGAGCCTAATTGGGGGCTTCCATTGCCCGCACCCAATGGTCCCGGCGTCGCAACTCTGCGTATGGCAAAGTCTGATCCGAATGTGTTGCGCAGAGCAAAACTGCCTGGCAGATTCAACTATCCGGTCGAAACCAAAGATCTAGCGAGACTCTTCGTATTGATCGATGCCGAACCGTTCGTGGTAGGTAGAACCATGTATACGCTCGAGCGCGCCCTGACCGGCGAAAACCGTCAGCGGTTGAGCATGAATCCTGATGATGTAGAACGGCAAATAAAAGCTATAGATTCCGACTTGGATGTGCGTCTTTGGAACGTCCCATGGCTAGCCCATGCATACAATCTCCAGGTTCGACGCAGGCTTGATGATATGTCACCCTTTGCGATGCAGTACATGGAACAGTATGGTGTGTTCGTAACAGATACCCCGATCAGCCGCGCTCGAATGCTCCATTTCCAAGGAAAATTTCTCAGTTCGATCGAGGCGGCAGGAGCGCTGAGGACCTACATGGATTTTCGGGTGGACGAAGAGACCCTTCGCGAATTGGAATACGATCGGGTCCTGCAAAAGGAGTTCGGTGTCGTCAAACAACCATCCGATTCAATGGAGATCTTCACCAACCGCGTTCGCATGGCTCAAAACTTTTTTCGAAAATCGAAATTTGACATCGGTATCTTCCTTGCGATGGCCAATATGGATCTCAACAAACCAGATACGGCAATCGACTGGCTGACGAAACGTCTTCTCGAAGTCAAAGGTACCGATCGTTGGCATGCCCATGCACATTATCTGCTAGGCCGTAACCTCGAGGCACAAGGAAAGATTCCTGAGGCGATCGAAGAGTACAAATTCGAGGCTTCCCCACAATCCGCCGGAAATCGTATCCGAATTCGCCGTCTAGAGATGGGCTCAAATCCAGCGACGGCGCCGGAAGTAAATCAATAGTATCCCAGCGACTATGGCCATCAGTCCCAAGGCAAACGCATAGCCGTATTGCCAATACAACTCCGGCATATTCCACGGCGAATCATTGCTGAAGTTCATCCCGTAGACCCCGGCAATAAACGATAACGGAATGAAGATCGTTGAAATAATCGTCAACACCTTCATGATCTCGTTCATGTTGTTGCTGACGCTCGAAAGATAGAAGTCTCGGAGATCCGAGGTCAATTCTCTGTAAGTATCGACTGTATCGATTACTTGAATCACATGATCATAACAGTCCCGTAGGTGGACTCGGGTCTCAGGTGAGATCGTTGGCTTGCTGTCTCGTACCAATTCGTTGACCATCTCTCGATGCGGACGGATAGCGCGGCGGATGGCGAGCAACTGGCCACGCAACTCGTGGACTCGTTGCATCTGGTGCGATTCCACACTCTCGATGATCTCCAACTCCAGTGCATCGACTTGTTCAACGATCCGATCGATTGCGGGAAAGTAACTATCGACCACCGCATCGAGAAGGCTATGCAATAGGTAATCGACCCCCGAATTGACAATGTTGGATCGCTGCTGCCGGATCCGTTGACGGAGCGGATCCCAGCAATCGCCCGGGCGTTCCTGACAAGAAATGAGAAGATTTTCCTTTAGAAAAAAAGCTAATTGCTCAGTGCTCGTTGCATCTTCCGTGTCGATCATTCGCGCGATGACGAACAACGATTCATCGAAGTCATCTACTTTGGCTCGCTGGTGAACATTGACGACGTCCTCCATCGCAAGCGGATGCAGTTGGAGAAGTTCGCCAAGCGATCTGAGTGTTTGTTCGCTTCCCAGGCCGATCACATCGATCCATATCTTGGGTGCCTGACTCATTAGGACGCGAAGTTCCTGAACGTCCTTGATCTCCCGTTCAAGAATCGTCGTTCCTCCATAGCCGATGACCCGAATGCGAGTCGGTTCAGCGTTGGGATCGACATTGATCTGCCCCGGTGCGTCGCCCGGTTTCGAGCGACGCCGCCAGGCGTTCCTTTTCGGTTTCCCATTTCGTTTTCTTGACATAGGTCTGCCCGGATGCGGACGAAGTAAGTGTTCGTGATGATATTCTATCCGCCAGGACTGTCACTCCAGGGGCCCCCGCGCAATCAATAAAAACCAGCCGGATGAACTTCATACGATTCAAAAACTGAACTTTTTTTGAATCAAAAAAGCTGGTAAATTGCGGGTCCTGCGTGTTTTCCAGAGATTTCTGCAGCAGAGAAAAAACCAAGACGACACGCGACGATTCGAATCTAACTTGGGTCGACGGAACCGGTTCTTATTTGGAGGTCCACGAATTTTCACCATGCAACTGATTATCGAAAACCTGAGCAAGACATACCCCGGAGGTGTCCGGGCTCTCGATCAAGTATCCTTGACGATTCCTACTGGGATGTTTGGATTGCTCGGTCCCAACGGGGCTGGCAAATCGACCTTGATGCGGATCTTGGCGACGTTGCAGACCGCCGATTCGGGATCGGCGTGGTTGGGGGATGTCGATGTCTTGATGGACCGAGTTGGAATCCGCAAAATCTTGGGTTATCTGCCGCAGGAGTTTGGGGTCTACCCAAAGGTGACCGCCATGAGTTTGCTGACCCATTTGGCTACGCTCAAAGGGGTGGGAACCGGAGGTCGCGACCGCAAATTCGTGGTTGAATCCCTGCTCGAACGAGTGAATTTGAGCGATGTACGTCATAAAGCAGTCAGCACGTACTCGGGAGGGATGCGGCAACGTTTCGGTATCGCACAGGCATTGCTCGGAGATCCACAATTGCTGATCGTAGATGAGCCGACTGCAGGTCTGGACCCAGGAGAACGCAACCGCTTTTACAATCTGCTGGCGGAGGTCGGCGAGAACATCGTTGTGATTCTTTCGACGCACATCGTTCAGGATGTGAAGGAGTTGTGCAAGAAGATGGCGATCATCCATCATGGCAAGCTTCTCTTTGATGGGGATCCATCGGATGCGGAGCAATCACTCGCTGGCCGGGTTTGGTCAAAGAGCATGAGCAAGGAAGAGTTGCACAATCGAATATGGTCGTATCCGATTCTGTCGACCAAATTGGTTGCAGGAAGCCCGTACGTGAGAATCTATAGCGAATCGGAACCCGGCCATGGTTTTAAACCCTCCGAGCCCGACTTGGAAGATGTCTTCTTCTCCTATTTATCACGGGCATAGGTGAATCATGTGCGGAGAGTTTTTTCGTTTTGAACTGAGGTATTGGTTTCGCGGCTGGATGATTTACATCTTTGTCATGGCGACGACCGTCATGTTTGGTTTTGTCGCAGGCTCTGATTTCGTGACACTCGGAAGTCCGGCAGGCAACACGCACAGCAATTCGCCGTACATGATCGCCTTGTGGCATGCAAGCGCCGGTTTGCTGACCTGCTTTATGGCCGCGGCTATCTACGACTCTTCTGCATCGCGGGACTTCAGCAGCAAGATGTCAGACCTGTTGTTCAGTAAGCCACTTAACAAATGGGGATTTTTGGCAGGCAGATTTTTGGGCGCTACCATCATCGCTGTACTTCCCGCGTTCGGCGTCTCCCTAGGTATTCTGTTCGCTCAAGCATTCACCTCATGGGACTCAGAGCGGTGGGGACCGGTATTGTTATGGCACCATTGGCAGCCGATTCTGTGGTTCGCCATCCCGAATACCCTTGTCTTTGGCTCGATTGTTTTCGCGGTCGCGAGCGTAACGCGCAACACCCTGTATTCCTTCCTTGCGATTTTGGTCCTTTGGGTGACCTACACGCTCTCTCAATTCGTTACCGGCAGTTTGGAGTACGAGAATTTCGCGTCGTTGATTGATCCCTTCGGCCTGTCATCCTTCGGTGTAGCTACAAAGTACTGGACCGTTGCTGATAGAAATTCCCTGCCGATCCCGCTTACGGGGATGTTCATTGCGAATCGTGTGCTCTGGATTGGTATTTCGATTGCGATCTTTGCGATCGCGGGATGGCTATTCACATTTGAAACTCGGGCGCGGGGCCGTGCGAAGGCATCCAAGGAGTCGACGGAGGATAGCGATGCGAAGCTTCTTCTGAATCCATCGAAATCGCTTCCGATCCGTATTCCTGCCCCTACATGGGTCTCGCAGTGGGCTTCGGTAGTACGATCCGATTTGCGAGCGATTGTTGGAAGTTCAACCTTCATTGTCATACTTGGCTTCTGCTTGTTTTTGATCTCGATCAATCTCTTGCTTAACGACACCATGGATTTTGGAAACTCTTCGTTTCCAGTGACTTACAACATGGTCGAGCAGATATTGGGCTCTCTCATCATTTTGCCTGTCGCGTTAACCACCTACTTTACCGGCGTGCTCGTATGGAGAGACCGAGATAGCAAAATTCACGAAATCATCGGAGCAACACCAACTCCCAACAGCGTGTTTGTTCTATCTCGCTTGGCGACGATCACCATTCTGCTCGTATCGATTCTCGTGGGTGCCATTGCGGTTGGCTGTCTTTATCAATGGATACACGGTTACACACGATTTCAGTTGGGTGTCTACGTGACGTTGCTGCTCGGACTATTGCTGGCGAGTCTGCTGTTTCAGACAGTGCTTGGATTTGTGGCCCATACCGTTGCACCGAACAAATACGCAGGCTATGCGTTTCTCGTTCTCTTTTTGATTCTCAACGCCCAGGTTTGGCGTTTGCTCCGCTGGGAGTCCTTGCTACTGCGTTTCGGTGCCATGCCTGATTACACCTATTCCGACTTCTTCGGTATCGCCCCATATTTGCAGGGAAGGTTGTGGTTTGGTGCCTATTGGGGAGCAATCTCAATCGTATTGATTTGGTGTTGCACGATATGGATGCCCCGTGGAGTTATCTCGAGTTGGCGTTCGCGATTCAAAGAGTCCTGGAACTCTCTGCAACCCACCGATTGGATTATCCCAGGTGTGGCGGGAATCAGCGCCGTGACGATCGGGCTGTGGTTGGGATACAACACGATGGTCCTGAACACACTCATCGGTTCTGAGGAAAGCGAGGATCGGCGGGTCGAATATGAACAGAAGTATCAGAAACTGGGAGCGATACCGCAGCCGCGCATCCAGTCGATTCAGTATGCGATAGACATCTACCCTGAAACCCGCAACATGGTCATGAAGGGAACTCAAATCATCGCAAACAAGTCGGATCAACCGATCGACACCTACTACATCAATGTGATGCCCAACTATGACACGAAGATCGAAATTCAAGGAGCCTCGCTTCAGGAGGACGATGAGCGGCTTTCGATGCGCACCTACAAATTGGAATCCCCGATGCAGCCGGGTGAGTCGCGGGAAATGCTCTTTACCGTGAAGAGTAAGACTCGCGGGATCGAAAACGAAGTCACGGATCCTTCCCTTCTACAAAACGGTACGTTCTTCAACAATTTGGTTGCTCCTGCGTTCGGGTTTTCGTCGGAACGAATCCTCACCAATCCCAAACGACGTCGGGCTAAAGGACTTGAGGAGATCGAGCCTTTGCCGCTTTTGACTCGCGAATGCGGAGATGTCTGCAAAAATCACTACATTGCGGAGGATTCCGATTGGGTTAGCATCGAATCGATCATCAGTACCTCCGCCGATCAAATCGCGGTTGGACCCGGCTCAATGGTGAAATCATGGACCGAGAACGGGCGCAATTACTATCAATACAAAGTCGATCACCCTTCCCTCAATTTTTACTCATTCATTTCGGCTCGCTACGAAGTCAAACGCTCTCGCGTTGGCGATGTGGAGACGGAAGTCTACTACCATAAGGAGCATCCCTGGAATGTCGATAGGATGTCGAAGGCGATCGGAGATACGCTTGAGTACTGTTCGAAGAACTTTGGGCCCTACAAGCATCGCCAGGCACGCATCATCGAGTTCCCGCGAATTGCTTCATTCGCTCAAGCTTTTCCGGGAACTATGCCCTACGCGGAATCCGTAGGATTCATCGCCAACCTACAAAAGCCGGATGACATCGACATGGTGACGTATATCGTCGCGCATGAGATGGGGCACCAGTGGTGGGCTCATCAAGTGATCGGTGCCCGAATGCAGGGGGCGACCCTTCTCTCGGAAACACTCGCTCAATACACGGCGCTCATGATCATGCGCAAAAATTATGGCGATGACACGATGCACAAATTCCTTCGATTCGAAATGGACCGCTATCTTCGAGCTCGAGGATCGGAACAGCGCAAAGAGCGTCCGTTGATGGCGGTTGAATTCGACCAAGGGTACATTCACTATCAAAAAGGTGGTATCGCACTGTACTACCTTGCCGAAATGATCGGCGAAGATCGCGTCAATGCAGCTCTCAAATCGATCATCGATAATTACGCCTACAAAGGTCCTCCTTATCCGAATGCTTATGCCTTGCTCGATCGACTGCGGGAGCAGACGCCACCGGAATTGCACTACCTGATCCGCGACCTGTTCGAGGAAATCACCCTCTTCGGAAACCGTACAACCAAGGCGAACGCTACCAAAACCGACGATGGCAAGTATCGCGTCCAGATCTCGGTCGAGTGCAAGAAGTTCAAGGCGGATGCTGAGGGGGCGGAGACAGAGGTCGATATGGACGACTTCCTGGAGATCGGTGCCTTTGCGAAACCGGAGCCCGGTAATCGTTTCGGAAAACTCCTGTTTCGCAAACGGCTGCAACTTACCCATGGAACCCACGAGCTCGAGTTCATCGTGGATGAAAAACCCTATCAGGCTGGGATCGATCCTCGCAACTTGCTGATCGATCGGGTACCGGACGACAACCTGATGAAAGTGACGCTCGAGTAACGGTTCGCGTGCGAATACCTCAGTCGCGAGGGGGGCTTCCAGTACGGGAGGCGATCCATTGCAGTGCCAGCGCCGACGCAAAAACCAAACTGAACCACTGGTAGAACGTCCAACCCAAGGCGAGACTAGGCTCCGGTCGAAGGAATTCGGTCGCGAACCGAAAAATGCAATACGCGATCAAATAGAATTTGAGCCGATGGGTCGCAAACGCGTCTTTGGCTGCCAAGTGCCATAGGACGACCGCCATGAACGCATGGAATCCGACCTCGTACAACTGGGTGGGATGGCGCAGACCGTCTCCGAAGAAATCGACACCCCACGGCATTTGAGTCGGGAGCCCATAACAGCATCCGTTGAAGAAACAACCCAAGCGGCCTATGGAGAGAGCGATAGCCAGGGGGAGAGCAAAACTATCGCCGGTCTTGACTCGAATCCCCATGAACCATTTGGTGATCTCGACCATGGCATAGGCGCCAGCGATACCGGTGGTGACTGTCTTGCCATCCGTGAGCCAAGTTTGCGCGGAAAACCATCCGTTTGCATCGAGAGACAGGAACGGAAGTTTTGCGCTCAACATACCACCTACGAAGGCGGCCATCGCAAGAGCGAATCGCTCCTCGATCGAGAGTTGGGGATGGCTCGTCCGCGACCGTGGTTGGTATCGCCGCACGAGCACAAAAGCAACCAACGAAACCGCCATGAAGAAGGTATAAGCAAACCGATTGAGGGACCAATCGATCTGACTCACCTGATCCCTCCAAAACAAGTTTCAACCAGGAAGATGCCGGCCGCGACAATCCGAAGGACAGCGTATCCCCATACGATGCTAAGCTGGAAATCCGTATAGATTCCGTATAGATGACGAGGATATCTGAAGCCTTCTTGACATTCAACCACCATCGCCGAACCGCCGTGTTTCCTACAGGCAAGCAGTTTTTCCAATCATGTGCCCCGTCCCTATGTGCCCCGAGCAGTCGAAGCAAAAGACGCAGTCTATGCAAATGACACGGAACGCTGCGGCTTGGCACTGCACGGATCATCAAGTATCGTAAGACGCTAAAGGAGCATTTCAGATGAAATCGATGATGAGCAAAATTGGCTTCATACTTTGTGGTTTGGCAATGGTTGGCTGGCACTCCCCCTTGGGACTGGGCCAGGATGCGAACTCGACATCGCGGGGATTGAAAACATCGTTGTCGCTCCATGCATCCTTCGATAAAGGAATCGATGCTGAAGTAGCTAGGGGCGATGCGAGTCTCTGGACCGCCAAGGCAATGGATCAACGAAGCACCGCGCAAAAGGGATTGCCCACGGGAATGGAAGTAGCCTGGGAAAAAGACCAAGGCAAGTACGGCGGCAGTCTTCGATTCTCAGACAGCAAAGGTCCCATGGTTTTCTACCGTGCCGCGAAGAACTTTCCCGAATTGCAAAACGGTTGGTCCGCAACCGTCATGTTCTGGCTCAAAGCCGACCCGCCCGGCGAACTCAAGGAAGGTTTCTGCGATCCGATTCAGATCACTTCCAAGCAGTGGGATGATGCCGCTATGTTCGTCGAGTTTGAGAAACGAGCGACCGGAATCCCGTTTCGATTAGGCGTGTATGCCGACAAACCGGTTTGGAATCCAACCAATCGAAAGTTTGAAGACATTCCCCCTGCAGAGCGGCCGTTGGTAGCCGTAGAAAAGCCCCCCTTCGAAAAGGGAAAATGGACACACGTTGCATTCACATTGACGCAGTTCAATTCAGGAAAACCCGAAGGCGTTGCAAAGCTGTATCTAGATGGTAAACCCGCAGGTCAGTTGTCCCCAAGGAATCAGTTGTTCACTTGGGATGTAGAGAAGTCAGCCATCATGCTTGGCTTGGGCTACATCGGCAGCATGGATGATCTGGCTATCTTCGATCGCAGTCTGACCGCAGAGGAAATTGCATCGGTCGTGCAATTGCCCGGCGGCATTGCATCGTTACCTGCCAAGCCTTGATCCATGAGCGAACAAGAGATTCGCTGGTATCCGTCGAAGGTCGACACATGGATCCTGGCCCTGTTGCTTTTTGTGCCAGCAGTTCAGGTCGTGGTCATCGTCACCTCTGCGATTGCTCAAGCCTGGCCGGCGACCGCTATTGGACTGTTAGCCTTTCTCTTTTTCGCATGTCTTTACGCTCTCTGTGTGTGGCCGATGCGGTATGGAATCGGCGATGAGTTTTTGATCGTCCGTTTTGGCATATGCCGATCTCGGGTTCGCATCGAAAATATTCGTGAGGTGTATCGCACCAGCAATCCGCTCAGTTCGCCGGCACTCTCACTGGATCGATTGTGGATCCAGCATGGACCTCGATGGTATCAGGCAGTGATGATATCGCCGCGCGATCAGGAGACATTCATCGCCGATCTGGCTGCTCGAGTGCCTTTGGAACGCGCTGGTCGTGGCTGGCGATCGCGAAAAAACCACCAGCCCGAAACGAGCGAAGCCACCAAGGGAAGTTGAGCGGGCCGCTGCTAGTGATGTTCAACGGTAGGACTCTCTCGATGCGAAAACCTGAACGGATCAAATCGTTTCGAAGTTCCTGTTCGCTGTAGATGTGGAGAAACATGCTGGGGAGTCCGCGATAGGCATACACCCGATCGCCAAACTCCCAGACCGGGTCCGTAAGGCTCCGCACGCGATCGCGAACCATACGCAACAGTCCGCCAGGATCTCGGATCCAAATCCCTCGATTGTGCACGTGGACGATGAATCGCCCCTCCGGTCGCAACGCTCGCGCAACATGTTCGAATACTCGGCAGCGATGTTTGCGACCTTGAACCATACCGATCGAACTGTACAAGCAAGTCGCCAGGTGGAGCGAGTGATCGGTCAGGAAGTCTAGTTGTGCGAGGTTACCATGAACCAAGGCCATCGATGATCGGTTCTGCGGTTGCTCGAGGTCGCATTTTCGTGCTGTCTCCTGGAGCATCGCAGGGCTCAGATCAACACCGATCGTTCTCCACCCTCGATCCAAGAGGGGCAGGAGCGTTCGACCGGTTCCACATCCCAGATCGATCGCAATCGGAAAATCAGGTGTGGCCCCGCCCCTCGCTAGATCGCTCTCAATCGCATCAGCGGTATCGAGGACCAACTGGCGATCCAGTTCGAGAAGGGGATGTCCTCGATGGAATTCATCGTATTGACCAGCGATATGAGCCTGAGTGACATAATCCCACGCTCCCTTGGAAACGCCCGGAGGAAGTTGCCAACTGGGACGGGATGGTTCCGAACTCACGAGGCGTTCCGCGCGATGACGCGATGAAAGTGGAGTTGCACTTCGCGTTCGCAAACGCGACGAACCCCCTCTAACAAGCATTCCGGTTCGTTTTGTTGCTGGCCGATACGAACAACGTCCTCGAGTTTTGTGCCGGGAGGAACGCTGAACGTAGTTTGATGAATCGTTTGATTCCCTGCATCCAGTTCGGGAACGATAAAGTGACATGTCGCGCCAAAGGTCAGCATCCGCGCGGCATAGGCATCGTGATAGGGTCTCAATCCACGGAAGCTTGGCAACAGGCCATGATGCAGATTGATGATGCGTCCGCCTGCGAACTTCCAGCAAGTATCCGGAGGCAACACGCGCATGTAACGAGCCAGAATAACGTAATCAGCCTGATAGCGATCGATCACTCGCACCATCGCCGCTTCATCGGCAGACCCGTCTTCGTTTCCGATACATTCGAAGGGGAGTCCATATTCGCGGGCTAGTCCTTCGCACTTGCGACGATTGCTGATTAGGACGACCGGAGTTGCACAAAGCGTTTCGTTTCGGATCGCTTCCAGGATAGCGCGCGGAGTGTGTTCCAGATAGGTAACACAAATCGCGAGATTGGGAGATGCGGCACGAAGCTCGGGGCTCCACACGCGAATCTCCAGCCCCTTGTGCTTTCCGACCAAGCACATCGTCTCTACGAGTGCTTCGTACTGGTTGGCTGGCAGATGCAATCGGCACATCATGGCGAAGACAGCCGCCTCGTCATGGTCATACATCTGTATCTCGGCGATGTTTGCACCGCGACCTGTCACATCGTGAATGATCGGATCGGCCAGTCCCACATTGTCGGGACCGACCGCAGTGATGACGACTTCCATTACAGCAGGCTATCCAACAGCAATCTTAGCTTTCGAAGTTCGTGTCGCATATCGACCCCCTCTGCAGGAATCATGTCGATGCTGAGGGCCTGGTCGTAACCGACATTCTGAAGAAGTGTGATCAGCTTGCTGTAATCGATCTCACCCTGACCTACCCGGACTTGGAGTTTGTCTTTCTTGGAGTCTCTCAAGTGAACGTGATAAACGTACTTCATCAGTTTTTCATAGTTCTTGTTGCGCATGTTGCTGCACAGATAGTGGCTCGGGTCGAGAGTCAGTCCGATGCCCGGAACGTAGTCGCATAGATTTTTGACGGTGTCGGGATCCTCGCTCAGGCAACCGATTTGGCTCTGGATACCGATGCGAACGCCGCGTGTGTCCCCGATGGCAACCAACCGCTGGAGATGCTCTACTTCCTGATTGAAGGGGGTACCATGTTCGCCGCTCGGAATCGTGATCGTCACGACTTTGGTAGCTTTCGCCAAGTCGCAAACTTTTTCGAAGCGCTCGTAGAAGGTTTCTCCCTCAGCATCGATCCGGAGGTTATAACTGCAGATATCCATCCGGTGTGTGTCCCGGACCAACCGCAGAGACTCGTCAAAATCTTCGACGATTTGAGCGGGTCGAATTTGTTGGCCTCGATCGTCGAGGACGATCTCCACGGCAGTGAATTCGAGATCGTTAAGGATGTCGATCACTTCTGGGACCGGGACATCGGGGAAACAACCTGTAGACGCAGCGATATACACCGGTAACTCACTCCTTCGGTAGGGCACAATCCACTAGAGTTGCTATTATCCCTAGTGGAACCAAACTGACAACTATGCCGGAAAGACGGCGAATCGATGGGTTCCGAATCCCCACTTGACGGCAAAACCCCCTTGCAGTTCGTACCGGGCATTGGTCCGGGGCGAGCGCCGCTGTTTGAACGGCTCGGTTTGCGCCGCGCGATCGACCTCCTTTTTTTCTTTCCCAGGAATTACCAGGATATCGCACCGTGGAAGTCGGTTTTGGAACTCGAAGACGGGGGGCGGGCCACAGTGCTGGGCCGCGTGGTCGATTTGGATCGCCGATCGAGTTTCGACGGCAGAAGCATTCTTGGGGTTTTGCTGGCGCTCGAGGGTGGCGGCTATCTGCGATGCGTTTGGTTCAATCAACCCTTTCGCCATGACCAATTTCCCCGAGGAATTCGGGTGCTGGCAACCGGTGTCGTCAAAGCGACCGGAGTCGCATTCGAAATCCGACACCCCGAAACGGTTATCCTCGGAGACGATGAAGCCCCCCCTGCCGCGCGTCCCATGCCGGTCTATCCACTCACGGAGGGGCTTCAGCAGCGGCATGTCGCCAAAGCCGTCGCGGCGGTCCTCCCGCTGTCTGACGCTGTCGAGGAAGCACTCCCCGAAGCGATCCGTCAACGGATTATCCCCGAAGCCCTTCTTCCGATCGCCCAAGCCCTGAAGACGATCCATCAGCCAGCTACCCTCGAGGAAGCCCAACGCGCCCGCGAGCGATTTATTTTTCAGGAATTATTCGTCCTGCAATTAGCACTCGCCATGCATCGCTATGCAGTCCAGCATGCCAAGCCTTCTCCGGCGATTGTCGCAACACCACAGATCCACTCGAGGATCCTCAAACGATTCCCGTTTGAACTTACAGTGAATCAATTGCAAGTCATCGAAGAGGTGCGGCGGGACATGGAAAAGGAGATCCCGATGAACCGTCTCATTCAGGGAGATGTCGGGGCAGGCAAAACCGCCATCGCATACTATGCGATGCTCAATGCCGTCGCCAATCGCTATCAAGCTGCGTTGATGGTGCCTACCGAGTTGTTGGCACGCCAGCACTTCAGCAAACTGCAACAACAACTTCGCGACAGCCAGGTAATGATCGAACTGTTGACCGGATCTTTATCGAGTGCGGTGCGGCGCGAATTGCTCCAACGCATCGCGTTAGGAACGGTCGATATCGTCATCGGAACCCAGGCGTTGATCGGCGAACATGTCGACTTCGCCAAACTTGGATTGCTCGTCATCGATGAACAGCATCGCTTTGGCGTAGAGCAGCGGGCCGCATTGCGAGATTCTCGTTTATCACCTCACTACTTGGTGATGACTGCTACTCCGATCCCGCGCACACTCGCGATGACTGCGTTTGGGGATCTCGACGTTTCCATTTTGCGAGACCGACCGCCGGGGCAGTCCGCAGTAACAACTTATGTTTCCGACATAGCGCATCATGATCGTTGGTGGCGCTTTGTGATCGAGCAAGTCCGATCCGGACGACAAGCTTTCGTGGTTGCACCTCGCTTGGATCAAGGGCGGGCCGAGACCAGCACCAACGAGAGTGCGGGCGAGGAATCCCTGGGAGCGATTCAGTGGTATGAAAATCTAAAGAATGGACCATTAGCCGATCTTCGACTTGCGCTGGTGCATGGCCGGATGGATGGGGAGGAGAAGCAGCAACGGCTCGATGATTTTGCCACCGGAAAAACGGATGTGTTGGTTGCGACCACGGTGATCGAAGTCGGCATCGACGTCCCGAACGCTGCGGTGATGACGATCCTCGATGCAGATCGTTTGGGTTTGGCGCAACTTCATCAGTTGCGTGGACGCGTTGGCCGCGGTCGCTTTCCCGGCTATGTATGTTTGTTTCCGAGGGCCGATTTGGATTCGAACGATCGCAAGCGATTGGAGGAATTCGCCGCCAGCAATGACGGCTTCGCGCTCGCGGAATTGGATCTGCGGACGCGAGGTCCAGGCGAACTGCTCGGGACTCGGCAATCGGGATTGCCTCCCCTCAAGATCGCGGATCTCGCGCGCGATGAGGTCTGGGTCTTTCAAGCGCGAGACATTGCGGGAGAAGTCATCGATCGCGATCCGACATTGACCCTACCGGAGCATACATTGCTTCGTCGGCAGGTTGTCTCCAAGCACGGACAGGCTCTCGCAATCAGCGATGTTGGCTGATAATCGGCTGATCGATTACGGAACCTTGAACGATGCGTCGAACAGTTGTTGTTGCGATGCGAGATTGTCCAATTCGCCTTGGATCTTCTGCATCTTTTCCATCGCGGCATCAACGAGCTTCTGATGTGCGAGTCGTTGATTCTCCAGACCCTGTTTCTGTTCTTGGATTTGCATCATGCGTTTTTGCAACTCCGCCAACTGTGATTCCAAAGTCGCCATCGTATTCTTGACGCTATCCATTTCCGGTTGCATGGCAGCGATCGACGCTTCCGCTGCTTGCTTCTCTGTTTGGCCCTGAGCGACGGATTGATCCAAAGCTGCCTTCTTGTTTGCAAACTCGGACCTCATCGCTTGGAAGCGAGCTAAATCGGACTCCAGTGTTTGCACCCATGCGAGAGCGGCTGCTACATTTGCATTGGCTCCGTCCGACTTGCCCTGGGCGGCGACCATCGGCTCCATAGCAGCGGCCAATTCTTTAGTCCATGCATCGATTTGAGCAGCGGCATTGGTCTTGGTCGTATTCCATTCGGTGATTTTCGCAATCGTAGCGTTATATTCCTGAGTCTTCGCAGTCTGAACCGTTGTCAACTCATTGATGTCCTTTTCGCGCTGGGACTTGTCCGCCACCATGGCATTGAGTTCATTGGTGACTTGGGCGAGGACGTTGGCTTTGTCCTGGGCAGCTTTAGTGGCATCTGCTATCTGTTGATCGAGGCTTGCAGGATCCGTCGCATTCGCTTTCTGAGCTTGTAATGCAGCCAGTGCATCATCGAGCGGTTTCTTCTCGGTAGCGACTTGATTTTGCATCGCTTGTTTTGCTTGAATGCCTTGATCGACAGCCGCGAGTTCCGCTTGCTTGGTCTTCTTGGCGGCCTCCATTTGGTCCACAGCGTTCTTCAGTTCAGTGGACGCGACGGTAGCTGCCTGGATCTGCGGATCCAAGCTCGCAATCACTTGTTGCTGTTGAGCGATCTGTTGTTGCAAGCCTTCGATCTTGGCCTTGTGTGCGGCGAGTTCTTTAGCCGCAACATCAGCAGCGGCGACAAGCTCGGCGTGACGTTGCTTGCTTGTAGCGATCGCAACATCGAGAGTGGGCGGGTTAGGAGCCAAACGTTTTTCATCCGCGGGATTCGCACGTGTCCAGACTCGGACATTGCCAGCCCAATCGCCAGCGACAACATGGGTTCCATCGACCGTGATCGCAACTTCCAAGCCTGCTTCTGCAAGGGCGGGCATTTCTCCTGCGGCGTTTCCTGCAGCATCCCAGACCTTGACCTTTTGATCGCGACCGGTGGATACCATCGTGCCATCGTTGCAGATAGCGATCGCGGAGGCCCCGCCACCGTGCGCATCCCATGACTTGACGAGTTTGCTTTCGTTCATGTCCCAAATCTTCAATGTTCCATCGAGCGAAGCGGTCACCACCGCGCTGGAGTCGGGACGCCAGGCGAGAGAGCGGATTTCGTTTTTATGTCCTTGTAGATCCGCGTACATGCGACCAGTCGCGGTTTCCCAAATCACTAACCCTGCGGCGCGATCCGCGGTTGCGAGAAGCAATCCATCGGGACTGAACCGAAGGCTGTAGATCCAGTCGGTGTGTTTCTTCTGTTCCCACTTCAAGGCCCCGGTCAATGTATCGTAGACTCGCACCATTTTTTGCGGGCCTGCAACAGCGATCCAACGATTGTCGTCGCTGATATCGGCAGCAAGCACAATGTCCAATTCATCACCCACTTTCGCGATGCGGTTTCCCGTTTGGATGTCGTGCAGAACCGCAACTCCATTGGCGCTGTGCCGACCGCCGCCGATCAGTATCAATCGGCCATCGCGAGAGAAAGTGATGGACTGGGGTTCCCCTTCTGGGAACGGAATAATGCCCAACAACTGACCGGTCTGGGAGTGATAGAGCGACACTTGCAATTGGCCGCCGACTGCGACGAGAGGTGACCAAGGGCTCGCCGCAAGTGCGGAGACTGCGGACGCTTTGGGTGTAAAGAGAGGAGTTTGACGAAGCACAGAGCCAGGCATCGGTGGCGGACCTTCGGGCCGACCTGTCGCTGCAACCATAATGGCAGACGCGTTCGAACTCGCTTTGCGAATGGCGGAGCCGCTGTTCTCCGGCATCCCCTGCTCGATCCATGTTTTCAGCAGATCGATTTTCGCTTGCGGGATCCGATCTTGCATAGGGGGCATGACCGGTTGTTCTTTGTGGGCGGTCAACGCATAGAGACGAGACGAATCCAAATCCCCGGCGACCAATACCTCGCCACTGCTGCCACCCGTCATGGTCATTTGGAAGCTCTCAAGCGAGAGTCCTCCCTTCTTGGCATTGTTGTTGTGGCACGAGGTGCAGTGCTCGCGGAAGATCGGTTTGATGTGATCTTCAAACGTGATCTTCGCAGGCTCTTCGGCCGCACAGATCGACAGCCAAGGGATACTGATGCCGACCAAAACAGTTGGATGCAACAGATATCTGGCGACGGACTTCCAAGTCGAATGAACAACGGTTGGCAACATAGCAGTCTTCATCGAGATGTGTTATCTCAGTGGTTGAAAATGAACTCGCGGCTATTGAGCACAGCCCAGAACACATCGTGCAACCCGACATCGGGGTTCCCCGACTCTTGGATGAGTTGCATCAATCGCGATTTTTCAGGTTCGGTTGGGAAACGACTCAAGCATCGGAAGTAGATTCGGTCGATGATCGCTTCGGGTGTCAGCCCTTGTTGTTTCCATTGGTTGAGCATTCCGCCCTGATTGATCTTGCCGCTGACCGCGCCGCCGTTGATCAAGTGAAGGGCTTGAGACAGAGAGGGATCCGTCGTCGCTTCGTCGGCACAAACCGTCGTTCGAGCGCTTCGCCCGAAGGTGGTCAAGAAGTAATTGCTGGTCGCGCCATCGGCGATCTGGACCGCTCGCGCACCCAATGGCAAGCCCCGGAATTTCTCTTTGGTCTGCGTGACTTGCGAGATGCAATCTAGAAGATTTTCCGAAGGAATGCGTCGCACCAATCCGTGCGAGTAGTTGCGAAGGTCTTGTTCGTTCCCTTCTATCGGCGATGTGGAGCGCTGATAGGTTTGAGAATTGCAAATATCCCGCACCAGTTGCTTGATGTCATACTTGTATTCCACCAGCTTGCCCGCCAATGCATCGAGCAATTCCGGATTGCTTGCGGGGTTGCTGGCTCGGAAGTCATCCACGGGGTCGACGATTCCAACGCCGGTGAAGTGGGCCCAAATACGATTCGCGATGCTCTTTGCGAAATACGGGTTATCCGTGCTGGTGATCCAATCCGCGAGGACTGCGCGTCGGTCTTTGCCACTGGTATCGGGAACAACACCTCCCAGGAATTTCGGCTTTACAACCGCTCCGCCGACCGGATGATTGACCTCTCCACCGAACGTATTGAACACAAGGATTTGGCGATAGTCTTCGCTTTGCTTGCGTCCGACTTGAGAGAAGAAAGCAGCGAACCCATAGTAATCGTCCATCGTCCAACGGTCGAACGGATGATTGTGGCACTGGGCACATTGAGTGCGGATGCCCATGAACACTTGAGCAACATTCTCAGACATCTTCAATCGGTCCTGCTCCACCTGATAGAAGTTGGTTGCAGGACTTTGGAAGGTTCCGCCGGTGGCCATCAACAGATCGCGCACAATCTTGTCGATGGGAACATTGGATGCGATTTGGTTGATGAGCCAGTTGTAATAAAGGTAGGCCGCCTTGTAGCTTACTTCGTTCTTGCTCTTGATCATCAACAGATCGGCCCATTTCATGGCCCATATCTCGCTGAACTCTTTCCGAGCTAAGAGAGATTCGATGAGAGCAGCGCGGTTGTTCGGATCCGCGTTGGCTAGGAAGGCTTGTGTTTCCTCCTCAGTGGGTAGCAGACCGGTGATGTCGACCGTAGCCCTTCGAATGAACTCTGCATCGGTGCACAAACCGCTGGCGGGGAGACGGAGTTTTTTCAATTTCGCATCGACCAATCCATCGATGTAGTTTCCAGTGGGTGGTTGTGGTTGAAACTGCAGACCGCTCGGAAGTGCAAGCACCTGGGTGCCAACCGTGTGGGTATCGAACCGGGCCATGACAAACGCTTCGCCACGAACACCGCTGGTGATGCGTCCATCGAAAGCGACTGCAGCAGTACGTTCATTGTTCGTGGTGAAACTGGCCAGGTCCCAAACATCGCGCTGGGTTCCATCGGCATAGGTCGCCACTGCAACCAAACGTTGTTGGCTCGACTCACCCTCGAGAACTGCTTGACGGGGATAGAGATCGACCTTGGTTACCACGGGGGTACGTGTTGCGTCCGCGGGAGCGCCGGCCTGCAACCATGCCAAGATCGTTTGGTAGTGTTTGCTCCCCGGCTCGATCTTCTTACCACCTGTGTGCTGAACGGCCCCGGTCGCCTTGAGAAGTATCAAACTCTGATCGGGAACAGCGAGGTTCACGCGGCGAATACCGATCTCGCGAGTGATGCGTTGGTAATCGCCCAACGGATCGAATCCGAAGAGGCTGAGCCGAAAACCGTCCTTGCCGCGAGCAGCCCCATGGCAAGAGCCTGTGTTGCAACCCGACTTGGTTAGAACGGGCATCACATCTCGTTCAAAACTCACGGTGCGCGGCGTAGCGGTCTGAGTGAGCGTCAACTTGACGCGAGCCTCCATTCCGTTCCAGGCACCCACCAGTTCGGTGTCGCCATCTGCCGTCGGATAAACAATCAGGTTTTCAATGCGAGCTAGTGCCGGGTTTTCCAACCGCCAGGCTACTTGATCCGACACATCAACCGTGATGCCATCGGGGCGGGTGGCTACTGCGATCACATGTTGCGAGTCGCTCTGCGAGCTGATTTGGATATCGCTCGGGTATACGGTGAACGCCGACCATTGTGGTTGCGGATCTTGAGCGAATGAAACGAGTTGCAAACAGCAACTCAAAGCAACGAAGAACACCGTTTTTTTGGCAATGATTTTCTCGACCGACATTACTGCTTTCCCTTTTCCTTTCGGAGTTGTTCGAGCCGCGTCAGGGGTTTTTCTTTGGGTGCGTCCGGAGCGGGCGCTGGCATCGGAGCCGGCGCCGCAGCGACGGCTGCTGGAGGAGCGACTGGAACATCGATCTGGACTTCTGCGTTTCCGTTGACTTGCGTGATGATCCCTTTATCGCTGGTTACCGTACCTCGGCAAACTATCGTTTTATAATTTCCAGCCCGTGTCTCGGCAGGAATATTCACTGGGAAGACGAGTTGCTTCGCATCCGGAGCGAGGCTCAGTTTCGGGGTTGGAGACGCTGTTCCTGGTGGCAACCCGAGGATTTCCACTTCGATCGTTCCTTCCGCCGGCCGTTTCATTTCCACGCCGACAAGAACGTCGACTGGCTTACCCTGTTCAGCCATCGTCTTGGTGAACTTGAAGTTGAAGAGCGAGTCAGCAACTTCGAGCTGTACAAACTCAGAAGCGATGGTGATCGGACCGTTGCCGATGTCGGTTGTTGCGAGGACCAAGATTGGCCAAGTGCGGATGGCTGCACCGCCGTTGGCGGTCAGGTTCATCTGGATGGTCGACTGATCGCCAGGAATGGTGATAGCCGAGTATCCGATTCCGGGAGGAGCGGTCAGCAATCGAACATTGATCGGTTTGTCGAAACCGGGATTGCGTTTCGCGTTGATGGTCAAGACAAGCGAACCGTCGCGGACGATGGGAACCTGGGGTTGTACGATTTCGATATCGAACGGCGCGGCCTCGACGACGGTGACTGCAAGGCGATCGTCGTAACGCCCCCATACATCCACGTTGTTCTGTCCTCGGATCAACTGCGTTCGTTGGTTCAAATGCCCGACGAGGGTGAGCTCAGGATTGACAGTGAGGGTTCCCTTCAAGTCGACGAGCTTGGATGTGCTCGGCGCATCGGCATCGGCCCGAAAAATCAGTTGGATAGTTCCTTGATCGGCCGCAACCAATCCGTCGGTGTGATTGGTTTTCTCGGGAAGATCCGGTGCCTGGATTCTAGCTTCGCCACCGACATTTTTGCGAACCATGTTGGTTTCGATCGCCATCCTCGCTCCCTTGGGAACATTGACGGTTTGCGATACATAGCGTTCGAGTTCATTGACGGTGGTTCCGATTTCGGCTTCGGCAACCGAGACCTCAACGCGGTAGACGAAATGCTTGCCGCCTCGACCGAGATGGTCCGAAACGCAAACTGCATACTTGCCATCTTCGGGCACTTTGAAACTGAGATAGCTGTCTGGGTTTCCGTTGTCATCGTTGCCAGCCAATCCACCGCCACCGACCTTAAAAATCTGAAGGACGGAATCGACTTGGGATCGGAGGGGCAATCGGGCGAAAACTTGGATGTCGAGCTGCTGATCTTTCTTGGCTTCAAACACCCAGTAGTCGCGGTCGCTTTCGGTTTCCAAAATGCCGTTGAAGGCAACCGGGACCGGGTGGGATGTGGGGATCGCGTTATAGTCCGAGTTGGGTTCCGTTTCGAGGACGTTGGGCATTGCCCGTACGCGAACGCGGTTCGGTGAGGGGGCAACCTTGTCTCCTTGGGTTGACCATACGGAATGTATCTTCGTAGGGGACTCGGCTGGCATCTCGAAGGTTTCTGTCCATTGATTGCCGAGCAGATCGATACATGTCGCCGTCAGAGGCTGACCGGGAGGGCCGCCTGCGGGGAGAATGGCTACCGGCCGAGGAAAGTCACCTACATGCAAACGATAGCGGGCTCGTTCATTTCCGCCGAAGCTACTTTCGCGAACCTCGATGATGTATCGACCTTTTGCCGGTGCGACCATCGAACAGAGGCAGTCCTGTTGTAGGAATACCGAGTCGTCATTGGCTGTGATCTCGAATCGATTCGCATCATAGACCGCGACATAAGGATCAAAGAAGTCGTTCATGTACGAATGGCGAAGCCCTTCGAGTTCCACGTTCAGCCGTTCCCCGGCCTCGAGTTCGACGGCAAAATAATCGACATCTTCGTTGAGTACGACCCCCTCGATGGTCGAATTTTTTGGGATCGCTTGAGCTTGCGCGAACTCGCTGTTGGGTTCCGTTTCGGCAACGCTCGGGAGAGCGGATACGCCAAAGAGCCGCATATTGCTGGTGCCCGATTCCGTGATAACTCGAAAGCCGTGCAGATCGGTTTTGGCATCGGGTGCAGCGGTGATCGTGGCTTTGATGTTGTTGGCATCGACCTTGGTGATATTGGATGCCGACAGGCCTGGCGAATAGAACAAGAGTTCGCGAGCATCACCCACCCGAGCGCCCGAGATCTGAACCTCGACCGAATTGCCTCGCTGAACACCGATTGCGGACAGGTTGTTCGCTTCCGGTTGGGAGGCACTGGTGAGCGAGAAAGATCCGATGACAACGGCATGCATAACCACCGTTGCCACGACATCGCGACGAAGACAACGTCGAAGGCATTCCATGATCCACCTCATTCGAAGAACATCAAGCATTGACTAAGCCAGGATCGCGTCGATCAGACGGCCGCCATCGCAGATTTCGATAGGTCGATCTCCTGGGGCCATCAATTCCTTATCAGCCACGATTCCGAGGAGGTGGTACATGGTCGTCGCGAGATCCTCGGGGGATACCGGATCGAATTCCGGTTCGGTTGCGGTTGCATCCGAAGCGCCGTGAATCACCCCTCCCTTCACGCCACCGCCAGCCATCATGACCGAGAATACCTTGGGCCAGTGATCGCGGCCCGCATCGTTATTGATCTTCGGAGTGCGTCCGAATTCGCTGCTTACGAGCACCAATGTCTTGGAGAGTAGCCCGCGTGCCTCGAGGTCTTCGATGAGGGTGGCCAAAGCTTGGTCCAAGGGTGGCATACTATTCTTCATGCCATTGGCGATTTGGTTATGCATATCCCAACCACCGTAGGTGACTGTGACGAAGCGAGAACCAGCTTCGACCAAACGTCTTGCCATGAGTAGGCGCTGACCTGCTGCATTGCGACCATATTTGTCGCGGAGCGCTTTATCTTCGGCTTCGAGATTGAATGCCTCGCGAGCTTGGGGGCTGCTTATCAATGCGTAGGCGCGTTCGTAGAACGTGTCCATGGCTGTGATATTGTCCGAACGCTGCTTGGATTCGAAGTACTCGTTGACCGCTTCGAGAGCTGAACGGCGCCGGCCGAATCGATTCATGTCGACGTCGCCAGGTAGATTCAAATCTTGTACGCGGAATCCATTGTTAGCTGGATCCGCGCCGAGGCTGAACGGTCCGTAGCTGGAACTCAAATACCCGGACCCCGCGAACTCATTGGCTTGGCCAGGAATTGCAATGTAAGGGGGCAAATTGTTGCGAGGGCCATACTCAT